>NZ_JBBDGM010000004.1:0-280091 GCF_037204185.1 Microbacterium bandirmense | reverse complement strand
GCATCCGATCTCGGTGGGTCTCGCCTCCTCACCGTGTCGGATTACTGACGATGAGGTGCCGGACCGGCGCGTCGGCGATCGACACGCCGCGCGCGGGGTGCGACGTCAGTAATCGGACACGTTGGATGCTGCGCATCGGCGCCGCGCTAGTGTCGAGCCATGTCGGGCGCAGGTACGAGACCGACGGTCGTGCTTTTCGAGGGCAGGAGCGACCGGCTGGCGTTCGAGGTGCTCGCACGGCACCGCGGCGCGCGCATCGAAGTGCTCGACCTGATCGTCATGGACGGCATCACCAATCTGCGGGCGAACCTGACCCGCCTGCGCGCGTCGGGCGCGCGAGCGCTCGGGCTGTTCGACGCGGCCGAGGGCCGGTACGTCGCCGGCGTGCTGCACGATGTCGGGATGCTGGATGCTGAGGTGGCGGATGCCGGGGCATCCGATCTCGCCGCGATCGGCTTCTACGGGTGCGAGCGCGACCTCGAAGAGGAGGTGATCCGCGCCGCCGGCGCTGGGCTGGTGCTCGAGACCCTGGCGACACGCGGCGAGCTCGAGCGGTTCCGGGTGTTCCAGCGCCAGCCCGCGCAGCGGGTGCGCAGCATCGCGGAGCAGCTGCACCGGTTCGCGGGCACGACGGCCGGCCGCAAGGCGCGCTTCGCAGCGGACATCCTTGAGGTGCTCCCACTCGACCGGATGCCCGTGCCCCTGGCCTTGCTGCTGGAGTCGGCGAACGCCGGTGATACGTAAACACCCGAGCAATTAACGACCTGGGTGAAGTCACGCCCGTCTTGAACCAGAAACCGTTGCCTATACATCGGAGGTTTGTTAGTGTCGCACCGATCTGTCCTTCTCAGCAACGGAGCAAAGGCATGCGCACACGCAGACGTTCCCATCCATCGTCACCACGATCGCGGGTCGGTGTCGCCGTGGCCACGGCGGCGATGATCTTCGCCGGAACACTGGTTCCCGGTGCCGCCGCATCGGCAGCATCCGACGAACTCAACATCGCCTTCGCTGGCTCGCTCGTCGGCACGACGGCGTACACCACGGTGGAGGGCGAGACGATGCGCGGCGTCGTGCATCGCATGGACGGCGCCGAAGAGCAGCAGGCGGGCGGCGGCGTGGTGCTCGGCGGCGGCACCCAGGGCATCCGATACGACGCGTCCGGATTCTCTCTCGCCGAACCCGACGCGACCTCGGGCTTCGTCGCAGAGCTCTCGATCACGGCATCCGGCGCCCAGACCGACATGGCCACGCTGTTCGCCGCCGGCGGCAATCTGTTCGTGCGCATCGAGGGAGGTGAGCTGGTCTACGGATTCGACTCGCAGTCGGACGGCTCCTGGCAGAAGAACCGGCGCACCGCTCCCGCCCCGTCGGCATCCGCGCAGCACGAGCTCTCGGTGCAGTACATCCATGTCGGTGACGGTGCCGAACTGCACGTCTCGCTCGACGGCGTCGTGCTCACACCGGTCGTCGCCGACGCACCGGCGGCGATCAACGCGGCAGCCGCAGCGTCGTTCGGATTCGGCAACGACGTGCACCCCGCGGGCGGCGACCGCGGCTACAAGGGGCAGCTGCACCGCGTCCGCGTCGCGGCGGGCCTCACCGGCTACGACGCCGATCAGAACACGTTCCAGCCCGACCCGGTGACGAGCACGCTGCTGAACACCGGATTCTCGGGCTCGTCTTCGGGTGCGGAGTACACACCCGCGGCGGGAGAGGTCGTCGAGGGCGCACTCGCCCTGCGCAGCGGTGCCACGGTCTCATCCGGAGGCCTTTCGCTGACCAGCAGCGCGCAGGCGGCCGATTTCACGGCCACCGACGAGGTGTTCAGCGGAACGACCCTGGCTGAGGGTTTCGCCGCCGAGGTGGAGTTCACGGCCGACGCCGCCCAGAAGGACCTCGCCACGCTGATCGCCGTCGGCGGCAACTTCTCGGTGCGCTATCGCGCCGACGGCCTGCAGTACGGCTTCAGCTCGAACCAGTCGGGCACGTGGGTCGACCACATGGCGATGGCGGCGGTACCTGCCACCGGTAAGGCGCACGTGCTCTCGGTGGCCTACCAGCCGCTCGACGGCGGCGGCGCCGAGGTGATCGCCTGGCTCGACGGTGTCGAGCTGCCCAAGGTCACCGCCGGTGAGCGCTCGATCCGCAACTCCGCGTCGACCACGACGGCGACCTTCGGCAACGAGATCGCCGCCGTCGGCGGCCGTGCCTTCATCGGAAAGGTCGACCGCGCGCGCTTCGCCACGATGATCGAGCCCTTCACGGCAGCCTCGTTCGAATTCCAGCAGCTCAAGCCCGTGGTGCCCTGCACCGAGCTCGGTGACATCGAGCCGGCCAACTACATCGCCCTGTCTGCCGACGACTGCCCCGAGAACATCCTCGCCAAGTCGGCGCTGGTGCGTCCGACCGACCAGCAGCTGCGGTGGCAGGAACTCGGCCTGACCGGCTTCGTGCACTTCGGCATCAACACCTTCTACAACCAGGAGTGGGGCCACGGCACCGAAGACCCCACGCGCTTCGACCCGACCGGTGAGGTCGACGTCGACGGCTGGATGAAGACCCTGCGCGACTCGGGTCACCGCATGGCGATCCTCACCCTCAAGCACCACGACGGGTTCGTGCTCTACCCCTCGCGCTACACCGACTACGACATCGCGTCGACCCCGTGGAAGGACGGCAAGGGCGACATCGTGCGCGAGTTCACCGACGCCGCACGCAAGTACGGCATGCAGGTGGGGCTGTACATGTCGCCGGCCGACTCGCATGAAGAGATCGACGGGCGCTTCGGCAACGGCAGCGCGAAGTCCGAGCGCACGATCCCGACCCTGGTCGAGAACGACGACCGGGCCGGCAAGGACCTGCCGACGTTCACCTACGACGCCACCGACTACGGCGCGTACTTCTTGAACTCGCTGTACGAGATCCTCACCCAGTACGGGCAGATCGATGAGGTCTGGTTCGACGGTGCGGCCGGCAACACCGAGAAGCAGGAGCTGTTCGACTACCCGGCCTTCTACGACTTGATCGGCAAGCTGCAGCCGAACGCGGTGGTCGCCGTCGGCGGCAACGATGTGCGCTGGGTCGGCAACGAGCACGGCACCGCGCGCCAGAACGAATGGGCGCCGATGGCCGTGAACGTGCCCGAGGACGGTGGCAAGATCGGCGTCGTGGCCGGCGGATCCTTCGAGCAGGTCGGCTCTGCCGAGTCGCTCGTCGCCGGCGCGCGGGGCGGGGCGGATGCCCTGCACTGGTGGCCGACCGAGTCCGACATGAAGCTCACCCAGGGCTGGTTCGCGCACCCGAACGACGTGCCCAAGAGCGGACCGACGCTGCTGAACCACTACCTGAACACGGTGGGTCGCAACTCGGTCATGCTGCTGAACACGCCGCCGACGACCAACGGGTCGTTCGCGCCGTCATCGGTCTCGGCCCTGGAGTCGTTCGCGGCCGAGCAGCGCAAGGCGTTCGGTGTCGACCTGGCGATCGGCGTTCCCGTCGAGAGCCCCGACGGCGCGACCGACGCGCTCACCGACGGCAGCCGGCGCACCGCGTGGAGCAGCGAGGAGAAGACCGGGACGTTCACGATCGATCTCGGCGAGGCTCGTACGGTGAACCGCGTGACGCTCGCCGAGGGCGTCGACGTCGCCGGGCAGACCGTGGATGAGTTCCACATCGAGGCCGAGATCGACGGTGAGTGGAAGCGCGTCGGCGGCGCTGGCACGATCGGCGTCAGCCGCATCGTCACGCTCGACGCGCCCACCATCGCCCAGCGGTTCCGCGTCGTGATCGACTCGGCACGTGCACCGTTCGCGCTGGCGAAGCTGGCACTGCACCCGACGCTCACCGAGGATCCGGGTCGCCTCACGGAGGTCTGGGTCGACTGCAGTGCCGAGCGCGCCGGGGACGGTTCGAAGGACCGCCCGTTCTCATCGCTCGAGCAGTTCCGCGAGACCGAGCTCGCGCCGGGAGCGGCCGTGCACCTGCGCGCGGGCACCACCTGCGCCGATTCCGACACTCCGTTCTGGGGTTACGGCACGGCCGACGAGCCGATCGTCGTGGATGTCTACGGCGACGGCCCGGCGCCCACCTTCGGCGACCGCACCGCGCGCGAGGTGTTCGAGCACCTCGAGGCGCAGGGCTGGCAGCTCGACCTGCCTGCCGCTCCTGTCGCCGAGGCGCAGGTGGAGCTGGGTGCGTCGAGCGTTGTGGCCGGTGAGCAGGTGTCGGTGGACCTGAGTGGTTTCGAAGCGGATGCTGACGTGCAGCTGTGGCTGCACTCGGAGCCGATCAAGCTCGACGACGTGGTGGTGGATGCTGAGGGCTCGGCGCAGGTGAGCGTGACCATCCCGGCGAACACCGAAGCCGGGGACCATCGGGTGGTCGTGACCGATGGCGAAGGTGCGGAGCTTGCTGCTGCGGACCTGACCGTGACGGCCGCGCCCGGTGGTGGTGACGGTGACGGCGACGGTGACGGCGACGGTGACGGCGGTGGCACGGGTCCCGGCGACGGTTCCGGTGACGGTGATGGTTCCGGTTCCGGTGACTCCGGTTCGAGCGACTCCGGTTCGAGTGCCTCCTCGGATGCTGGTGACGAGCTGGCCGTGACCGGTGCGGATGCCGCCGTGTGGGCCTCGATCACGGCCGGCGCTCTGGCGCTGATGGCCCTCGGCGGATTGCTGTGGGCACGCAAGCGCCGCACGACCTGATCGGCTGAGAGCACGTCAGTGCGACCCGGGAAGCGCCTGCTTCCTGGGTCGCACTGCTTTCAGCATCCGATCCTGCGCCCGGTCACTGACGCTGTCGGCTGATCGCAGAAGCGATAGTCAGATCATCGCAAAAGTGATAGCCGAAAGATCGCAGAAGTGATAGCCGACGACGGGTCTGCATCACGCGGCCGGTGCACCGGGGTGCACCGGCCTGAGCCGGAGACAACGGAGGTCAGCTGTACAGCATCCCGCCGTCGACGAGCAGGGTCTGCCCGGTCACGTACTCCGCGTTCGGGCCGGCGAAGAACGAGACGACGCCGGCGACGTCCTCTGGCGTCTCGATGCGGCCGAGGCTGATCGACTCGACGTTCTCCTTGAGGTTCTCGCCGATCGGCTTGCCGTTGATCTCGGAGAGGCGCTTGTCGATCTCATCCCACATGCCGGTGCCGACGATGCCGGGCGCGTACGCGTTGACGGTGATGCCCTTCGGGGCGAGCTCCTGCGAGGCGACGTGAGTGAGGCCGCGCACGGCGAACTTCGATGCCGAGTACGCACCGAGAATCGGGAACCCCTTCACGGAGGCGATCGATGCGGCCGAGATGATGCGGCCCTTCTTGCCGAGCTCGGTGAACTTCGCGGCGGCGGCCTGGATGCCCCAGACGACGCTGTTCACGTTGATCCGGAAGATGGTGTCGAGCTCTTCCTCGGTGACCTCTTCGATCGGCTTCACCTGGGCGATGCCGGCGTTGTTGACCATCACGTCGAAGCTGCCGAGCTCCGCAGCGGCGCGGCCGACCGCCTCAACGACGTCATCCTTCTTGGAGACGTCGGCGCCGACGAAGATGGCCCTGCGGCCGAGCGCCTCGATCTCTGCAATGACGTCGGTGGCCTTGGACTCCTGGGCGGGGAGGTCGGCGATGGCGATGTCGAACCCATCGGATGCCAGCTTCAGGGCGATCCCGCGACCGATTCCCTGGCCTGCTCCGGTGACCAGTGCGACCTTGTTCTCAGACATGAATATCTCCTTCCGCTGCGCATGTGGAGGCGCATGATGTGACGGCGGCCGGATGCTGATCCGCAATGGCCGCCTGTGCTCGGTACAACCGAGAAGGCGATAGATGTATTCCAATGAATGGATTTGCTGAGCGATTCCACGCGTAGAGTGGCGCAGTGGGTGAAAGTTGAGTGAACGCGTATCAACTTTCTTGACAGCATCCGATCGCACGTTTACACTTGAGTCATCACGGCTCAGGTTTCCTTGAGTCGTATCCCAGACTTCATCAACACAAGGAGAAAACACATGGCACGTGCTGTCGGTATCGACCTCGGAACCACCAACTCCGTCGTCAGCGTCCTCGAGGGCGGCGAGCCCAAGGTCATCGCCAACGCCGAGGGCTTCCGCACCACCCCGTCGGTGGTCGCATTCACGAAGGACGGCGAGGTGCTGGTCGGCGAGACCGCCAAGCGCCAGGCCGTCACCAACGTCGACCGCACCATCGCGTCGGTCAAGCGCCACATGGGCACCGACTGGTCGTTCGACGTGGACGGCAAGAAGTGGACGCCGCAGGAGATCTCGGCGCGCATCCTGCAGAAGCTCAAGCGCGACGCCGAGTCGTACCTCGGCGACACCGTGACCGACGCCGTCATCACCGTTCCTGCGTACTTCAACGACGCCGAGCGTCAGGCCACCAAGGAGGCCGGTGAGATCGCCGGCCTCAACGTGCTGCGCATCATCAACGAGCCCACCGCCGCTGCGCTGGCGTACGGCCTCGACAAGGGCAAGGAGGACGAGCTCATCCTCGTCTTCGACCTCGGTGGCGGAACCTTCGACGTCTCGCTGCTCGAGGTGGGCAAGGACGACGACTTCTCCACCATCCAGGTGCGCGCCACCGCCGGTGACAACCGCCTCGGCGGCGACGACTGGGACCAGCGTGTCGTGGACTTCCTGATCAAGCAGTTCAAGGAGACCAGCGGAGTCGACGTCTCGGGCGACAAGATCGCGCTGCAGCGCCTCAAGGAGGCCGCGGAGCAGGCGAAGAAGGAGCTGTCGTCCTCGACGAGCACCAGCATCAACCTGCCCTACCTGTCACTGACCGAGTCGGGCCCGGTGTCGCTGAGCGAGACCCTCACCCGTGCGAAGTTCGAGGACCTCACCAAGGACCTGCTCGACCGCACCAAGAAGCCGTTCGAGGACGTCATCCGCGAGGCCGGCATCAAGGTCAGCGAGATCGACCACATCGTTCTCGTCGGCGGATCCACCCGCATGCCCGCGGTGGCCGACCTCGTCAAGCGCGAGACCGGCAAGGATGCCAACAAGGGTGTCAACCCGGATGAGGTCGTCGCCGTCGGCGCCGCCCTGCAGGCCGGCGTGCTGAAGGGTGAGCGCAAGGACGTGCTGCTCATCGACGTCACCCCGCTGAGCCTCGGCATCGAGACCAAGGGCGGCATGATGACCAAGCTCATCGACCGCAACACCGCGATCCCGACCAAGCGCAGCGAGACCTTCACCACCGCCGACGACAACCAGCCGTCCGTGGCGATCCAGGTCTTCCAGGGTGAGCGCGAGTTCACCCGCGACAACAAGCCGCTGGGCACCTTCGAGCTCACCGGCATCGCCCCCGCTCCCCGTGGCATCCCGCAGGTCGAGGTGACCTTCGACATCGACGCCAACGGCATCGTGCACGTGTCCGCCAAGGACAAGGGCACCGGCAAGGAGCAGTCGATGACCATCACCGGTGGCTCGTCGCTGTCGAAGGAGGACATCGACCGCATGGTGCGCGAGGCCGAGGAGAACGCGGCCGAGGACAAGAAGCGCCGCGAGGCCGCCGAGGTCCGCAACCAGGCCGAGACCCTCGCCTACTCGATCGAGAAGCTGATCAAGGAGAACGAGGACAAGCTGCCCGAAGACGTCAAGACCGACGTGCAGGCCGACGTCGACGCCCTCAAGACGGCTCTCGCCGGCGAGGACGACGACGCTGTGAAGACCGCGTTCGACAAGCTGAACGAGTCGCAGGGCAAGCTGGGTGAGGCGATCTACGCCAACCAGCAGGCCGAAGCCGCAGCCGACGGTGGTGCCGAGGAGCCCACGGCCGAGACCGACTCCGACGAGGATGTGGTCGACGCTGAGGTCATCGACGACGAGGACGAGAAGAAGTAACGATGACGGACAAGAACTTCGACGAAGTTCCCGAGAGCGAGGGGTCGGATGCTGCGGCATCCGGCCCCGCGCCGGATTCGGGAATCCCCGAGAACGCCGACGCGGCCGACGCCGCGGCCGCGGAGGGGTCGGATGACGACCTCACGGTCGACGACATCCTGAACGCCATGCAGACCGACGAGGCGACGATGAACGACGCCGACGGCGCCGGAATCGCGGATGCTGAGCATGCGCTGCTCAACGATCTCAAGCGACTGCAGGCCGAGTACGCCAACTACCGGCGCCGCACCGAGGAGCAGCGTCACGTCGAGATCGCCCGGGCGAAGGGCGAGGCCGCCAAGGGCCTGCTGCCCGTGCTCGACGACCTCGACCGCGCTCAGCAGCACGGCGACCTGGTCGAGGGATCGGCCTTTGCCGTGATCGCCGAGAAGGTGCGCTCGGTCGTGGAGCGCCTCGGCGTGGTCGCCTATGGCGCCGCGGGCGAGGAGTTCGACCCGCAGCAGCACGAGGCGATCTTCCAGCAGCCCACTCCCGGGGCCACCACTTCGACGATCCTCGAGGTCGCCGAGGTCGGATACCGTCTCGGCGATGTCGAGCTTCGCCCCGCGAAGGTCGTCGTCGCCGTACCCGCGGAGTAGGTGATCGATGGCCAGCCAGGATTGGTTCGACAAGGACTTCTACAAGACGCTCGGCGTCACCAAGGACGTCTCCGACGCCGATCTCAAGAAGACGTACCGCAAGCTCGCGCGCAAGTACCACCCCGACTCCAATCAGGGTGATGCCAAGGCCGAGGCGAGGTTCAAAGAGATCAGCGAGGCGTACGCCGTGCTCAGCGATGCCGAGCAGCGTCGCGAGTATGACGAGATCCGCGCCATGGGTTCGGGCGCGCGCTTCACGGCGCCCGGGCCCGGGGCATCCGGTGGCTTCGAAGACGTCTTCAGCCGCTTCGGACAGGGCGGCCAGCAGGCCGACTTCGACGACATCTTCTCGATGTTCTCGCAGGGCGGCGGGTCGTTCGGCTCGGGCCGGTTCGGGCAGCCGACCGGCGGGTACCGCGGCTTCGGCGGCCCGCAGAAGGGCGCCGACGTCACGGCGCGCACCACGCTCGACTTCATCACCGCGGCCAAGGGCGAGACCATCACTCTGCAGGCCGAAGACGGCAAGCCGTTCAAGGTCAAGGTGCCGGCCGGCGTCGCCGATGGTCAGAAGATCCGTCTGCGCGGGCGCGGCCGCCCGTCGCCCGACGGCGGTGCGCCCGGCGACATCGTCGTGCAGGTGAAGGTGCGTCAGCATCCGGTGTTCAGCCGTGACGGGCTCAATCTGCGTCTGACCGTGCCGGTGACGTTCACCGAGGCGACGCTCGGCGCGACCATCGAGGTGCCCACGCTGGGCGGCGATCCGGTCAAGCTGCGGGTCGCGCCCGGCACGCCCTCCGGGCGCGTGCTGCGGGTCAAGGGACGGGGCATCGCCTCGTCGAAGGGCACCGGGGATCTGCTCGCAGAGCTTCAGGTCGCCGTGCCCACCCACCTCGACGACGCCGCCCGCGAGGCGCTGCAGCGCTTCCACGAGCTCGAGCCCAAGGAGAACCCGCGGGCCGACCTGATGGCCAAGGCGAAGGCCTGACATGGACGCCGACGCACCCGTCTTCGCGATCGCGGTCGCCGCGGAACTGGCCGGAATGCACCCTCAGACGCTGCGGCAGTACGACCGCATCGGCCTGGTGGTGCCCGGTCGCACCCGCGGCGGCTCGCGCCGCTACTCGATGCGCGACGTCGAGCAGCTGCGTGAGGTCGCCCAGCTCTCGAGCGAGGGGATGAGTCTGCCGGCCATCGCCCGCTTGCTCGATCTGGAGGACGAGGTGCGGATGCT
Source organism: Microbacterium bandirmense (assembly GCF_037204185.1). Lineage (NCBI taxonomy): Bacteria > Bacillati > Actinomycetota > Actinomycetes > Micrococcales > Microbacteriaceae > Microbacterium > Microbacterium bandirmense. Next base: position 270,356 of record NZ_JBBDGM010000004.1, on the reverse strand, counting down.
GCGGCGCCGCGTCGTGGAGTTGGAGGGCGCGCTGCGCGCCGAGCGCGACAATCGTCCCGGCGTGCGCGTGTTCGCCGCGGGGGCCACCGGCTCCATCGTGCCGGTCGGGTCGAGCCGGCGGATCCGCCGCTCGACGGAAGTGGTGCTGTGGCATCCGCGTGCGCGCCGCGCCGCCGGTGACGAGCGCGGCTCCGACCGCGCCGACGACGAGGGCTGACGCAGTGGCGCACGCGCTACCCCTTCCTGCATCTGCGCCATCGATCGATGGCGCAGATGCAGAAAAGTGTGGCGCACCCAGCCGCGAGAGCGTCAGATCCCGAGCACGGCCTTCGCGATGAGGAAGTAGATGATCAGACCCGTCGCGTCGACGAACGTCGTGATGAACGGGTTCGAGAACACGGCCGGGTCGACCTTGATGGCTCGCGCGGCGAGCGGCATGATGCCGCCGATGGATGCTGCCACCGTGCACACCGCGGTGAGCGTCAGCCCGATGACCAGGCCGATGTGCCAGTCGTAGACCAGTCCGGCGATGCCGAACCCCAGCAGGCCGAGCAGCAGTCCGAGGCTGAGCCCGACGCGGATCTCGCGCGAGAGCACCTTGCGCACATCGCGGGGCGTGATCTCGCCCAGAGCCAGTGAACGGGTCACGGTGGTCGCAGCCTGGTTGCCCGTGTTGCCGCCCGTACCGATCAGCAGCGGCACGAACAGGGCCAGCACCGTCATCTGCGCCAGCGTCGCCTCGAACGTGTCGAGCACCTGCACGGTGAGCGTCGCACCGACGGCGAGCACCAGCAGCCACACCACGCGCGAGCGCACCAGGCGCCGGATCGGGGTCGACAGGTACGACCGGCGCAGCGGCTCCACGCCGCCCTGGCGGGCAGCATCCTCACTCTCCTCCTGCTTGAGGATGCGCGCCGCATCGTCAATCGTGAGCACCCCGACGAGCCGCTCCTCGCTGTCGACGATGGGCAGCGCCAGCAGCCCGAGGTCGGTGGTGCGGCGCGCGACGGTCTCGGCGTCCTCATCGGCGTTCGCGACGTGCGCGTCGCTCATCAGGTCGGCGATGGCGTCGTCGTCGGATGCTGCGAGCAGGTCGCGCAGACTGACGACGCCCACCACGCGGCGGCCGGCATCGGTGACCGGGAGGGTGTAGATCGTCTCGGCGTGGTCGAGTCCGGCGCGCACTCGCCGCATCGTGTCTCCCACGGTCGACTGCGGGTGGGTGATGATCACCTCTGGACTCATCCGTCGCCCGATCGCGTTGTCGCGATAACCGAGCACGGATGCCGTCAGCTCGCGTTCCCGCGACGAGAGCCCCCGCAGCAGGCGGGGTGCGACCGAGGCCGGCAGCTCGTCGATCAGCCAGACGCGGTCGTCGGGATCCATCTCGGCGAACAGGCGGGTGACCTCGGAGTCCTGCAGCGCCTGGATCAGGTCGCTCTGCGTGCCCGGTGTGAGCGCCTCGAAGACCTCGAGTGCCCTGGTCTTCGCCAGCAATCGGTAGACGACGGCGCCGTCGGCGATGCTGAGCCGGCCGAGCAGTTCGACGAGTTCCGGGATGTTCAGCGGGGTCAGTGCGGCAGACGCCTCAGCTAGATCGCCGCGGGCGATCAGCTGCTCGACGGTGTCGGCGACGTCGGAGATGTGCTCAAGCTGCGTGGGAGTCATGGCATGCCTTACGGGAAGGCACCGCGGCAGGCGGCAGACGCGCTCCGATGGGGCGTCGCTCAGCCGAGCGGTGCGAAAGCGAGGAGGGGAAGAAGTCTGTGACTGTGACTGTCACCGGACATGATGAACCACCTCGCTTTCTTGTGCTCGTGAGGGCTTGCGTGCTCCAGCTTAGCCCGGGGCGGCTGAGCGGTTTCTGGTGCAAGGTCGGGAGGCCGCGACTTGGGTCCGTGGCTGAGTCTGGGCTCTGTCGTCTCCCATCAGTCCAGCGGTTCGATCGAGAATCGGAACGATGCACCCTGACGGAACGGCTCCAGGATCTCGAAGTTCTCGTAGGCCGGGCCGCCGGGGATCGGGGAGGCGCTCGCCCAGTACGACCAGCGCGCGTTGACCAGCACCTCGAGATCGGGATGCGGGTCGTCCACCCGCCAGGCTTGCGTTCCGCGTCGCCCGAGGAAGTGCCAGTGCTTGGCAGTGTCGTCCGAATAGGTGACAGCGCCCGGATCGTCCTCGTCCCCGGTGGCGCTGACCACCGCGGCATCCCCGTCGCGCGTGAGATCCGCGAGTGGGAACCGACTGTGCTCCGTGAACCCGGTGCCGGAGTGATCCGGCCACAACTCCGCCGTCTCGACGACCCGGTCTGCCAGGTGCAGCCGGCGAAGACGTGCCCAGTTTCCCATCGTGGCGGTGAGAACCAGGTGCGACAGGGCAACCGAACCGTCGTTCGCGAAGCCCGCGACCTCCACCTCGTGCGGCCGGTCGGCGCGGAACCGCACGCGCACTCGCACATCCGCGCCGTTGTCGAAGCGCTCGACCCCGATCCACACGGTGAGGCGCTCGACGCCGTCGACGTCGTCGACGACACCTTGAGCCGGGGCGAGCGGGTCGCGCGGCGCGAGGTCGTCGGGGGTGTCCATCGACCAGAAGCGCTTGCCGTTGTCGCCTGGGTCCAGCGAGCTGGGCTCGAGTTCGGAGTAGCCGCGCTCGGTGTTTCCGACCGGGATCGGCTCGACGGCGACGAAGTTCACCAGCCTCTCCCGGGGATGGTCGAGGTAGTGCGTGAAGATCCGCAGCAGACCGCGCGGTCCGGGGATCGGATGGATGCCGATCTGCAGGCCGTCAGCATGACCCCAGCGCGGCTCGGCTGGAGCATCGGCGACGGGACGGAGCCACGTGCCTTCGATGGAGGCGGGCGTGGCGGCGGCGAATCTCTCGGCCCAGTCGGTGCGCAACGGAGTTGTCCTTTCGAGGGTGGGCGGGGTGTGGCGACGTCGGTGAGAGATCAACGTAGTCGGTTGAAATCGATTTCGCTAGAGTGGGCTCCGATCAAGGAGGATCATGTCTCGTGAACGCCGTACGCTCACCCACTGGACCGCCATCGTGGCATCCACCTGTCTGTCCCTGTCGCTCGCAGCCTGCTCCGTCGGTGACGCCGTGAGTGTCGATCCCGATCCGGACAAGCCGTTCGTGCTCGCAGGTGTTTCTGAGGTCACCGAGATCGCGCAGCTCACCGGGCCCGATGCGATGAACGACACCGCCTCGGTGTCGGTCGCCGGCACCGATCTCGGTTCGATGGTGAACGTCGGCGACCGCACGCTCTTCCTGTTCGGAGACACGTTCGGCGAACGCGATCCGGAGTCGATCGGTGGCCAGGGCGGGTTCTGGCGCTCCAACGTGTCGGCATGGACGACCGACGACGATCCGACGGACGGCATCACGTTCGACGGCTGGTTCTCCGACGATGTCGGCCTCGCCGCAGCCCTCATCGAGGGTGACCACGATGCGAACGGGGCCGGCGGCGAGGTCACGAAGATCCCCACTTACGGCTTCGCCATCGGGGAGACGATCTACGTGTCGTACATGTCGGTGCGTCACTGGGGCGATCCCGGCGCGTGGGACGCGAATCACTCGGCGCTCATCGTCTCGCGGGACGGCGGCGAATCCTGGGATCCCGTCGCCGGCGTCCGGTGGCCGGGCGACTCGAACTTCATCCAGGTCGCCACGGCGCAGGTCTCCGAGGACGGCGAGGACTACGTCTACTTCTGGTCGATCCCCGCCGGCAGGTTCGGTGGGGTCCAGCTGATGCGTGTACCGGCTGACGAGGCGTCCGTCGAAGACCAGGGCGCGTACTCGTACTTCGCCGCCGTCGATGGCGAGACGCCGCGGTGGAGTGCCGAGATGGCGGACGCCGAGACCGTTGTCGACGGGACGATCGGTGAGCTCTCCGTGATGTGGTCGACTTATCTCGATCGCTGGCTGATGACCTATTCGGACGCCGGCAACGCGTACATCCGCGAGGGCATCACGCCCTGGGGTCCGTGGGGCGACCCGGTCGAGCTCGTCTCGGCCGGCGACTATCCGGGTCTGTACTCGCCGTACATGAATCCGCGGTATGTCTCAGCGGACGGCAGGACGGTGTACTTCACGTTGTCGCTCTGGGGCCCTTACAACGTGTTCTGGTTCTCGGCGGACCTTGAGCGCGCCTCGGACGAATGACGCTTGCGCGTGAAATCGATTTCGTCTAGCGTGACGCGTACGGCACAGTCGCCGCACACAGCCCCGACTCGAGGACGAGTCGTGTTCCTGAGGAGAAACCATGAGAATCACACGCACACGTCGTGCCGTGATCGCCGCAGTGGGTGCGGTGACGGTCGGCACGCTCGCCCTCTCCGGCTGCGGGTCGAGCACACCGGGAGAGTCGGCGGACGACGGCGATGCGTCCGGAGCCACCACCATCCAGTTCTGGCACCGGACGTTCACCCCGGTCGAGAACGAGTGGTACGAGAACATCGTCAAGGAGTTCAACGAGTCTCAGGACGAGATCAAGGTCGTCGGCACTGAGGTTCCCGCTGACGCGTGGGATCAGAAGATGAAGGCTGCGCAGGCCGCTGGCAAGGCGCCCGACGTCTACACCCACCCCGGCAGCATCCAGGATGCTGTCAACGCCGGGCAACTGCATGAGCTCGACGAGATCGTTCCCGCCGATGCTCTGGAGGAGATCATCGACGCAGCCAAGCCGGTGTCCGCGATCGATGGCACCTACTACGCGTACCCGCTGCTGCTCGAGCCCCAGGCCGTGCTGTTCTGGAACAAGGACCTGCTTGACGCAGCCGGCGTGGACTCGGAGAACGGCCCGGAGACTTGGGACGACCTGATGGCGGCCTGCGAGAAGATCCAGCCGACACTGGCGAGCGGTCAGTACTGCATCTCGCCGGCACAGGACGCCGCGACCTTCGCGTGGTCCTCAGTCGGGCAGCAGTACAACTTCGCCGGCCACACCGCGCTCACCGACGACTGGACCGCACCGAACATCGACGACGACGGCTATCGCGCGATGATGGAGCAGTACAAGGCGCTGTGGGACAACGGCTATATGCCGAAGCAGCCGCTCGCCGCGTATGTCGAGGGCAAGGACTTCGGCGAGCAGAAGGTCGCCTTCAAGGTCTCGGGCTCGTGGATGATGTCGGAGATCGGCTCGGACTACCCCGACCTGCTCGGCTCCACCGGAATCGGCGCGTTCCCGAACGCCGAAGGATCCGACGACCGCGCCGCGACGACGCTCGGCAACTTCAAGTGGGTCGTCGACGCCAAGACCGCGAATGCCGAAGCGGCAGGCGAGTTCCTCAGCTGGGCGATCGCCGGCGACCCGGAGAACGTCGTGCCGTTCTTCGTCAATACGCAGTTCACGAAGGTGCCGGTCCGCCAGTCGGTTCAGGATGCCGTCGCCGACGACGAGGCGGCAGCCGATGCGCCATGGTCGGACGTCATCGTCAACGAGATCGCTCCGACGGCCATCCCTGAGCCCACCTACCCATGGGATGTCTCGCTCGCGGTCGGCACCGCTTTCGAGTCGGTGATGAAGGGGGCAGCATCTGCGGATGACGCGATCAAGACCGCGAACAACGCGATCCAAACCGTGATTGACCGCGACGGCCTGGCCGAGAAGGCGCCGAAGAACTGACCCGACACGATTCGGGGGCCGGGGTGATCCCGGCCCCCGAACTGTGACGCACGAACGACGAGGTGGACATGGCCAGCCAAGCTGTGCAAGAGCGCCGGATGATCCGGCAGAGGCAGAACCGGCATCGATTCCGGGACGACAAGATCGCGTACTGGTTCCTGTTGCCGGTCGTCGGTCTCCTGGGGATCTTCGTGATCTGGCCGGCGATCTACGCGGGCTACCTGTCGTTCCAGAACTGGAGCTTCTACAAGGATCCAGAGTTCGTCGGCTGGAAGAACTTCACCGACGTGATGTCCGACCCGCTGTTCTGGGCGGCAGTCGGTCGAGGGTTCGTCTTCGTCGCGATGACGGTGCCGCCCATGCTGATCTTGGCGTTCCTGTTCGCCAGCCTGGTCGTCAGTGTCGGCAGGAAATTCGCCAGCGTCCTGAAGGTCAGCATCTACATTCCGACGATCATCTCCGCGGTGATCACGTCGATCATCTTCGTGCTGATCTACGACTACTCCGGCGGTCTGCTCAACTGGTTCCTCGCGCTGTTCGGCATCGACCCGATCGCGTGGATCGGCGATCCAGCCTGGGCGCTGCTCGCCATCGCCGTTCCGGCGATCTGGCTGGGCATGGGCCTGACGTCACTGATCATGGTGGCCGCGATGGTGGACATCCCGCAGGAGTTCTACGAGGCGGCGGCGATGGAGGGCGCGAACTGGTGGCAGAAGACTGTCTTCATCACCCTTCCGCAGATGAAGAACATCCTCCTCTACCTGCTGATCACCGGGTTCGTGGCAGCGATCCAGCAATTCGAGCTTCCATTGGTCATGACCAACGGCGGGCCGCTGGATTCGACCATGCTGCCGAACCTGTTCATCTTCAATCACTTCCGCAACGACATCAATGTCGGCTACTCGATCGCGGCGGCACTGCTGATGTTCGTCGTGCTGGGCACCGTCTCGGCGGTCGTGTTCAGATTCGTGAACTCGGAAAGGCTGGTGGACTGAGATGACCTCGTTGCAGGAGACGACCCGGATCGTCCTCGCAGGCAAGGAGCCCAGACGCCCCCGGATGCCGCGCACGCCCGGATCATGGCTGGTCCTCGTCGGCAAGCTGATCGCCGGTCTGCTCTTCCTCGTCGCAGCGCTCTTCCCGCTGGCGTGGATGGTGATCGCCGGCTTCAAATCGAAGACTGAGGTCATCCAGACCCCGTTCCAGTTCTTCCCCGAGGTGTGGCGGTGGGAGAACTACGTCCAGATCCTGTCGGATCCCACGTTCGCGCTGACCATGGGGTGGACTTTCATGGGCGCCGTCCTGTTCACACTCCTCAGCCTCACCGTCAACTCCCTCGCCGCCTACGCTTTCGCGCGCTTGGAGTTCCGGTTCAAGCGGACCATCTGGACGATCGTCATCACCACGATGTTCATCCCGGCGATGACGATCCTGCTGACGAGCTTCATCGTTGTGACGAGGCTCTCGATGCTCGACACCCTCGCTGTGCTGGTGCTGCCAGGGGCCGCGAGCGCCGCAACGGTGTTCTTCATCCGACAGTTCTACCTGAACATCCCCGCGAGCCTCGAAGAGGCGGCGATGCTGGACGGCTGCGGACGATTCGCGATCTTCGTGCGGGTCTTCCTGCCGCTTTCGAAGCCGCCGTTCGTCGTGATGGGAATCACCGCGTTCCTTGCTTACTGGAACTCCTACGTCTGGCCGATCCTGACCATCACCACACCGGAGCGGTTCGTCGTGCAGCAGTATCTGGCTACGTTCCGGTCGGAACGCAGCACCGAGCTGGGACTGCTCATGGCAGGCTCGGTGCTCGCCGCAGCGCCCGTGGTCATCCTGTTCCTCATCTTCCAGCGTCAGATCATCGGCAACATCAAGATGGCGGGGCTGAAGTAGTTTGCGCCGCGTAGGGTGCAGCAGCTTGTCGAGCGTCAGGGGGGGTGAAGGGGTTTCTCTAGGCGAGGCGCGGTGATAGCATCACCTATATGGCGTCGCCAGAGCCGTTGAAGGAGATCCGTCGCGAGGCCGCACGGGCGGACGCATTGCAGCGCCAGGCGCGGGAGCTGTTGATCGATACCGTTCACCGCGCCGCCGCCGAGGGCTTGTCCCAAAGGGACATCGCGCAGACGGTGCGCCGCAGTCAACCGGAGGTATCGCGACTCCTGCGTCAGAAGCGGCCAGGGCCACTCGCGTTCAAAGTGTCGCAGAACCGTCAACAGCTGCTGGATGTGCTGACGAAGTTCGGCGTCGCGGATGCGCGCATCTTCGGCAGCGTCGCCACCCGGGCGGAGACATCCGACTCCGACGTGGACCTACTCATCGACACAACTCGAGTGCTCGGTCTGGGCGCTCTGTCGCGACTCGAACGGGAACTATCTGCCGTCATCGATGCGCAGGTGGATGTCGTGCCGCTGAGGGCGCTCCCGGGGTATGCACGCGACCGGGTGCTGGCAGAGTCGGTGCCGTTGTGAAACGCACGCCCCAGGAATCGCTTGCCGAAGCCATTGCACACCTCGACGCAATGCACCGCCATCTTGCGCGTGGCGCGATCGATGACGAGACCGTGGCCGATGCGGTCTCGTTGAGGCTGGCTGCGACGATCGAGACCCTCCATCGAGGAGCGCCTGACCTCACGACCGGACTGTTCGGTGATGAATGGTCGGTGATCTGGGGCATGCGCAATCGCATCGCGCATGGATACGCTTGGATCGACATAGAGACCGTTCGGGCCACGGTGGACGAGGATCTCCCTTCGGTCGAGGCAACGCTTCGATCCTTACTGCAGCAAATTCGGGACACGGCGCGCGAGCCGTAGGGCCACCTGGCAGTGACGCGGTCGGTTGTCACCAGACGGTGTAGCCGCCATCGGCGATCACGTCGGAGCCGGTCATCAGACTCGACGCCTCCGAGGCGAGGAACAAGATGATCGACGCGACCTCGTCGGGGGTGCCCAGCCGCCCGGTCGGTGTGCGCTCACGCCACACCTCGCCCAGCTCGGGTTCGCGCTCGAGCAGCGCTGCGGTCAGATCCGTGGCGATGTAGCCAGGGGAGACCGAGTTCACGCGCACGCCGCGATCGGCCCATTCTCCGGCCAGGGTCTTCGTGAGGTGCATGACGCCGGCCTTGGACGCGTTGTAGCTCACCTGCTTCTGCGGGAAATTGCTCACCGTGCCACTCATCGACGCGATGTTGACGATCGCGCCGCGACCGGCGGCGAGCATGTGCCGCCCGAACGCCTGGCACACGTGGAAGGTGCCGGAGAGGTTGACGTCGATCACGCGCGTCCAGTCCTCTGCCGACATGACTTCCGCGCTCGCCGAGCGCACGATACCCGCGGCGTTCAGCACGACATCGGGTGCACCCAGGCGCGCGGTCAGCGTGTCAGCCGCGGATGCCACGGCACCGGCATCCGTCACGTCGACCTCGATGAACTCCGCGTCGATGTCCGCATTGCCCGCCAGGTCGAGCACGACCACACGGGCGCCCTGACCGATGAACCGGAGCACTGTCGCGAGCCCGATGCCTCGCCCGCCGCCGGTGACGACGACGAGCTTGCCGTCGAGGTCGGGGTAGATGGCGTCCGTCATACCGACCACCTCAGCCCTGGGGCGCCCGCGGGGGAGTGGCGCCGATGTCGGGGACCGGGGCAGTCCCTAGGTGGACCTCCATGTCGTCGGCGCTCGGCGACTTCGGCCGTCGCGCGGTCGGGCGATCGAGGTAGAACATCGCCGTCGAGGCGATGTCGTCACGCAGCGGAAGGTAGCGCCACCCGCTGCGCCACCCGAGTGCCTGGATGTCGACCTTGGGGATGCCCGTGGCGAAATGGATGGGGTCCAGCAGGTGCCAGCGGTACATGCCGAACCGCTGCTGCGAGACGTACAGTCCGTCGGGCCGGATCACCTGCGGCATGCCCAGATAGGGCGTCGAGAACTCGGTGTAGCCCTCGCCCGGGATGTCGAAGTTCCACGCGCCGCCGAAGTAGTCCTCGGTGCCGGTGCCGCAGATCGTCGGATAGTCGGTGTCGTCGTCGAGATAGAACTTGATCTCGCCCTCACCCCACCATCCGTTGGAGTTCACGCCCCACGCGATGTAGGTGCCGACGTACTGCCCCTGACCCTCGATGCCCTCCAGGATGACGTGGGGGGTCAATTCCTCGAGCGGGTTCGACCGGCGCCACTGCGCATGGAAATAGCCGTCCTGCGAGTAGTCGCCGCCGATCTCGTAGGTGACCTGGTAGTAAACGCGCACATCGACCGTCGAGGTGTTCTCGATGGTCAGCCGCGCACCGTCGCGGAACGGCATCGGCCAGTAGGAGTTGAATCCGCCTTGCGGGTTCGCGGCGATCGCCTGCGAGTTCACCTGAGCGAACACGCCCCAGCCGTTACAGAAGAAGTCGCCGTAGGGCACTTCGACCGCAGGTTCGTCCGAACCGTCCCAGAACGCCCGCAGGATCAGGGTGCGCCAGTTGTCGGTGTGCGTGGTGATCCAGATGTGCGTGATCTTGCCTGCCCCCTGGATGTTCGCGAGGTCGAAGGTCTCACCAGCCTTGATGTCGACGCTCGGCGAGATCTTCCAGCCGGGCCCGAGGTCGCGGGCGCAGGAAGCACCGGTCCCCTCGGTGGCGCGACCGCCGCCCCCTGCGGATCCGTCGAAGTTCTCCGGTGAGATCGATCGCGTCTGCACGGAGCGCAGTGCGGCGATCGATGCGAGATCAGAGCGTGCAGATGTCATCTCTTCTTTCACGTCCTTGTGTGTCTGGCCGGCGGAGCACCGAACATCGAGGTCTCCCAAATGTAATCGATTTCAGAACCGAGCACCAGAGCGCGTCTCGGCGCGATACTGTTTCATCACGACCGGGCAACCGGAACATGCAGTGAGGTGCACATGTCCACGATCTACGACGTCGCGGAGCTGGCGGGAGTCTCGCCGGCCACTGTCTCGCGCGTCTTCAATGGCACCAGCGTGTCGGACGAGAAGGTCGCCGCCGTCCGCGACGCCGCGAAGCGGCTCAACTTCACGCCCAATCGCGCCGCGCGCACGCTCCGCACGCAGAACTCCGAGGTCATCGCCCTCGTCATCCCCGACATCGAGAACCCGTACTTCACCGAGATGGCGCGCGGCGTCGAGGACGTGGCCTCGAAGGCCGGGTACTCCGTCGTCCTGTGCAACTCCGACGCGCAGCTCGACAAGGAGTCGACCTATCTGCAGATTGCGATCGCCGAGCACATGTCCGGCGTCATCATCGCGACGGCGTCAGAGAGCTCGAACCTTGATCCGATCATCGCGACCGGCCGGCCCGTCGTCGCGGTAGACCGCCACACCGCCTACGACGTCGACGGTGTCGTGATGGCCAACCGCGCTGCGGGAACCTCGGCGACGAAGGATCTGATCCGCGCGGGTTACCGCCGCATCGCCTACATCGGAGGGCCGGCGCACATCGACACCGCCGCCGAGCGTGCCGCCGGATGGCAGGATGCCCTCACCGCTGAGGGGCGGGAGATCGATCCCGAACTGCTGCGGTTCTCGACCTTCCGCGTCGACGGCGGACGAGCAGCCATGGAGGAGCTGCTCGCGCTGCCCGAGCGGCCCGATGCTGTCGTCGCCGGAAACAACCTCATCGGAGTGGGAGCGATCCAGGTGCTCACCGAGCACGGACTCACCCCTCCCGCCGTCGGCGTCGCGGTGATCGGCTCGTTGCCGTTCACGACACTCTCACCGAGTGCGGTGACCGTGGTGCGGCTGCCGGCACGACACATGGGCGTCACCGCGGCGAACATGCTCCTCGAGCGCATCCGCGGCGATCAGCAGCCCGCGCGCACGGTCGTGCTGCGCAACCAGGTGCATGCCGCCGGCGCAGCCCGCTGACCCCGGCGCCACCGTTCCGGTCGCAGTTTCTGCCGTTCTGAGCGCTGGTTAGCGGCAGAAACTGCGACCGGGACGCGGAGCTGCGTCCCGGTTCCGGCAGAATCTGCGACCGGAAGATCGCATACAGGCTTCCCTTGCGACATGAAATCGATTTCGCATAACCTGTACGAAGCTTGTCATACCAAGGAGGACGACATGCACTGCACCCTCGGGGTGGACATCGGCACGTCGAGCACGAAGGGTGTGCTCGTCGCCGAAGACGGCAGCATCGTGGCATCCACCACCCGCGCGCACGACGTCGACCGTCCGCACACGGGCTGGGTCGAGATGGATGCGCGCATCTGGTGGGATGAGTTCACCGACATCGCTCGCGAACTGACCGCCGCCCTTCGGGCGGCTCAGGGATCGGACGCGGCCGAGATCTCCGCCGTCGGCGTCAGCGGCATGGGGCCCTGCGTGCTCCTCACCGACGAGAGCGACGAGCCGGTGCGCGCGGCGATCCTGTACGGCGTCGACACCCGCTCCGGCGCTCAGATCGCGCGCATGACGGAGGAGTTGGGGGTAACCGAGATCACCCGCGTCGGCGGCTCGACCCTCACCTCGCAGGCGGCGGGGACGAAGATCGCGTGGATCGCCGATGAAGAGGCGGATGCCTTCGCGCGCGCCACTCGCCTGTATATGCCTGCCTCGTGGCTGGCCCGCAAGCTCACTGGCGCCTACGTACTGGACCACCAGTCGGCCAGCCAGACCTCACCGCTCTATGACATCGAGAACGAGACCTGGTACGAACCGTGGTGGCAGCGTTACGCCGACTCGATCGCGCAGCCGCGCCTCACCTGGGCCGGGGAGATCGCCGGCCACGTGACCGCCGAAGCAGCAGAGACCAGCGGCATCCCGGCTGGCACCCCGGTCATCACCGGCACGATCGACGCGTGGACCGAGGCGGTCAGCGTCGGCGCCCACGAGGTCGGCGACCTCATGCTGATGTACGGCACGACCATGTTCCTGGTCGCCACCGGCGATGAGACTCTGCGCACCCCGTCGATGTGGACCACCGCGGGGGCTTTCCCCGGCACCCGCAATCTCGCTGGCGGTCTGTCGACGTCCGGCGCGCTGACGGCCTGGCTGAAGGACCTCACCGGATCCGACTACCCCGATCTGCTGGCGGATGCCGAGAATTCCGGGCCCGGCGCGAAGGGACTCCTCGTCCTTCCGTACTTCGCGGGGGAGCGCACGCCCATCCAGGACCCCGACGCCCGCGGCGTCCTCGCCGGGCTCACGCTCGAGCACACCCGCGGCGATCTTTACCGAGCGGCCCTCGAGGCGACCGCGCTCGGCGTGCGGCACAACGTCGAGACCATGCGCGCGGCGGGCGCCGACATCCGGCGCATCGTGGCCGTCGGGGGTGGCACGCAGGGGCAGCTGTGGCTGCAGGTCGTCTCCGACGTCACGGGGCTCGTGCAGGAGGTGCCCGCGACGACAATCGGCGCCAGCTACGGAGCTGCCTTCCTCGCGGCATCCGCCGTGGCTGAACCCGGAGCAGCTCCGGTCATCACCGACTGGAACCCGATCACGCAGACGATCACACCGAACGCCGATCTGCGCGACTTCTACGACACCCTTTTCGACCGTTACGTGCGGCTCTACCAGGGTTCGAAGGACGTCGTCCACGAGCTCGCCGCGGATCAGCGAGCACGCGAGCAACACGGAGCCCATCGTGGATGAGCAGCGCCGTACCCGCGGCATCCCGCACACCTCCCAGGCCACTGCTTTCCCGCTCGGCGGCATCGGCACCGGCAACGTCTCGCTCGGCGCCCGCGGCGAGTTGCGCGACTGGGAGCTGGAGAACCTGCCCGACAAGGGTCGCGTCAACCCGCACTCCTTCTTCGCGATCCACGCGGCGCCCGAGGGCGGCGAGGCGATCACCCGCGTTCTCGAGGCGCGGCTCAACGGCCGTCACGACGCGGATGCGGGCTACCCGTTCGACCAGCTCGCGGGCCTGCCGCGCCTGGCCGGCGCGAATCTCCATGGCGAGTATCCGGTGGTCGACATCGACTTCTCCGACGACGACCTCCCCGTCGACGTCTCGCTCCGCGCGTTCACGCCGCTCGTGCCGCTCGACGCCGATGCGTCCGGCATTCCCGCCGCGGTGCTGCGATACCGGGTGACCAATCCGGGGCCCTCGCCGGTCGCGACAACGGTCGTCGGCAGTGTCTCGCACACCGCGGGCCGCGGCACGCCCGGTCCCGACGCGCCCTGGGGCATGCGCGCCACGCAGACCGTTCGCTGGCGCGACGACGGAGACGTGCGCGGGCTCGACTTCGGCATCGACCTTGCTGACGACGACCCCGGGTACGGCACACTGAGTCTGACGACGACGGATGCCGCGACCACCGTCAAGCCGCAATGGGTGACCAGCTACTGGCCCGACGGCGCCCGGCTGTTCTGGAACGACCTCGCCGACGATGGGATGCTGACACCCGAGCCCCGGCTCACGCTGGAGGATCGTCCGCGCGGGCTCTTCGCCGAACTGGATGCCGACGGTGACGCCGCACCGCTCAGCGAGGCCGAGATGATGGCAAAGCTGCCCCGCATCCGCACCGGATCTCTCGGCATCGTGCACACGCTCGCTCCCGGTGAGAGCCGCGATTTCGAGTTCGTGCTCGCGTGGAGCTTCCCCAACCGCCGCCGCGGCTGGCACGGCCACATCATCTTCGACGATCCCGAGGGCGGCATCGTCCGCAATCACTACGCGACACTCTGGCCGGATGCCTGGTCTGCGGCGACGCACCTGCACCGTGGGCTCCCTGAACTCGAAGCCGCGACGAACGCCTTCGTCGAGGCGCTCTACGGCGGCACCCTCGACCCCGCCATCAGCGATGCGGCGGGTGCGAACATCGCAGCCCTCCGCTCGACCACCTGCTTCGTGCTCGAATCCCCGAATGCCGAGCTGGGCGAGGGGCCCGTCTTCGCCGCGTGGGAGGGCTCGTTCGACCACGGCGGATCCTGCGAGGGCACCTGCACTCACGTCTGGTCGTACGCGCAGACGGCGGCCTGGCTCTTCCCCTCGCTCGAGCGCAGCGCGCGCCGCGCCGAGTACCTGCTCGAGACGGATGCCGACGGCGCCCAGAAGTTCCGCGGCAACCGCATCTTCGGTGGCCCTTCCTGGTTCATGGGTCCTGCCGTCGACGGACAACTCGGCACCCTGCTGCGTCTGCACCGCGAGTGGCGCTTCAGTGGGGACGACGCGTTCCTCGCGGAACTGTGGCCGGCGGCATCCCGCACCCTCGACTACGCGATCCGCGAGTGGGACCGGGACGGCGACGGCCTGCTCGACGGCGAGCTGCACAACACCTACGACATCGAGTTCCACGGGATCGAGCCGCTGGCGAACGGCATGCTTCTGGCCGCCCTGCGTGCAGGCTCGCGGATGGCCGCGCACCTCGGCGAGACCGATCGCGCGCAGGACTGGTCGGCGAGCGCCGACCGGGTGGCGGATGCCATGGACGCCGTGCTGTGGAACGGCGAGTACTACCGGCAGGTGATAGCCGACGTCGATCAACACCGCTACCAGTACGGCGAGGGCATCCTCTCCGACCAGTTGCTCGGCCAGTTCCACGCCTTTCTTGGCGGACTCGGGCATCTGCTGCCGCGCGAGCGCATCGAGTCGGCGCTCGCCGCGATCGTGCGGCACAATCATCGCTCCGACCTGTCCCGACACGAAAGCACCCAGCGGGTGTACGCGCTCAACGACGAGGGCGGGCTGCTGCTCGCCTCCTGGCCCCGCGGCGGAAGGCCCGCGATCCCGTTCGTGTACTCCGACGAGGTGTGGACCGGCATCGAGCACCAGGTCGCGGCATCCCTGCTGTTCGCCGGCCGCACAGACGACGCCCTGCTGGTCGAGCGGACGATGCGCGCACGATACGACGGCGCGCATCGCAATCCGTGGAATGAGATCGAGTGCGGCAATCATTACGCCCGCTCGCTGGCCTCGTGGGGGTTGCTCATCGCGGCCGGCGGTGCGCAGTGGGATGCCCCGACACGCAGCCTCGGCTTCGCGCCGGCCATGCCCGGTCCGTTCCGGTCGCTGTTCACCACGGGGAAGGGATGGGGGCGCGTCGAGATCGATGACGACGCTCTGACCATCCATCTCGACGGCGGCGAACTCGAAGCCGACGAACTGCAGCTTCACGGGACGACCGTCGCCCGTGGCATCCGACTCCGCGCCGGCGACGTGCACGCCGCGCGGCTGCCAGACAACCACTCAACACCGGAGAAAACCATGAGCTACACCCTCCCCACCCCCGCCACGCGCCCGGCATCCGCGCCGAAGACCGCGTACCTGATCACCTCGGGCGACCTGCGCGAATCCGCCAACATCGCCGGCTGGCCCACCCAGGTCGCACTCGAAGCCGGTGTCACCGGCGTGCTCGAGGGCCTCGGCTGGAGTGTCATCCGCCCGTTCGGCGTCGACCCGGCGACCGGCCACGGCTTTATCTCGAGCCAGCGCATGGGCCTGGAGGTCTTCAAGAGCATCCCCACCGACGCGCCGCTGGTCGTCGCCATCGCCAACTGGCAGTACTCGCACCACGTGCTCGCAGGCCTGCGCACCCACGAGGGCCCGATCCTCACGGTCGCCAACTTCGCCGGCGACTGGCCCGGGCTTGTCGGACTTCTCGGCCTGAACGCCGGCCTCACCAAGATGGATAAGCCCTACGCCACCACCTGGTCGGTCGACTTCACCGACGAGTGGTTCACGAACGGCATCCGCGAATGGACCGAGACCGGCGCCATCGTGCACGACGACTCCCACGTACGCGCGCTGCCCGCCCTGCCGGACAGCCCTGAGAAGCAGCTCGGCGAGGCGCTCGCGGCGCAGCTGCTCGACGAGAAGGCCATCATCGGCGTCTTCGACGAGGGCTGCATGGGCATGTACAACGCCATCTTCGACGACGAGCTGCTCAACCACACCGGCATCTACAAGGAGCGCCTGTCGCAGTCGGCGCTGTACGCCGAGATGCTCGAGGTCGCCGAAGAAGAGGCCGACGCCGCCTTCGACTGGCTGATCGAGAACGGCATGACGTTCAACTTCGGCGAGGACGGCACCACCGAGCTCACCCGCGAGCAGGTGCAGTGGCAGATGAAGATGTACATCGCCGCCCTGCGGATCGCCGATGACTTCGGATTGGATGCTGTCGGCATCCAGTACCAGCAGGGTCTGAAGGACCTTGTGCCGGCATCGGACCTCGCCGAGGGCATCCTGAACTCCACCCAGCGCCCGCCGGTGACCAGCCGCGACGGCTCGCGCGTGCTGCACGAGGGCCGCGCGTTCCCGCACTTCAACGAGGCCGACGAGGGAGTCGCCGTCGACGCACTCGTCACAGACCGTGTCTGGCGTGCGATGGGCCTTGTGCCCGACAACACCCTGCACGACGTGCGCTGGGGTGAGGAGTACGACGGTGAGTTCGTGTGGGCGTACGAGATCTCGGGCTCCGTCCCCGCTTCGCACCTCGGCGGCTGGGACAAGGCGGAGGGCTGGCGCCAGGGGCACGTGTTCTTCCCGGCCGGCGGCGCGACGCTCAACGGTGTGTCGAAGCCCGGTGAAGTGGTGCTGAGCCGCGTGTTCATCGCCGACGGCATCCTCCAGGCCGACATCTTCCGGGCATCCGTCATCGAGCTGCCCGAAGACGAGACGCAGCGCCGCAAGGCCGCGACCAACGAGGAGTGGCCGATCGCGCACGTCGTGCTGCACGGCCAGAGCCGTGACCAGTTCATGGCCCGCCACAAGGCCAACCACGCGCAGCTCGTCTACGCGCCCGACGCCGAGACGGCCGACAAGGCGCTGATCGCGAAGGCTGCGATGTTCGACGGCATGGGCATCAAGGTGAACCTGGTGGGTGACGTGCGTATCTGACCTGCATCCGCGGCACTTTCCTGCATCCGCCACATCGATCGATGGTGCAGATGCAGGAAAGTGTGGCGGTCCATCGCAAGCCCGGGTTTCGTGCGCGGGCTGGGTAGGGTGGATGCGCAGGGACCCGACCCAGGGAGACGATGATGCCTCATCCCAGCGCCGAGCGGCTCGGCCGCTGCCTTCCGCGCGGCTTCGTGATCGGAACAGCCACCGCCGCGGCGCAGATCGAGGGCGCAGCGGACGTCGGCCGCCGCACGCCCAGCACGTGGGATGCCTTCAGCGCGCAGCCCGGAAGGATCCTCGACGGATCCAGCACCGCGGTGACCGCCGACCACTTCCACCGCCATGCCGAGGATGTGCGCCTGATGGCCGATCTGGGAGCCGACGCCTACCGGCTCTCGCTCGGGTGGACGAGGCTGCAGCCGCATGGCACCGGGCCGCTGGATCCCGAGGGCGTCGCGTTCTACGACCGGCTGCTCGACGAGCTGCACGAGGCCGGCATCTCTCCGTTCGTCACCATCTCGCACTGGGACATCCCGGTCGAGTACGAGCACGGCTGGCTCGCCCGCGACACCGCGCACCGCCTCGGCGAGTTCGCAGCGCTCGTGGGGGAGCGCTTCAGCGACCGCGTCACCGCGTGGATCACGATCAACGAACCCGCCACCGTGACCCTCAACGGCTACGCCCTCGGGCTGCACGCACCAGGGCAGGCCCTGCTCTTCGACGCGCTGCCGACCGTGCACCACCAGCTGCTCGGTCACGGGTTCGCCGTGCAGGCGCTGCGCGCCGCAGGCGTGGACGGCCAGATCGGCATCACGAACGTCCACACCCCCGTCGTGCCCGCCACCGACAGCCCAGACGACGCCATGATGGCCGCACTGTTCGACGTGGTGCACAACCGCGTCTTCGCCGATCCGGTGCTGCTCGGCCACTACCCGCACGTGCCTGACGAGCTCGCGCCGCTGTTCGGGGCCTTCGCGGAGGTTCCGGTAGAAGACCTCGCCGTCATCTCACAGCCGCTCGATTTCTACGGGCTCAACTACTACATGCCCACACGCGTCGCCGCCGGCGCAGGTTCGGGTGAGAGCCCGGATGGCACCAGCGACGCCATGGCCGACCTGCCGTTCCGACTCGAGGAGTTCGACGAGTTCCCGACGACGGGATTCGGCTGGCCGGTCGCACCGCAGTTCTTCGCCACCGCGCTCGCCGAGGTGCACGAGCGCTATGGCGAGGTGCTGCCGCCGGTCTACATCACTGAGAACGGCGCGAGCTTCGCCGACGAAGTGAACGCTGCGACCGGCGCCGTCGACGACCATGCTCGCATCGACTACCTCGCCGCGCACCTCGGCGCCGCTCTCGATGCAGTGGCGCCGGGCGGACCGGCAGAGGGTCTCGACCTGCGCGGACTCTTCGTGTGGTCGCTGCTGGACAACTGGGAGTGGGCGGCCGGATTCACACAGCGCTTCGGCATCGTGCACGTCGATTTCGACACACTGAAGCGGACCCCGAAGGCGTCGTACCGCTGGCTGCAGAGCGCGCTGCGCGCCCGCGACTGACCCTAAGCGCGACCAGTCGTCGACCGCCGCCGCTGACCCCACGGGTGATCAGGGCAGCAGTCCTTGCACGAACGCGTCGACCGCATCATCGGTCGAGCCCTCGGGATCGATCGATGAGGTCAGCCGATCGAAGATCAGTCCCTCGATCGCATAGTGGAACAGGGCGATCTCTCGTCGGCCACCGGGCAGACCCGCGGCGGTGTTGAACGCGACGTCGGCGTCGAACCCGGCGCGCTGCCAGGCTCCGAGCGCCTCGGCGAGGTCGGGCCGACGGGCGGCCTCAAGGCGCAGCTCGAAGAGCGCCAGAGTCACCTCGCGCTGGGCGGTCAGCCGTCGCACGATATCGCGCGTGTACGCCGCGAACAGCTCTCGCGACGGCGGATCGGATGCCCGTGCCTCGAGATCCTGGCTGGTCGGTGCCAGCCGGGCGCCGATCCGTTCGAGAAGGCCGTGCAGGAGGGCCTCGCGGCTGCGGAAGTAGTTCGACGTCGTGCCGACCGGCACCTCCGCTTCCGCATCGATCGCACGGTGGGTCAGGCCTCGCGAGCCCTCACGGGCCAGCACGGCGATGCCCGCGTCGGTCAGCGCATTCCGCCTCGCATCGTTCTTCGCCATGACTCGACACTAGCTCAACCACTTCACCTGTTGTAGTCTCTAACCACACCACCTGTAGTGATTGGAATCAGATGCGAGAACTCACCTACTACGCGGCCGTCACGATCGACGGGTTCATCGCCGGACCCGACGGGCAGTTCGACGGCTTCGTCTTCGAAGGAAGCCACCCCGCCGCCGTCGGCGAGAAGTACGTCGGCGCGGTGAACACAGCCATGGCCGACGCCATCGGACTGCCCATCGACGGCGGTCCGTTCGACACGGTGTTGATGGGGTGGAACACCTACGCCGTCGGGCTGCCCGACCATCCGAGTCCGTATTCCCACCTCCGTCAGATCGTGTTCACCCGCGAACACACGGCGCCCGAGGGCGCAGACGGGGTGGATTTCACCGACCGCGACCCGGTCGAGGTGGTGCGCGCGCTCAAGGCCGAATCCGGGAAGGGAATCTGGCTCTGCGGCGGCGGCGCGCTGGCCGCGACGCTGCGCGATGAGATCGACCGACTCGCGCTGAAGCGCAATCCTGTGCTGTTCGGCGGTGGCATCCCGCTGTTCGCAGAGGGCGGCTATGCGCCCGAGCGGTGGCGTGCGCCGGTGATCACGCCCTATGAATCCGGCCTCGTGCTCGCCGAGTACGAGCGCGGCTGAGCCGCGGGGAAGCGCCGGTCAGGCCGGCGGCAGGCGCAGCACGTTCGACTCACCCGAGGTGAGGTCGTCCGCGATGCGGATGCTGCGCGCCAGATCATCCAGTGAACCCTCGAGGGTTCCGAAGCGCTCGCGGTCGCTGCACACGACGTTCAGCGTGATCAGGTGCGTCCCGGTGTCCCAGGTGTAGTTCGCCGACGGCGGGGATGCCGGGTTCGGCGGCATCGGCATCATGAGCTTCTCGCCCACGCCCAGCGGCGTCGGGAAGCTCTCGGTGTCGTCGTACTCCATCGGCATGGATGCCCGCGCCATGCGCAGCTGCGGGGTGAGCTCCTGCACGGTCGCCATCGCCACGACCAGCTCGGGCTCGGCCTTCCACGTCCAGGCCAGCACCCGCCCGTCGGCACGGCGCATCGCCAGCGGGATGGCCTGACTGGCCAGCCACGCGCCCACCCGCGAACCCGGGACGCCGTCACGCCCGAGTGACGTGTTGGCCTGCGTCATCAGCATCCGAATCGCAGCCTTGCGGTGCCGACGCCCGCGCAGACCGAGCGACCCGGTCACGGGAATCCACAGGGCGGGATCGGCGGAAGAGGTCAGGCGCATGATCACACGCTACGCGAGCACGCGTGGATCAGGCTGAGAGCGTCACGGCCAGGCAACCGGCCCGTCGCAGTCCTCTCGGGTAGAGTTGCCTGCGCTCAGCGCTACAGATAGGCAGCATCCCCCGTGACATCTTCCCCTGACGGCCAGCCCGCCTCGGCGGGCTCTGCGGAACCCGGACGTCCCCTGAAGATCCTCATCGGCTGCGACACGTTCGCGCCCGACATCAACGGCGCCGCGCGTTTCGCCGAGCGCCTCGCCGCGGGCCTCGTCGAGCGCGGCCACGAGGTGCACGTCGTCGCGCCGAACACCCGGTACCGGCGCTCCGCCGTGCACGAAGAGGTCATCGAGGGTCAGCCGATGACGATGCACCGGCTGCCCTCGGTGCGCTGGCTGCCGCACGACTGGCTGCGCTTCATCTGGCCGTGGCGCTCGAAGCACTACGCCCGCAAGGTGCTCAGCGCCGTGCAGCCCGACGTGGTGCACATCCAGTCGCACATCGTCATCGGGCGCGGACTCGCGCGCATCGCGACGCAGCGCGGCATCCCGATCGTCGCCACCAACCACGTCATGGCCGAGAACATCCTCGACCACACCACGATGCCCGATTTCATCAACCGGATCGTGCTCAAGCTCGCCTGGGACGACGCGAAGCGCACCTTCGACCTGACGCGCGCCGTGACCACGCCCACCCGCAAGGCCGCCGACTTCCTCGAGCGCACGATCGACATCGCCGGCGTCGTGCCCATCTCGTGCGGCATCGACCGCCGCAACTACACGCCGGTGATCGGGCCGCGCGAGAAGAACCGCATCCTGTTCGTCGGGCGGCTCACCGGCGAGAAGCACGTCGACGTCGTGCTGCACGCCCTCGCCCGACTCGACCCCGCGCTCGACGTCACCTTCGACATCGCCGGCGGCGGCGACCAGCGCAAAGCGCTCGAGGCGCTCACCGCGCAGCTGGGGCTCAGTGACCGCGTGACCTTCCACGGCCGGGTGACCGACGAGCAGCTGCGCGAGCTGTACTCCCGCTCATCGGTGTTCGCGATCGCCTCGATCGCGGAGCTGCAGTCCATCGTGACGATGGAGGCGATGGCATCCGCCCTTCCCATCGTCGGAGCCGACGCCGTCGCGCTGCCGCATCTCGTCCACGACGGTGAGAACGGCTACCTGTTCCAGCCGGGCGACGTCGACGAGCTCGCCGACAAGCTCACACGGGTGCTCACCGCGCCGCAGGAGGAGTACGAGCGGATGCAGCGCGCATCGCTCGACGGCGTGGCCGTGCACGATATCAATCGCACCCTCGACACCTTCGAAGCGCTCTACCGCGACGAACCGCTGCCCGTCTGAGCGCGGGCCGCGTCGCTCTCGTCGTAGCCGCCCATGATCAGCCAGATCAGCACCGAGACCAGCGGCAGGACGAACAGCAGCAGCACCCAGACGGCCTTCATCCAGCCGCTCAGGCCGCTGCGGAACAGGGCTGTCAGCACGTGCAGCAGCACGAGAAGATACGAGACGATCAGCACGCCCCACAGCAGATAGCCGAGATACTCCCACAGGCTCATCGGACTGCCTTTCCAGAATGTGAAAGGGGCGTCGAGCGGATGCCCGACGCCCCCGTCATGAGGTGAGTGGAGACGATGCTCAGGCCAGTGCCTTGGCCTTGAGCTTCTCGTACTCCTCGGTCGTGATGGTGCCCGCGGTCAGCAGCTTCGCAGCATCCGCGATCTCGTCGGACGGGCTCTTGCCCGCGGCCTGACGGATGTACGCATCGGTGGCGTCCTTCGCCTCCTGTGCGGATGCGGCGCTGCGCTCGGCCATGCCCTGACCGCGTGCGATCAGGTACACCAGGGCGGTCAGGAACGGCAGGAAGATCAGGAAGATGACCCAGATCGCCTTCGCCCAGCCCTTCAGCTTCCGGTCACGAAGATGTCGCCGATGATCGAGAAGAGCACCATGAGGTAGGCGATGAAGAAGAACGCCCAGATCATGTACCAGAAGAAGTCCCAGAATCCCATTGTGTATTCCTTTCTCGGAAAATCGGTGAACCGCCGAGTCCCACAGTTCCGTGAATCCGCACGAGCCGCCGCGGGGCGTCACCCATCGCGGGTGAGGCGCACCCGCCGCAACTCCCATGCCGGCGGCCACTCGCGGGCCCGCCGCTACTCGCGGGCGAGTGCCGCGAGTGCCTCGAGCTCGAGATCGAGGTACTGCTCCTCGCTGACGTCGACACCCACACCGAGCAACTTGCCGCCGGTGAAGGGGAATCCGTCGGCGTACTGTCCGCTGACGGCGTCGCCGCTGTCGAAGCCGATGCACAGGCCGTCTCCCGCGAGCGTGAACTTGCCCACCTGTGCGCGCATCGGCCCCTCGGCGACCACCTGATCGTCGACGTACAGCCGGCACGTGCCGAGCGACTCCCCGTGCTCGCCCGCGCTCTCGCGGACGAACTCCATCCCCAGCGCGTGCTTGCCCGGCGTCAGCTCACCCGAGGTGAACGTCTGCTCGGGCGGGATGCCGAGGAAGTTGTACACGTAGTTCAGCGTGTTGTCCTTGATGAACAGCGCGTGCCCGCCGAAGCGCGAGCCGTGCGCGAAGAGCACACCCTGCGCGCCCTCGTCGAGCACGACGTCGGCGATGATCTTGTACGACCGCCCGCGCACGTTCACCGCCACGCTCTCCGGCACGGCGGTGGTGTCGGGGTAATAGACGTATCTGGTGCGGGGCGGTTCGGCCTGCGGGCGCTCGATGGTCAGGATGTCGCGCGCTGCGCGATCGTCCAGCGGCAGCACGTTGTTGCGCTCGGCCTCCACGAACCACGCGTCGATGAGCTCCTGCAGCTTCTCGGGATGCTCGGATGCGAGGTCCTTCGACTCCGAGCGGTCGGTCTCCACGTGGTAGAGCTCCCAGCGGTCCTCGTCGAAGCGACTGTGGCCGGTGAGCGGGGCATGGATCGCGGCCGCCTTCCAGCCGTCCTTCCAGATTCCGCGGGTGCCGAGCATCGCGTAGTACTGCACCTTCTTCTCGGTGGGACCATCCGGCGCGGCATCGAAGGAGTACCTCATCGAGACTCCGTCCAGCGGACGCTGCTCGACGCCGCGGAACACCGACGGCATCTCGATGCCGATCACGTCGAGCACGGTCGCCACCACGTCGGTCGAGTGGTGGTACTGATGCCGGATCTCGCCCTTGGCCTTGATGCCGGCGGGCCAGTGCACGATCATCGGGTCGCAGGTGCCGCCCGAGAACTGCGAGTAGCGCTTGAACATCTGGAACGGCGTGGAGAACGCCGTCGCCCACCCGGTGGGGTAGTGGTTGTAGGTCTCCGGGCCGCCCAGCACGCCGATCTTGTCGAGGTTCTCCTTCAGATCGTCGGGGAACCCGTTGAAGAACTTGTTCTCGTTGACCGATCCGTCGGGGGACCCCTCGCCGGAGGCACCGTTGTCGGCGCAGTAGAAGATCAGCGTGTTGTCGAGCTGGCCCGAGTCCTCGAGGTAGTCGATGATGCGACCGATCTGCGCGTCGGTGTACTCGCTGAACCCGGCGAACACCTCCGCCATGCGGGCGAAGAGGCGCTTCTCGTCATCCGACAGCGTGTCCCACGGCTTGACGTAGTCGGCCGCGTTCGCCTGGTCCTCCGGCATCGGGTTGATCGGAGTCAGCTGCGTGTCGGCGGGCACGATGCCGCGCTCGATCATGCGCCCCAGCACCCACTCGCGGTAGGCGTCGTAGCCGTCATCGAACGCGCCCTTGTACTTGTCGATGTAGTCCTTCGGTGCGTGGTGCGGGGCGTGGTTCGCGCCGGGGCAGAACCAGGTGTACCAGGGTTTGGAGGGGTTCGAGGCGTTCTGGTCGCGGATCAGGCGGATGGTCTGGTCGGCGAGATCCTTGGACAGGTGGTAGCCCTCTTCCGGCGTGTAGGGGGGGGCTCGATGAAGTGGTTGTCCTCGACGAGGTCGGGGTACCAGTTGTTCGTCTCGCCGCCGAGGAAGCCGTAGAAGCGGTCGAATCCCTGCGCGAGCGGCCACTGCTCCTTGCTGCCGCCTGTGGACACATCCTCTTCTGGCACGTTGTGGTTCTTGCCCACCCAGAACGTGGAGTACCCGTTCTTCTGCAGCACCTGACCGATCGTGGCGCACGATTCGGGGATGTGACCCGAGAGCCCCGGGAAGCCGTTGGTGCCCTCCATGATGTTGCCCATGCCGTTGACGTGGTGATTCCGCCCGGTGAGGAAGGTCGACCGGGTCGGCGAGCACAGCGCCGTGGTGTGCCACTGCGTGTAGGTGAGGCCGTTCGCGGCGAGGCGATCCAGGGTGGGCATGTTGATGCGGCCGCCGTACGGCGACCAGGACGCCATCCCGGTGTCGTCGTACAGGATCACCAGCACGTTGGGCGCGCCCTCGGGTGCCCTGGCGGGTGCGTACGGGCCCCAGTCCGCGACCGAGTCGCGCACGTCGAGGGCGATCTTGCCCTGGAATTCCTTGGTCATTGTGCTCCCTCTCCGGCGGCGCGCACAGTCGCGCGTGGGGTCACGCTAACCCGGGTGCCTTGCTCGGACCGCGGGACTTCACCCGCGCCGGGTGAAGAAGGGGAGAGTCGCGATGCGGCCCGCGAGGGAGGTCAGAGATCGGATGCCAGGCGGAAGCCGACATGCGACATGCCGGTGTCCTCGGCCTGGGGCGACCGCGCCGCAGGACGGAATCGCAGGCAGTAGTCGGGGGAGCACAGGAACGATCCGCCCTTGAGCACGCGACGCGGGATCTGCTCGCCCTCGGGTGAGCTGCCGGCGGCCAGCAGGTTCGCGCGCTTGCCGGCGTCCACCGGGCGGTCGGTGGGCACCAGGTGCCGGGGCGTGTAGTAGTCGCTGGTCCACTCCCAGGTGTTGCCGATCATGTCGTACAGGCCGTAGCCGTTCTCGGGGTACGAACCGACCGGGGCGGTGCCGCCGACGCCCCGGTTGTCGTAGGGGAAGCGCCCCAGCCACGAGTTGGCCAGCGCTCTGCCGCCCGGGTAGGGCTCGTCACCCCACGCGAACCGCAGGCCGTCCTCACCCCCGCGTGTCGCGTACTCGTGCTCGGCCTCGGTGGGCAGTCGTGCACCCGCCCAGGTCGCATAGGCCATGGCATCCTCATAGGCGACGTGCACGACGGGATGATCCATGCGGTCGGCGATCGACGTGCCGGGGCCGAACGGCGCACGCCAGTGCGCGCCCGGCTCCCATCGCCACCAGTTGCGCCAGTCGCGCAGATCGACCGGGCCCTTCGTCGGGGTGAAGACCATCGCGCCTGGCACCAGATCGGCCGTTGCGACGCCCGGGTACGCGGCCGGGTCGAGCGGGCGCTCGGCGACGGTGACGTAGCCGGTGTCGTCGACGAAGCGGGTGTAGTCGGCGTTGGTGACCGCGTGCTTGGCGATGCGGAAGGCGGCGACCGTGCGCGTGTGCACCGGCCGCTCGTCGGGGTAGAACTCCTCCGACCCCATTCGGAACTCGCCCCCCGGGATCTCGATCATCTCGCGCTGGTCGTCGGCCATGTGTCCACCGTAATGCTCGCGATGACGTCGCCGCGCTGACATGATGCAGGTGTGGACGCGAGGAACGAGGGCGAGATGAACCCACTGCCGTCATGGAACGACACCGCCACCCGCCGCACGATCGAGGAGTTCGTGGCGTCGGTCACCACAGGGCCCGACGCGGTGCCCGTCGAGGACCGCATCGCGGTGTTCGACAACGACGGCACGCTGTGGTCTGAGAAACCCGCGATCATCCAGCTCGACTACATCATCGGGCAGTGGGCGGCCGAGCTGAAGGCCGACCCCTCGCTGGCCGAACGACAGCCGTACCGTGCCGTCGCTGACGGCGACCTCGGCTGGATCGGCGGCGCCGTCGAGAAGCACTACGCGGGCGACGACTCCGATCTGCAGGTGCTGCTGGGCGCGCTGGTCGGGTTGACCGACGGCATGTCGGTCGACGAGTACGCGGCATCCGTCGCCGAGTTCTTCCGCAGCGCGACGCACCCCACCCTCGGCACGCCGATCTCGGGCGCCGTGTACCAGCCGATGCGCGAGCTCATGCGCTATCTCGAGCAGCACGGCTTCACCTGCTACATCGCCTCGGCGGGCGAGCGCGACTTCATGCGCAGCATCACGCAGGAGTACTACGGGATCCCGCCGGAGCGGGTGATCGGCTCAGCGTACGGCCTGACCTACGATGCGGATGCCCGCGCGGTGAAGTACTCGGCGAACCTCGACTTCCTCGACGACGGGCCGATCAAGCCCGTGCGCATCTGGAGCAGGACCGGCCGTCGGCCGCTGCTCGCGGCGGGCAACGCGAACGGCGATCTGCCCATGCTGCAGTTCGCCGTGGGCGATGGGACCGTACGGCGAGGGCTCGCACTGCTGGTGCATCACGACGATCACTCCGGGCGCGGTGACGAGCCGTACGACAAGGGTGCCGAGCGGGCGCTCGCCGCCGCCGACGTCACCGTGATCAGCGTCGCCGAGGATTGGTCGCGGATCTTCCCGCCGCCGGAGGCCTGATGGTCAGCGTGACGCCGGCTTCAGCATCCGATCCTGCCGCGCGACGCTGGCTCGCACCCACGCTGCGCGGCTACCGGCGCGCATGGCTGGGTCGCGATGTCGTCGCCGGGCTGTCGGCCGGAGCGGTGGTCATCCCGCAGGCGATGGCGTACGCGACGATCGCGAACCTGCCCGTGCAGATCGGGCTGTACACCTGCATGGTGCCGATGCTCGTCTACGCGCTGCTGGGCGGCTCGCGCGCCATGAGCGTGTCGACCACCTCGACCATCGCGACGCTGAGCGCCACGACGCTCGTCGCGGCGGGGGTGACCGCGGAATCGGACGATCCGGTGCCGGCGCTGATGGCGCTCACCCTGCTGGTCGGGGCGATCCTGCTGCTGGCCCGGCTGCTGCGGCTCGGCGGCGTCGTCGAGTACATCTCGAAGCCCACCATCATCGGGGTGCAGGTCGGGGTCGGCGCCACGGTCGCCGTCGGACAGCTTCCGAAGCTGCTCGGCGAGGGTGGCGAGCCGTCTGCCGAGGGATTCATCCGCTCGATCGTCGCGGCCCTCGAGGCGCTGCCCGGGATGAACCTGCCGACCGTGCTGCTGTCGATCGGCTCGATCGCCGTGCTGGTGCTGCTGCGGCGCTTCGCGCCGGCCGTGCCGGGGCCGCTGATCGTCGTCGTCGCGGGCATCGCTCTGATCGCGTTCACCGGACTGCCCGACCGCGGTGTCGCGCTCATCGAGCCTGTTCCGCAGGGGCTGCCGCCGTTCGTGCTGCCGTCGTTCACGCACATCGCGGCGATGGCGCCGGGAGCGTTCGCGATCGCCGTGATGGTCTTCGTCGAGTCGAGCGCCGTCGCGCGCACACTGCGCGAAGCGGGCGAACCGCAGATCGACAGCAACCGCGAGCTGTTCGCAGCCGGCGCCGTGAACGCGATCGGCGGTTTCTTCCAGGTGCTGCCTGCGGCCGGCGGATTCTCGCAGAGCGCGGTGAACAAGGCTGCAGGCGCCCGCTCGCAGCTGGCGGCCATGGTCACCGTGGTGCTGGCGGTGCTGGTCGCGCTGCTGCTCGGCCCGATGCTCAGTCTGCTGCCCGAGGCGACGCTCGCCGCCCTCGTCTTCGTCGCCGTGGCCGGCCTGATCGACATCAAAGGGCTCGCCGGGCTGTGGCGGCTGAATCGCGCGGACTTCTGCGTCGCGGCGGTCACGGCGTTCGTGGGACTCACCGCCGGCCTGCTGCTCGCCGTCGCCGTCGGAGTGGTCGGCACCATGATCGTCGTCATCCGGGAGCTGAATCGCGTGCGGCTGGATGTCGGAGAGGTGCACGACGGCGTGCTCGTCGTGCGACTGGGCGGCCCCCTCTACACCGCCAATGCCCTCGGCTACGAGACGGCCGTGCTCGATGCCGCGGCGGCGCATCCGGGTATCCGCGCTCTTGCGCTCGACGCGGCACAGCTGCGGGTCGTCTCGATCACCATCCTCGAGGCGCTCGCGGAGCTCGACTCCGAGCTCGCGGCGCGGGGAATCGAGCTGCGGCTGGCCGCGCTGCCCGACGAGGCGGCGACTGTCGCCGACCGCGATGCGTGGTTCGCCGCGCTGACGAGGGAAGGTCGGGTCTACCCGACGGTGGACGCCGCGCTGCACGATTGTCCCGAGTAGGGCCGAGGTCGTCAGCGGTACTGCGCGCCGAACTCGGCGCGCTGCAGCGGATGCATGCTTGAGAGCACCGATCTGAGTCTGGAGCAGATCGCGCAGGACAGCGGATTCGGATCGGCGGCCGTCCTGCGGCAGAGCTTCGCCCGCGTGCTCGGCGCCACCCCGACCGCGTACCGCGCACGATTCGGCGCTCCTGCAACGACGAACGCCTGACTGCTCAGCTCCAGTGCCCGGGCGCCGGCAGCGCGCGTGACTCGACCGTCGCGCCGCCGGTGCCGACCTCTGCCGTGCAGTACAGCAGCGACATCGTCGGGTAGCCGTGCGGGTTGTTGTCACGGATGATCGCCCGGTCGTCGGACGGATCCAGAGAGGCGGTCTGAGCGAGCAGGCCCACCCAGTGGGAGGCCCAGTCGCGGGCATCCGCCGTCTCCCGCGCCTCGGCGCGGAACGTGGGCAGCCACGTCTCGATGCGCGGGGTGCTCAGGTCGTCGAGGTCGTCGTGGGCGATCATGTGCACGCCGGGGGCGACCGGGGTCTCGCGCAGCTCGGAGCCGTCCCAGGTGAGCACGCGCGAGGCCTCGGGTGACACCTCGAGCAGATTGAAGCCGTGCGTGCGCACCGGGGCCGCGGGCGAGCGGCCCGCGACGGATTCGAGCACCAGGCCGCCGCGGGAGACGAGCTGATCCTCGGGCAGATCGAGCAGATCGGCGCGGTTGAGCAGCACGGCCAGACGTCGTGTCGCGGGGTCGTAGGCCAGCCATGCCCCGCCGGCGCGGCGATCGCGGATGCCGATCACACCCGGGTACTGCTCGGGCCACCACCGACCGAGATCGTCCCACGCACGCTGCGGATCCTCGTCGCGCACGGCCAGCAGCCGCGCCTCGCCCGGCTCGACATCGATCACCACGGTGCACATGGATCCGAGTCTATGGGCGGGTGCTCCCCGCGTTCGTATCGCTCAAGTTGCTGTGTTTTCCGGGATTCAGCAGCAACTCAAGCGATACGAACGCGGTGGGTCGGTGCCGGTGCGGCAGAATCGGAGGCGTGAACATCGTCGTCGCAGTCACCGGCGGAATCGCCGCGTACAAGTCCGTGCACCTGGTGCGCCTGCTGATCAAGGCCGGTCACGAGGTGACCGTCGTGCCGACCGAAGACGCCCTGCGCTTCGTCGGGCTGCCCACCTGGGAGGCGATCAGCCGCAACCAGGTCACCACGAGCGTGCACGACGACGTCGCCAGGGTGCGGCACGTCGCTCTCGGCCAGGCCGCCGAGCTCGTGATCGTCGCCCCCGCCACCGCGAACACGATCGCGAAGATGGCCGCAGGCCTGGCCGACGACCTGCTGGGCACCACGCTGCTCGCCACCACGGCACCGGTGGCGATCGCACCCGCGATGCACACCGAGATGTGGCAGCACCCCTCGACCCAGGCGAACATCGCGACGCTGCGCTCTCGCGGGGTCACGATCCTCGGCCCCGATTCGGGGGAACTCACCGGCGGCGACTCCGGCCCGGGTCGGATGCTGGAGCCCGAGCAGATCGCCGAGGGCGCACTCGCACTGGTCGGTGAGAGAGACCTCGACGGACTGCGCGTCGTCGTCTCGGCCGGCGGCACCCGCGAGCCGCTCGACCCGGTGCGCTATCTCGGCAACCGCTCCAGCGGCCGGCAGGGTGTCGCGCTGGCGCTCGCCGCGGCTGACCGCGGGGCAGACGTGGTGCTGGTCGCCGCGAACATCGATGCGTCGGTGATGGCGGATGCTGATCAGCATCCGCTCATCCGCGTCGAGCGCGCCGGGAGCGCGGCCGAACTCGGAACCGTCATGCGGTCGATCGCCGATGACGCCACGGTCATCGTGATGGCGGCGGCGGTGGCCGACTACCGGCCGGTGGAGGTCTCGGAGGGCAAGCTCACCAAGGAGGCCGGCGGCCTCGAGAGCATCGAACTGGTCGAGACCGAGGACATCGTCTCGGGCCTGGCGGCGCGGCGCCGGCCCGGCCAGCTCGTGGTGGCGTTCGCCGCCGAGACTCCGCGTGATGACGACGAGCTGCTCGATCGCGCCCGTCGAAAGCGGGAGCGCAAGGGCGTCGACCTGCTGGTGGTCAACGAGGTCGGCTGGGAGCGCGGCTTCGAGACGGCGGAGAACGCCGTGCACGTGATCGGCGACGACGGGGCGGTGCTGGCATCGGCATCCGGCTCGAAGCGCGTCGTGGCCGACGCGATCTGGGATGCCATCGCCGACGGGCTGTGACGTGTGTCAAGGGCGCACACCTGCTAAACTTGAGTCAGCACCACTCAACTTTGAAGGAGTCTTCTCAGGAGGAACGAATGACCAACCCGGCACAGCAAGAAGAGCAGCAGAGCGCCCTCGAGCAGTTCGGCATCAACCTCACCGATCGCGCCCGCCAGGGCAAGCTCGATCCGGTGATCGGCCGTGACAGCGAGATCCGTCGCGTGAGCCAGGTGCTCACCCGCCGCACCAAGAACAACCCCGTGCTCATCGGGGAACCCGGCGTCGGCAAGACCGCCGTCGCCGAAGGGCTCGCGCAGCGCATCGTCGCGGGAGACGTCGCCGAATCCCTCAAGGGCAAGGAGCTCATCTCGCTCGACATCTCGGCCCTCGTCGCGGGCGCCATGTACCGCGGTCAGTTCGAGGAGCGGCTGAAGAGCGTGCTCAAGGAGATCACCGAGTCCGAGGGTCGGGTCATCACCTTCATCGACGAGCTGCACGTGCTGATGGGTGCTGGCGGCGGGGAGGGCTCGGTCGCAGCATCCAACATGCTCAAGCCCATGCTCGCGCGCGGCGAGCTGCGCCTCATCGGCGCCACCACGCTCAACGAGTACCGCGAGTTCATCGAGAAGGATGCCGCGCTCGAGCGGCGCTTCCAGCAGGTCTACGTCGGCGAGCCGTCGGTCGAAGACACCATCGCGATCCTGCGCGGGCTGAAGGGGCGCTACGAGGCCCACCACGGGGTGACGATCGCCGACAGCGCGCTGGTCGCCGCCGCGGCGCTCTCGAACCGCTACCTGCCCAGCCGTCAGCTGCCCGACAAGGCCATCGACCTCGTCGACGAGGCCATGTCGCGGCTGAAGATGGAGATCGACTCCTCGCCCGTCGAGATCGACGAGCTCAAGCGTCAGGTCGACCGGATGAAGCTCGAAGAGCTCGCCCTGAAGAAGGAGAAGGACGACGCCTCGAAGGAGCGCCTGGCGACGCTGCGTGAGCAGCTGACCGGCCTCGAGCGCGAGCTCGCCGGCCTCGAGGAGCGCTGGGCGCGCGAGCGCCAGGGCCTGAACCGCGTCGGCGAACTGAAGAAGCAGCTCGACGACGCCGTCACCCAGCGCGATCTCGCCATGCGCGAGGCCGACTACACCAAGGCGTCCAAGCTCGAGTACGAGACCATCAAGCGCCTGCAGCTCGACATCGCCGAGGCCGAGGCGGCCGAGGCCGCCGTCGACAGCGAGGGACGCATGGTCAACGAGCAGGTCAGCGACGAGGACATCGCCGCCGTGATCGCCGCATGGACGGGCATCCCCGTCGGTCGTCTGCTGCAGGGTGAGAGCGAGAAACTGCTGCACCTCGAGAGCGAGCTCGGCAAGCGGCTGATCGGGCAGAAGGATGCCGTGAAGGCGGTGTCGGATGCTGTCCGCCGATCCCGCGCGGGGATCAGCGACCCCGGGCGTCCGACCGGATCGTTCCTGTTCCTCGGCCCCACGGGCGTGGGAAAGACCGAGCTGGCCAAGGCGCTGGCCGAGTTCCTGTTCGATGACGAGCACGCCATGGTGCGCATCGACATGTCGGAGTACGGCGAAAAGCACTCCGTCTCGCGGCTGGTCGGCGCCCCTCCCGGGTACATCGGCTACGAGCAGGGTGGTCAGCTGACCGAGGCCGTGCGCCGGCGTCCGTACAGCGTGGTGCTGCTCGACGAGGTCGAGAAGGCGCACCCCGAGGTGTTCGACGTGCTGCTGCAGGTGCTCGACGACGGCCGACTGACCGACGGGCAGGGCCGCACGGTCGACTTCTCGAACGTGATCCTTATCCTGACCTCGAACATCGGCTCGCCGATCCTCATCGACCCGGTGATGTCGACGGACGAGAAGCGCGAGGCGGTGATGGCGCTCGTGCGCCAGTCGTTCCGCCCCGAGTTCCTGAACCGACTCGACGACATCGTGATGTTCTCGTCGCTCTCGGAAGACGACCTCGCGCAGATTGTGGAGCTCTCGGTCGACCAGCTGCAGAAGCGGCTCGGCGACCGTCGCCTCACGCTCGCCGTGACGCCGGATGCCCGGGCCTGGCTCGCCGAGCGCGGTTACGACCCGGTGTTCGGCGCCCGCCCCCTGCGCCGGCTCATCCAGACCGAGGTGCAGAACCGCCTGGCTACGGCACTGCTGTCGGGTGGGGTGCACGATGGCGACACAGTGCGGGTCGATGTCTCGGCCGACGGTTCGGGACTGGTGCTCACCAGCCAGGCCTGAGCCCCGCATCGCGGGAACAGATGCAGGGAGTTTGAACGCTTGCAGGGCGACACGCCGGGGGTTTCCTTCACAAGCGTTCAATCGACCTGCAAACGTTCCCGGCGTCAGTCGGTATGCCAGCCGGGCCCTGCGGAACCCGCCGGGTACGTCTCCAGCGGAACCGCGTCGGATGCCCACGCATCGCGCACCGGCTGGATGATGCGCCAGCACTCCTCGGCCTCATCGGCGCGCACCGACAGGGCGACATCACCGTCGAGGAGCTCCTCGAGAACCTCCTCGTACGATCGCTGCTGACCTTCGCCGAGGTCGGCGAGCAGATTCTCCTCGCGCAGCGCGAACGGGTCGTCGCCGCCGGTCACGTGCAGGCGCAGCGACATCTCGTCGGGTCCGAGCGAGAAGGTCAGCCTGCCGCCGTCGACCGGCACGCCGTCGAGTCCAGGCGGCAGGTGCCGCACCGGCTTGAAGGTCACCACGATCTCCGACCACTTGCGCGGCAGCGCCTTGCCCGAGCGCAGTACGAACGGCACCCCCGCCCAGCGGTCGCTGGCCACCTCGAAGACCACCTCGGCGAGCGTCTCGGTCTGCCGCGCGGCATCCACCCCCTCCTCGTCGCGGTAGGCGGGCAGATCGCGCTCGCCGACGCGGCCCGCGGTGTACTGCGCGCGTCGCGTCGAAGCCGCCACGTCATCGCCGAACACGTGGGTGGCCCGCAGCACGGCGGCCTTCGCGTCACGCAGATCGCGCTCATCGAGCGTGGCCGGCGGGTCCATGGCCAGCAGCGCGAGCACCTGCAGCAGGTGGCTCTGGATCATGTCGATCATCGCGCCGGCCCTGTCGTAGTACCGCGCCCGTCCCTCGAGGGCCACGCTCTCGTCGAAGCGGATCAGCACGTGGTCGATGTGCTCGGCCGACCACACCGGCTCCCAGATCCTATTTGCCAGCCGCACGCCGAGCAGGTTCAGCAGCGTCGACCTGCCGAGGAAGTGGTCGACGCGGAAGATCTGCTGCTCTGGCACGAGCGCCAGCAGCTTCTGGTTCAGCTGCTTCGCACTGGCCTCGTCCTCGCCGAACGGCTTCTCCATCGCCAGCACGGTGCCCTCCGGCAGCGTCAGGCCGGCCATCGCGTCGATCGCCGCGGCGGTGACGGCCGGCGGCAGGGCGAAGTACAGCACTGTGGACCGGTCGAGGCCGTCGACCAGGGATGCCACGGCACCGGCATCCGTCACATCGGCGCTGACGTAATCGCCGATCGTGACGAGATCGAGGGCATCCGGCGCGTCGGCGAACGCGTCGGAGACTGCCTTCCGCCACGTCTGCTCGTCCCATTTCTCGCTTCCCGCGCCGCGCAGGATCACCCGCCGCTTCGGATGCTTCGACAGCAGCGCAGCGAGCGAGGGCAGCAGCAGACGCGAGGTGAGGTCGCCGGAGGCGCCGAGGATGAAGAGGGTCGTTGGCGACATGGGGCAGACGATAGTCGCCTCAGCCATCATTCGCACCCCCGTGGCGATTCGGTGCCGGGCGTGGAAGACTCCGGAAGATGGCACCGCGCATCGAGGACTACGCCCTGCTCAGCAACTGCCGCACAGCGGCACTGGTCTCGCGGGAGGGGAGTGTCGACTGGCTCTGTCTGCCCCGCCTGGACTCGCCCAGCGCCTTCGCCGCGTTGCTCGGTGACGCCGACCACGGGCGGTGGGAGCTGCGCCCCGACGACCCGGACGCCACCGCCACGCGTCGCTACGACGCCGACACCTTCGTTCTGATCACACGGTGGGAGTCCGGTGGGAACGTCGCCGAGGTGCACGACTTCATGCCGATCGACCCCGATCCGGGCGTCGGCATCGAGCGCGCCGATCTGGTGCGGCGCGTCATCGGCGTGCACGGCTCGGTGACGATGCGGCAGCATCTCAGCATCCGATTCGACTACGCCCGCGCCCTGCCCTGGGTGCGGCAGACCGGCACCGACGACCGCCCTGAGATGGTCGCGATGGCCGGACCCGACGCGCTGGTGCTGCGGGGCGCCCGACTGCGTGCCCACGACCATCAGCACCACGGCGAGGTGACGGTGGATGCCGGGCAGATCGTCGATCTGCACCTGACGTGGTTCCCCTCGTACCGTGCGGTGCCCGATCCGCTCGACGTCGACGACGCCCTGGCGTTCACCACCGACTGGTGGCAGAGCTGGGCCGACCGCATCGAGCATCACGGGCCGCACCACGAGAAGGTCGTGCGGTCGCTGCTGATCCTGCGCGCCCTGACCAATCACGTCACCGGAGGCATCGCCGCGGCGGCGACGATGGCCCTGCCCGAGGAGATCGGCGGTGAGCGCAACTGGGACTACCGGTACGTCTGGCTGCGCGACGCCGCGCTCACCCTCGAGGCGCTGCTCGACCACGGCTTCCTCGCCCTGGCCGAGCGCTGGAGGGAATGGCTGCTGCGTGCCGTCGCGGGCGACCCGGCCGACCTGCAGATCATGTACGGGCTGGCCGGCGAGCGCAACCTGCACGAGTGGACGCTCGACTCGCTGCCGGGCTATGAGCACTCGACGCCGGTGCGGGTCGGCAACGGCGCCGCGGCGCAGTACCAGGCCGATGTCGTCGGCGAGGTGATGGTGACCCTGTCTGCCGCTCGGGCGGCGGGACTCGCCGAGACGGAGTTCGCCTGGCCGCTCGAGCGCCAGCTGCTGCGGTTCGCCACGGAGTCGATCGACCGCCCCGACCACGGGCTGTGGGAGATCCGCGGTGAACCGCACATGTTCACCCACTCGCGGGCGATGATCTGGGCCGCGTTCGACCGCGGCGTGCGCGCGGTGGAGGACGGCGGACTCGACGGCCCCGTTGACACCTGGCGCGAGCTGCGGGATCGGATGCGCGACGAGATCGACCGCGACGGCGTCACCGACGGCTACTTCACGCAGTACTACGGTTCGACCGAGGTCGACGCGTCGCTGCTGCTGCTGGCCGAGGTCGGCTTCTGTGCGCCGGATGATCCGCGGATGCTCGCGACCGTCGAGCAGATCGAGCAGACGCTCATGCACGACGGGCTGGTGCACCGGTACCGCACCGACACCGGCGTCGACGGCCTCGCCGGGGGAGAGAGCCCGTTTCTGGCGTGCTCGTTCTGGCTGGTCGAGCAGTACGCCGCGACGGGTCGCCGCGACGAGGCCGAGGCGCTGATGGCGCGCCTGTGCGGGCTGACGAACGACGTCGGGATGCTGGCCGAGGAGTACGATCCCGTCGCCGAACGGCAGCTCGGCAACACCCCGCAGGCGTTCTCGCACCTCGCGCTCGTGCGCGCGGCGGATGCGCTGGTGCACAGCGAGCTGCGACCGCGGTAGCTTCGCCGCCGCCTGACCGCCGAGGCCCCGCCCAGCCCCGAGGTCCCAGCCCCCAGGCCCCGCCGGGGTCAGCCGCGCAGCGCCTCGCGCAGCTTCACCCGTGCGCCCATGCGCAGCAGCGAGTTCTCGTAGATCTTCGCGCCCAGCATGATCATCAGCACGCAGGCGACGAGCATGATCACCAGGGCGGCGAGCGGCTCCCACCACTGCGCCTCGCTGAAGAACAGCCGAACCGGCATCGCGACAGGCGCGGAGAACGGCACGTACGAGAGCACGGTCATCACGACCGGGTTGTTGCCGAGGAAGATCACCAGGAAGTACGGGATCATCGTCAGATACATCACCGGGGTCAGCGTCGCGCCGGCATCCTCCTGGCGCGACACGAGAGACCCGGCCGCCGCGAACATCGCCGCCAGCAGGATGAAGCCGAACAGGAAGAACACGGCGAACCACAGCAGCGGGGCGCCGAAGCCCTGCAGCAGCTCGGTCTGCCCGGTGACGATGAGCCCGACCACTGCGACTGCGATGAGCATCAGGATCTGTCCCATCGCCAGCACGGTGTTGCCGATCACCTTGCCGGCCAGCAGCGCGCGCGCCGAGATCGTCGACAGCAGGATCTCGATGATGCGGGTCTGCTTCTCTTCCACAACGCTGGTCGTGATCGGCGTTCCGAACGAGATCGCGGCCATCATGAAGACCAGGCCGAAGATCATGCCCAGCGCGTATCGCATGCCGAAGTCCGGCGCGTCCGGGTTGAGCAGCTCGACCGTGGGCGCGGCAGACAGTGCGGCGACGAGATCCTGGGGCGCCTCCTCGTCGGCGAGCACCAGCAGGCCCATCGGCGAATCACTGTCTTCGAGGATCGCGGCGTCGACCTCGCCGTCGCGCACGAGCTCTTCCGCGGCATCCCGCGAGTCGACCGGAGTGACGTCGAACGCACCCGTATCGGGGATCATCGACGCGGTCTGACCGACCGCGGCGATCGGGGTCGCCGAGCTGGTGCTCGAGGCGATGCCCATCCAGATCACTCCGCCGAGCGCGACGAGCACGAGGATGGCCGTGGAGATCAGGAAGGCCTTGCTGCGCAGGCGGGTCATGATCTCGCGCTCTGCGACGAGCCAGGCCCCCTGCGGCGTGGACAGCGGCTTCGCCGGCGCGGCGGTGCTCCTCGGTGACGTCGTGATTGTCATCGGATGACCTCCTTGAAGATCTGGGCCAGAGTGGGGCGCTGCGGCGCGAACAGCGTCACGTCGCCATCAGCCATCGCGCGACGGAGGACGCGCTGCGCGGTATCGGGGGAGTCGACGTCGAACACGGCGCTGCCGCCCTCGAACGAGATGACCGTGACGCCGGGCTCGGTGCGCAGCCAGCCGGCGTCGCCGGAGCCCTCCAGCTCCCATCGCGGTGCCGAATGCTGTGCGCGCAGCTGCTCGCGCGAACCGGATGCCCGGATCGCGCCGTCGGCGATGATGATCAGGTCGTCGCACAGGCGCTCGACCACGTCGAGCTGGTGCGACGAGAACAGGATCGACGCGCCCTGCGCGGCCCGGGTCTGCAGCACGCCGGCGACCACGTCGACCGCGAGCGGGTCGAGACCCGAGAACGGCTCGTCGAGGATGAGCACCTGCGGATCGTGCACCAGGGCGGCGGCGATCTGCGCGCGCTGCTGGTTGCCCAGCGACAGGGCTTCGATCTTGTCGTTCAGGCGCTCGCCGAGACCCAGCTCGGTCAGCAGCGCGGTGGCGCGCTCGGTGGCGTCCGCCTTGCTGAAGCCGTGCAGTCGCGCGAGGTAGACGACCTGCTCGAGCACCGGCATCTTCGGGTACAGGCCGCGCTCCTCGGGCATGTACCCGAAGCGCTGGCGGTCGGATGCCGTCGCCGGCGTCCCGCCGAGCGTCACCGTGCCGTCGTCGGCGGCCAGCACACCGAGGATGATGCGCATCGTGGTGGTCTTGCCCGCGCCGTTGCCGCCGACGAAACCTGTCAGTCGCCCGGGCGCGACGTCGAAGCGGATGTCGTCGAGCACTCTGCGTGCGCCGTAGCTCTTGGTGATTCCGTCGAGGCTCAGATGCCCCGTCTGCTGCTGTTGCATGCCGTCAACGCTACGGATGCGCCGTGTCCGGCGGATCCCCCCTGCGACGGATCGTGAGACACCCGTGCGACGGATGCCACGACCCGGGGAATAACATGCGCACGCATATATGTTGGGTCTGTCGTACGCCCGGGCTCGTCGAGCCCCGACCCAGAAGGAATCACTGTGACCCGCACCATCGGCTACATCGTCGGCAGCATCTCGAGCACCTCCATCAACCGCCGCCTTGCGCGCGTGCTCGAGAACCTCGCCCCCGAGGGCATCGAGCTCGTCGAGATCCCGATCAAGGACCTGCCGTTCTACAGCCCCGACTACGACGCGGACTTCCCGCAGGTCGCTCGCGACTTCAAGCAGGCCATCGCCGATGTCGACGGCGTGATCGTCATCACCCCCGAGTACAGCCGTTCGATCCCGGGCGTGCTCAAGAACGCCCTCGACTGGTCGACCCGTCCGTACGGCGAGATGTCGTTCTTCGGCAAGCCCACCGCCGTGATCGGCACCTCGGGCAGCGGCGTCGCCACCGCCGCCGCTCAGCAGCACCTGCGTGCGATCCTCGGCCACTTCAACGCCGTGACCATGGGCCAGCCCGAAGGCTTCATCCAGGACCGCCCCGGCCTGTTCACCGAAGACGGCCAGGTGACCGACGACAGCACCGCCGGCTTCCTGGTCGGCTACCTCGAGGCTTTCAACGGCCTCATCGCACGGGTGCAGCACTCCGCGGAGCTCGTCAGCGCCTGATCGCCGGGCCGCGCGCGCGGCCGCCCCGCCGAGAAACCACCTCCTGCATGAGAAATCACGCAGGAGGTGGTTTCTCGTACGGGAAGTGGTTTCTCGCGGGAAGACAGCGGAGGGGAGGCGGGCTCAGGTCAGGCCGTGGCGGTGCGCCAGCACCACGGCCTGCACGCGGTCACGGGCACCGAGCTTCTGCAGGATCCGCGAGACGTGCGTCTTCACGGTCGCCTCGCCGATGAACAGCGCCCCGGCGATCTCGGCGTTGCTGCGGGCATCCGCCATCAGCGTCAGCACCTCACTCTCGCGTTCGGTCAGCGGCTCGCTCAGCACCCCGCCACCACCGTCGACAGCACGGGATCTCGCCGAGTGCACGGGAACCTCGGGTGAAGAGGCCGTGCGGTCGGCAGCATCCGGTGCACTGGCGCCCGGCGACCCACCCGGCACCTCGGCGGGCGCCGTCCGGAAGCGCGCCAGCACTCGCCGGGTGACCTCCGGCGCCAGCATCCCGTCGCCCGACGCCAGCGCGCGCACCGCGGCGATCAGCTCTTCGGGGCCGGCGTTCTTTAGCAGGAACCCGCTGGCGCCGGCATCCAGCGCCTCGTACAGGTATTCGTCGCGATCGAAGGTGGTGACGATCGCGACGGCGGATGCCAGCTCAGCGTCCCCGACGATGCGACGCGTCGCCTCGAGACCGTCCATGTCGGGCATCTGCACGTCCATGGTGATGACGTCAGGGCGCAGCCGACGGGCGAGCTCGACGCCCTCGGCACCGGTCGCGGCCTCGCCGACGACCTCGATGTCGGGTTGGGTGTCGAGGATGGTGCGGAACCCGGCGCGCAGCATCGAGTGATCGTCGACGAGCAGAACACGGGTGGGCGAGTCGGTCATATCGGCTTTCGCTGGGTCAGGTCGGGAGGGGGATGCTGGCGCGGACTCGGAACCCGCCCTGGGGTCGCGGCATCAGCTCGATCGAGCCGCCGGATGCCTGGGCGCGCTCGCGCATGCCGAGCTGTCCGAGTCCGGGGCGGGGTACCGGCGCGACCCGGCCGGAGTTCACGATCTCGAGTTCGACGGCATCCGAGGCGTACCGCACGCGCACGTCGGCTGTCGCGCCGGCCCCGGCGTGCCGACGCGCGTTCGTCAGTGCCTCCTGTGCGATGCGATACAGATTGACGGCGACCGTGCTCGGCACCGGAACCGGGGCGCCGATCACCCGATAGTCGGTGGGCAGCCCGGCATCCCGAGACGACTGCGCCAGCCTCTCGATGTCGTCGAGGCCGAGGGCCGCGGCGGCGTCGTCGTTCTCGTCGCCGTGCGCGCGCAACGTCTCGAGCAGGCGGCGGAAGTCGCCGATCGCCTCCCGCGAGGCGTCTTCCACTCCGGCCATCAGCTGTTTCGCACGTTCGGGGTCCTGGTCGACGACGAGCCGCGCGGCACCGGCCTGCACACCCATCACCGAGACGTGATGCGCGACGACGTCGTGCAGCTCGCGGGCGATGCGCACCCGGTCGAGCGCGACGGCCTGTGCGGCGGTCACCTCGCGCTCGTGCTCGAGCTCGTGTGTGCGCTCCTCGAGGGCGGAGCGCTGCTGCGCCGCGTGCCACGAGCGCTCGCCGAAGTAGTACGCGCCGCCGAAGTACAGGCCGTTCAGCAGCAGCTGGATCATCATGAACGCCAGCACGGGCGAGAACGCTCCGGCGGCCGTGTCGGCATCGGCTGCGCCGCTGATCGCCTCGCCGTACATCACGGCGAGCAGCCAGACGAACATCCCGACGATGATGCCGACGCGCACCCACAGGGCTGCGCGGCGGTCGTTCATCCAGGCGCCGACCGTGTACAGCGCGATGAACATCGTGATGTTCACGACGTACACCTCGGGCACCTTCAGCGACACGCTGGCGAAGAACACCGCGGCGATGAACACGGCGACGGGTGCGGGCCAGCGTCGGCGCACGGCGAGTGGCGCTGTCACGCCGAGCACGACGAGCAGCGCGGCCCACATGGGTGCCTGATCGTCACCGTACAGCTGGGCGATCGTCGACAGGCCCGCACTGATGACCCCGCCGACCAGCAGAACGCCGGCGAGCAGCACGTCCTGTCGCAGGTCGCGCGGCGTCGGGGTGCGCGTGAGGGCCGGGGATGCGGGCATGCTTCAACCGTAGAGCGCGCCGACCCGAACGGCATCAACCCTGAGGCGGATCGCGCACCCGCTCAGACGACGGCGAGCGCGTCGATCTCGACGAGCATCTCGGGGTGGGGCAGCCCGACGAACACCGTGGTGCGGCAGGGCAGCGCGCCGCCCGGCACGTGCTCCTGCATGAAATCGCCGTACGCCTCGTTCATGCGGGGGAACAGGCTCTGCTCGGTGAGATACACGCGGAACATCAGCACATCCTCGACCGACGCGGCGCCCGCCTCGAGGATCGCCCGCACGTTCTCGAGGGTGCGCATCGTCTGCGCGTACACGTCGCCCTCGGCGACGTAGGTGTTCGTCTCGGGATCCATCGGTCCCTGTCCGGAGACCTGCAGCATGTTGCCCTTGCGCAGGCCCTGCGAGAAGACGTGCGCGGGCGCGGGGGCGGCTTCGGTGCGGATGACGGTCGTGTCGGTCATTTCTCTCCAGGGTCAGGTTCGGGCGTGGAGGCGGGATCGGCTGATGGAGGCGGGGTCGGATTGCGGAGGCGGGGTGATCAGGTGAAGTGCAGGCGCACCAGATCGCGCACGCGCAGTTCGTCGTCGACCAGCGGCACGAGGCCCCAGCGGTCGAGCGTGGTGCACGGATGCGAGATGCCGAGCTCGATCAGGTCGCCGACCCGTGGCGGCGCGTCGCCGCCCGCGGCATCCGGGTCGACGTCGATGAACGCATGCTGATCGGCGAGCTTGCGCACCCGTCCGGCGAGCATGCGCGGCGCCGAGCCATCGCGCCCCCGCACGCCGAGCACGAGCGGCAGGTCCTGATCGAAGCCGACGTCGCGTCGCCCGCACAGGGCGACGACGAGGCCGGGCTCGGGGATGCTGAGCACGGGCGCCCACACCCGGATCGCCGACCGCAGGTCGGGCGCGCCCGCGCTGCCGCGCGCCTCGGGGGTGGTGCGCGCGTACAGTCCGTCGTCGTGGGTGAGGTACGCGCCGCTGCGCAGCAGGACGCTCGTGGCAGGTACGCCTGCCACGGCCAGGGCGTCGACGGCGACGTCGAAGTAGGCGCTGCCGCCGAGCGAGACCATGGCGCCGGCAGGCAGCAGCCCCTCAGCCTCGAGGGTGAGGGCGGTGGCGCCGAGCTCGCGCACGAAGGTGTGCACGTTCTCGACCTTCTCCGCCTCCGTTGCGCCGCCGAGCGTGCCCTCGTAGGTGGCGACGCCGATCACGCGGATGCCCGGAGTGCGTGAGGCCTGTTCGGCGAGCCGGCGCAGCGCGGGCTCGCCGCGCACTCCGGTGCGCCCACCGGGATGCCCGACCTCGAGCAGCACGTCGATCGGACGGGCGTCGGCGGGACCCGCCAGCAGCGCCAGCCCGTCCGCGGAGTCGGCGTAGACCGGGCATTCGA
Source organism: Microbacterium bandirmense (assembly GCF_037204185.1). NCBI lineage: Bacteria > Bacillati > Actinomycetota > Actinomycetes > Micrococcales > Microbacteriaceae > Microbacterium > Microbacterium bandirmense. The sequence goes on along the minus strand of NZ_JBBDGM010000004.1, from coordinate 227,191 downwards.
AGGCGGGGTCGGCGGCGAGCTCGGCGCGCAGCCAGGCGATCGTCCCCGGTTCGACGAGCTGATTGGCCAGCAGCAGCCGGGGGATGCCCGCCGCGCGGTACACCCGAAGCTGTGAGGGGGTCGCCGCGGTGATGCCCCACGCGCCGGCATCCAGCTGCCGGCGGGCGAGCTTCGGCGCCATCGCGGTCTTGCCGTGCGGGGCGAGCGCGACGCCGCGGCCGCGCACGTACGCCATCATCTGGGCGATGTTGTGCTCGATGGCGCTCTCGCTCAGCGACAGCTGCGGAAAGTCGCGGTCGGCGGCGAACAGTGACGTGCCGACGAGGTCGGAATCCTCGACGAGACCGGGGCCGAGCCCCTTGGTGAGGGGGAGGGGAGAGGGTTCGATCACGATGCCGGCCTTTCTGTCGGGGTGCTCTCCCTCATCATGCCCAGGTGATCCGCTGCCGGGAACAGGTCGCCGTCCACGAGCACTCGGGAACCTGCGACGATCACGTCGTCGATGCCCTCGGCGAGCAGCGTCGGTGCGTCGTAGGTGGCGCGATCGGCGAGGCGCTGCGGGTCGACGAGGCAGAAGTCGGCGATGGATGCCGGCCTCACCAGACCCCGGTCGCCGAAGCCGAACCGGCGGGCGGCCCGCAGCGACAGGTGCTCGGTCGCCTGCCACCATGTCCAGTCCCGCCACTCGAGCACGTGCCGGCGCAGCATGCGGGCGAAGGCGCCCCATCCGCGCGGGTGCGGATGGCCACCGAGGAATATGCCGTCGGAACTGCCCAGATGCGCCCGGTGGTTCGCGATGGCGCGCACGTCTTCGACCCGGTTCGCGGCGGGCTGGCGCACGATCGCACCGGCGCCGAGTCCGGTGGCGAGGATCAGCTCGCAGATGGTCTCGCCGATCGACCGACCCGTGCCCTCCGCGATCTGCTCCGGAGAAAGCCCCTCGGCCCACCTCCAGTCGGGATGGTCGGCGACGCTGACCGTGACCCGACTGAGCAGCTCGGCGATGCCGGGGAACCAGTCGTGCTCCAGGCGTCGCCGCGTGATGGGATCGGCAAGCCGGGCGAGCGCGTGCTCGGGGCCGTCCTCCTGCAGGTCGGCGGGCAGTGCGAGCATGGCGAGGATCGTATTCCCGCGGCGGTACGGGTACGAGTCGAAGGTGAGGTCGACGCCCTCGGCCAACGCTGCGTCGACGATCGGCAGCACGAGGTCGGCGGGGGCGTGCAGGTGCGCCACGTGCACGGGGGCACCGGTGGCTCGGGCCAGGTCGATCACCTCGCCGAGACCCGCGGGTGCCGCGGCTTCGTATCCGCGCACGTGCGCCACGAGCGGCACGCCGGTCCCGGCGGCGATCTCGGCGAACCGGTGCAGCTCGACGGCGTCCGCGAAGCCGCCCGGCACGTACTCCAGGCCCAGTGAGACGCCGGCAGCGCCCTCGGCGATGCCCGCGCGGGTGATGTCCTCGATCTCGTCGAGCTGACGCTCGGTGAGCGGAGCGGGTGAGAACCCGCTCACCGTGGTGCGCACGGTGCCTGCCGGCACGAGCGCCCGGCTGCTCAGGCGCGACACCGCCGCGAAGTGCGCCAGCAGCGTGCCGATGCTCATGCCCTCTCGGTGCCCGTCGGGGAGCGGGCCGTTGACCGCGGCGAAGTAGCGCTCGTTCAACGGAGCGGATGCTGCGGTGGTCGGCGCGAAGGAGATGCCGTCCTGGCCGAGCAGCACACCGGTCAGACCCTGCCGCAGCAGGGCGAGCTCGCGGTCGTCGCGACCCAGCGCTCCCTCGCCGTGGCTGTGCGCGTCGATGAATCCTGGCATGAGGATGCGCCCGGCGGCGTCGACGACGGTCGCACCGGCGGGGAGATGCTCGACGGGGACATCGGCGGGAAGCAGACCGGCGACACGCCCGTCCACGACGAGCACCGTGCCGGACTCGAGAGCGACTGCGTCGGGCACCGGGAACCGCGCATCCCGGAGGGCGAGCGGGTGCTGTCCCGACGTGACCATGCCCGCCTCCTTTTGTTAGCCGCGTGAACATACACTTTCACACGCTCACAGCGCCATGCAAACGCGCGGCTGCGGAGGGGGCGTCAGCGCGGCAGCATCCGCTCGATCACTGCCGCGACGCCGTCGGCGTCGTTGGCGTCGGTCACCTCGTCGGCGGCCTCGCGCACCACCTCGAGCGCGTTCGCGACGGCCACGCCGTGCCCCGCCCACTGCAGCATCTCGAGGTCGTTGAGCGCGTCGCCGAAGGCGAGCACCTCACTGCGATCCACGCCCAGCCGCGTGCACACCTGGGCGAGACCGGTCGCCTTCGTGACGCCCTGGGCCATCACCTCGACGAAAGGCGCTCCCGACAGGGTCGCCTCGAAGCCGGTCCGGCCCAGCGCCCGCAGGGCGTCGAAGATCTGCGAGGTGGGCATCGACGGATGCCGGATCACCAGCTTCAGACTCGGTGCGGCCAGCACATCGGCCAGCGGCACTCCGCCCATCGATTCGGGATGCCGCTTGTGATCGTTCAGGTCCGCGATGGCGGCGTAGCCCTCCTGTGCGACGAAGCCCTCGCCAGCGTCTCGCACACTGGCGAACAGCAGATCGGGGATCACCGCCCGAAGCGCCTCGGCGAGCTCATGTTGCACGTCGGCCGGGATCTCTTCCGCGAACAGGTGCTCGCCGGTGCCCAGGTGCACCCCGTAGGCGCCGTTGCCGCACAGCGCCCAGCCGTCGAACCCCGCCTGCGCGGCGATGGGGCGCAGGCCGATCGGCTGGCGTGCCGTGACCGGCACGGTCGCGATGCCGGCATCCCGCGCCGCATCGAGAGCCGCACGGGTGCGTTCGGACACCCGCCCCGTGCCGTCGAGCAGCGTGCCGTCGAGATCGGTGGCGATCAGCCGGATGCGACCGCCGGTCACGCGAAGATCATCGGCAGGTCGTCGTCGTCCTCGCCGCCGCGGTCGAGGTCGACGACCACCGGCACGTGGTCGCTCGGCTGTTCGCCCTTGCGCTCGTCGCGGTGGATGGATGCCCCGGTCACGGCATCGGCGAACGTGCGCGAACCGAGGATGAAGTCGATGCGGATGCCCTCGTTGCGGGGGAACTTCAGCCGCTGGTAGTCCCAGTAGGTGAAGCCCTCGGGGATCAGCGGCCGCACGACATCGGTCACGCCGGCCGTCCCGAGCGCGAAGAACGCGTCGCGCTCGGGTGGGGAGACGTGCGTCGAGACCCCCTCGACGATGGCCGGGTCTCCGTTGTCGTGATCGAACGGGATGATGTTGAAATCGCCGACCAGGGCGAGCGGCAGATCGGGCTGCGCCGCGAGCTCTGCTCCGGTCGCCGCGCGCAGCGCCTCGAGCCAGTGCAGCTTGTACGCGTAGTGCTCATCGCCCAGCGCCCGGCCGTTGGGAACGTACAGGCTCCACACCCGCACGCCGTCGACCATCACCCCGAGCGCACGTGCCTCGAGCGGCGCCCCCGGGCCCTCGTGACCCTTCGCGAAACCCGGCTGGCCCTCGAACGAAGTGCGCACGTCACTGATCGGCAGCCGGCTCGCGATCGCGACGCCGTTCCACTGGTTAAGCCCGTGCGCCTCCACGTGATAGCCGGCCTCTTCGAACGGCGCGTAGGGGAACTGCTCGGGCTTGCACTTGATCTCCTGGAGCGCGAGCACGTCGATGTCCTCGCGCACGGCGAAGTCGACGGCACGGCCGACACGGGTGCGGATCGAGTTGATGTTCCAGGTGGCCAGACGCATGCATCCAGCCTATGCGCGGCCGCCGACGTCGATCGCCTTCCCGGTGGCCTGCAGATGGAAGAACGCGGCCGCCTCGACCCGGTTCGCCGCGCCGATCTTCGCGAGGATCGCCGACACGTGCACCGAGGCCGTCTTGGGCGAGATGAACAGGCGCCGACCGATCTCGGGATTGCTCAACCCCTCGGCGACCAGCTCGAGCACCTGCCTCTCGCGGGCGGTCAGCTGCGGTGGCCCGCCTGCGACGGCATCCGAGAGCCCCGCGCGGGCCGCGAGATCACGCGCCCAGCGCGCGACCACGGCGATGCCGTGTGCGGGAGCGCCGTCGGCGATCTCGTCGAGCATCGCCGTCGCGGCATCGCGGTCGCCGGCATAGAGCAGCGCCTGCATGAGGCGGTAGCGCGCGTACCAGAGCTGGCGCACGGGCACGAAGCCGTCGGCGGCGAGGTCGGATGCCATCCGCCAGGCGCCCACGGTCGCCGCCGGCGCCTCGGCCTCGGCCCGCGCCGCCTCGGCGGCGACCAGCGCCACGATCGCCGGTGTTGCCTCGTCGTCCGCGTGTCGGGCCAGCACGTCATCGATCATCCCGCCCAGACGCGCCAGGTCATCGGCATCCGATCGGGTCAGGGTCGCGTCGGCGAGCGCTCGCGCCGCCGACACCAGGTGGGGCCGGGCGATACCGGGCTCGAGACCCGCGCGCACGATGTCGAGTGCCCCGCCGAGGGCCGTCGAGATCAGGGCGGTCCGCGCGGCGGCATCCGACATCGTCTCCGCTTCGTTCAGCGCTGTCTCGAGCACGAACGTGCCCCACCCTGCGCGTTCCTCGCTGTCCTCCGCGATCAGCTGGTCGATGCCCGTGCCGTGATCGTCGCGACGTGCGTGGGCCCGTTCGGGATGGTCGCCCCACGCGTCCGCCAGCCCCAGCAGCCGCCACCCGAACGAGCTCATCACCTGCGTGCTGGCGATCACCGAGAGGCCGCGCTCGGCAGCGCTGCGACCCGCTTCAGCGTCGCCGGCGGCGAACAGCGCCTCTGCGGCGTTCAGATCGATGCCGTACACAAGGGCCGCAGGGTCGGCGACTTCGCTGGTGCGGCGCGCGGCCAGCTCAGCGGCCTCACGGAATCTGCCCAGACGCACCAGCGCATCGAGCTCGGTGATGAAGTTCACCTGGTACTGACGTGCGCCCATGCTGCTGACCGGGAATCGCCGCACCCGCATGAGCGCCTCGGTGAGCCTGCCCGCGACGGTGTCGAGGGTCGCCGCGGTGTCGAGCACCCTGGCGCGCAGCAGGGGGTCGTCGATCGCATCGCTGTGAGCGGTGGCGAGCGCGATGAGGCGCTCGAGCTCCGGCACCTCCTCGGGTCGCGGGTCGAACGTGGCCGTGCGGATCCGCGACACGAGGCACTCCACCACCAGGGAGCGCGTGCCGGGATCCTCGTCGTCGAGCAGCGACAGCGCCTCGATGCTCACCCGACGCGCGGCGGCCGGATCGCCGAGGTTCGACAGAGCGTACGAGGTGACGTTCAGCAGTCGGGCGCGCTCCACGCGCTGCTCGGGCCCTGCCTCCGACAGCCCGGCGCGGGCCACGCGCAGCGCGCGCGCCGGATCGCCCAGACCGTGGTCGGCCGTGTCGGCGAAGAACTCCAGTCGCGACATGCCCGCGCGCGCCTCGGCATCCGGCACCTGCGGCCAGATCGCCAGCATCCGCTCGCCGATCTGCGACATGACCGGCTCTGCCGACGTCTCACCGGCATAGCGGCGGGCGATGACCATCGCATCGAATGCGCGCACCGCGTCACGGGCCTGCTCCCAGTGCTCGGCAGCCTCGGCGGCGCGCTCGCGGTGGCCGTCGGCGACGCGACGGTCGAGTGCGGCACCGTAGCGCGCATGCAGATCGGCGCGGATGCTGGGCAGCAGATCGTCATGCACAGCCTCCTGCAGCAGGGCGTGCCGGAACGCGTAGCCGTCGTCGTCTGAGACGAGGATGTTCTCGACGAGGCCCTCACGCAGACCCTCGTGCAACCGGCCGCGGTCGACGTGCCCCTCGGCGGTCTCCTCGAGCAGGTCGCTGTCGACATGCACGCCGCCGGCCGCGAGCAGGTCGACGGCTGCGCGCGCATCGGAGCTGAGGGTCTCGACGCGGGCGAGCAGCAGATCGCGCAGTGTCGTCGGCAGCCGGGAGTCGGTGAGGGCGATGAGCTCTTCGATGAAGAACGGCAGCCCGTCGCTGCGCTCCACGATACTGTCGACAACGCGCTGGTCGAGGTGCGGGTCGAGCATGCGGGTCAGGCGCGCGGCGTCAGCCGGTGAGAGCCGTTCGATCTCGATGAAGGTGACCGAGCGGTTGCGCTCGAGGTCGGCGAGCACACCGCGCAGGGGATGCCCGCGCCCGACGTCATCGGTGCGGTAGGTCATCACGATCGTCAGGTGCGCGCCGCGCAGAGTGAATGTGAGGGTCTTCAGCAGCGCGAGGGTGGCCGTATCGGCCCAGTGCAGATCCTCGATGATCAGCACGAGGTGCTGGTCGGCGCTGAGTGCCTCCAGTAGAGTGCCGAGCGCGTCGGAGATGGCGTCGTTGCCCGTTGTGGTGGCCGACGGCAGTGCCGTCTCGGTCGCGATCTCGGGGAGGATGCCGGCGAGTGCGCCGCGCACGGTCGACGAGACGGCTGCCGGCAGTGCGTCGCCGAGCTGAGCGTGCAGATCGCGCAGCATGCGGCGGATCGGGGTGAACGGGCTGCCGATCTCACCCATGTCGACGCACTGCCCCACGGCGATGACCGCGGTGGGTTCGAGAGCGGCCGCCTCTCGCCGGAACTCCTGCAGCAGGCGGGTCTTGCCGATGCCGGCCTCGCCGCGCACGACGACCACTTCGGGGTGTCCCTCGCGGCCGGCGTCGAACGCGCGTCGGAGGGTGGCTGCCGCTTCATCGCGAACGATCAGCGGTGCCGGGGTCGACAAGGCCATGGCCCATGGTGGCACGGCGGCCGGGTCGAGGCCAAGGGTCATGCTTGCCGCATCTGGCGTTGTGCGTGACGGGCCCCGGCCGGCCGGGGCGTGCGGTGCGTCAGCGCGGCGCGCAGCCGCGTGACCAGGCTCGGCCGGCTCGCCTTCATCGTGCCGCGCTCGAGCGCGATGCGGCGGTACTCGAGCTCGCGGTTCAGGACGGCGGTACGGCGCTGGTCGATCATCGAGTCGACGTAGATCGTGGTGTTCATGATGTTCTCCCTGTTCGTCCCGCGGGATGCGGGGGCTGATGAGAACGACTTTCCTCTCTGAGGGGTGGGGTGAGCATCGGGCGGCTGCCTCATCTTCGCCGTGCGTCGACACCTCAGATCCGTGCGTCGACACCTCAGATCCGTGCGCGAGGGCCTTAGGGCGGGGCCGAACACGACTGAGGGGCGGATGCCGCAGCATCCGCCCCTCAGCCCTCGCCCTTCTCGGAACTCAGCCTCCCGCGTTCCAGTCGACGGTGATCGGCGTGCGCGCGATCGGCGTCGTGCGCAGAGCGTCAGAGGTCAGGGTCGCCACCGCGGCCCATTCGCCCTGTGCCTGGCCGCGCACCGAGTAGTTCAACTCGATGGTGCCACCCGCTGCCGGCGGCGTCGTGCCGACCGCGTAGCCGTCGCCGGCCGTCGGCAGGCCCTCGAGCACGACACCGCTGGTGCCATCGCGGTTCTCGGCGGCAGTCGCTGCCGAGGTCGCGTCGTCAGACACCCCGTCCTCGCCGTACGTGAACCAGACGCCCTCTGTCGCGCCGGTCTGGATCCACACCTGCATCGAGTTCGTCGCGTTGCCGGAGTACGTCGGCACCGTGTTCCACTCGGCCACGATCCAGCTGTTCACGCCGTCGGTGAGCGATCCGATGCTCACGCCGGCGCCACCGGCCGCAGCCTCGGGGTTGAGGTCGGTCCACAGCGGTGCGAGCACGTTGTTCGGCGTCACCGGGTCAGGGATCGGCTTCGGCTCGTACCAGACATCAGCGGCCTCACCGCCGCCGACCACGAGGTAGCCGTTCGAGACCACTCCGAGCCTCGTGTACGTCTCACCGCCGAACTGGAACGGCGGGACGTTGAAGTTGACGACCTCCTCATCGCCGATGGGGAACGGTGTGACCCCGAACTGATCCAGCGGCAGGAAGCCGCCGCCGGGGCCGAGGTCATCGGTGAACCCGGTGATCTGCGGCGGTACCGCCGCACCGAGCGTGCCGCTCCACACCCCATTGCTGCCCTTCTTGCGCAGCGGCGACTCGACGGACTCGATACGCATCTTCCCGTCCACCGAGACCTCGATCTGTGCATCGACATCGACCGGCAGGAAGTTGGATGCCGTGACCGTGCAGTCCGCGACACCGCGACGCGCGAGCGTCGTCGGAGTGCAGCTCTGCGTGAGGTTGATGCTCGCGGCGGCTGCGTTCGCGGCAACCGGGATCACCATCGCGTTGCCCCTCTTCGGCGTGAGCGTGACCTGACCCTCGTGCCAGCCGTCGGTGGCGCCGAGCGTGTTTATCGTCACGGTGATATCGCGCGACTGTCCCGACGGGATCGTCAGGTTCTTCGGCGAAACGCTGATGTCGAACTCACCGTCGGTGGTCGCCGAGGTGCGGAACACCTGCGTCTTCCCACTGACGTTCGTCACCGTTCGCGTGGTCGTGACGGCACCGGGGAGCGGGTCGACATTGATGCTCGGGATGTTCAGATCCACACGGGTCTTGGCATCCGCTGCACTCGCGGCGAACGCGGCCGCCGTCTCGCTGATCGTCGCCAGCGGGGCGATGGCGCGGTCGGCGCGGATCGATCCGGCGCCGCGGTCGAACACACCGGCATCCGATCCGTCGACATTGACCACGTCCTGAACGGACGAGGTCATCAGCGCCGACTTGATCTGACCGGGTGTCCACTCGGGATGCGCCGCCACGAGCAGCGCCGAGACGCCTGCCGCGTGCGGTGCCGACATCGACGTGCCGGCGATCGCCTGGTACAGCTCACCGGCGGGACCGCTGTCGATGCCGATCGGCGTCGGCGTGTGGCCGGCGATGACCTGCACGCCGGGCGCGGTGATGTCGGGCTTGAGGAACGGCCCGATCGGTCCGCGCGAGCTGAACCCGGCCATGACGTCGCCCTGCGAGACCGTCGACTCGCCGTGCGCCCAGGTGGCCGTGACGCCCGGGTGGTCGCCGATGAACGCGATGATGTCGTCGTTCGGGCCCTCCAGCTGGATCGCCGGCAGGAAGTGGTTGTCGGTCTGCAGATCCATCGGCTCGGGGTTGGCGAGGATCATGCCCGCCGCCCCGCCCTGCAGGGCGTTGTAGCCCTTCGCGACGCGGCCGTTGCCGCCGCGCACGCACAGCACGACCTGGTCCGTCACCGAGTCGGCAGGCAGAGGTGTCTGGCAGAGCTCGTCGTTGTAGCCGGGAACGTCCGCGGCGAGGACGACACCGACGTCATCGATGCCCTGAGTGATGGTCGTGCCCTGCTTGACCAGCGTCTCGCCGTCGGTGGAGGCCAGCACCAGCGCCGAGGTGAATGCGCGATCCGAGGTGGAGGCGCCGACGGTCGTCGTCCACGGGCTGGCGTGGTCGGCGGTCGAAGCGCCGGGGCCGGAGTTGCCCGCAGACGAGTTCACCGCGATGCCCGCCGCGAACGCGTCGAGGAACGCCAGCTCGGTGGAGTCGTACGGGTCGGGGCTGCCGCTGATCGAGTAGTTGATCACGTCGACGCCGTCGAGCACGGCCTGACCGATCGAGGCCACCAGGTCGCCCTCGTAGCCGCCGTTCGGGCCGAGAGCGCGGTAGGCGATCACCGACGCTCCGGGTGCGATTCCGCTGAACGGGCCGCGCTGGATGCCGAGGATCTCGGCCGATTCGACGTTGCCGCCCACCGCGGTGGTGGCCGTGTGCGTGCCGTGTCCCTCGGCGTCGCGCGCCGAGCAGAGCGTATCGAGGCAGTACGCGTCGATGCCCGCCGGGTCGGGGCTGGACTGGTAGACGTCGAGCATGGCGTAGGCGCCGACGAGCTTGTTGTTGCAGTCGAACTCGTCGCCGACGGTGCCGTCGCCGAACTCGCACGACCACGGGCCGCCGTCCGGCGCGCCGAGTCCGTTCTCGGCCAGCATCGGATGCTCGGGCCAGATGCCCGTGTCGATGACGCCGACGATCACGCCCTCACCGGCGCGGTCGCGCCCGCCGAGGCTCGGCCACACCGCATCGGCGCCGATGAAGTGGGTGGCGTCCTGGTCAGGGGCCGGTGTCGTCTCGGGTAACTCCGCGTCGGCCGCGGCCTCCGAGGTCACCGAGGTGGGGGCCACGCGCGTCGTCGGAGTGGGCGAAGCCCCGGTGGCCTGGCGCAGCTCGTTGGACTGCACCGCCGCGACGGAGCCGAGCTTGAGCAGGTCCTTGGCGCGGTTGGCGGGCACGGTCATCGAGAAGCCGCCGTAGACGGTGACGTAGTCGGCGATGACCGCGCCTCCGACGAGATCGGTGGCCTCCTTCTTCGCCTCGGCGATGCGCTCGGCGACGTATGCCGAGTAGGCGTCGATCGCCGCGCTGCCCTCCGAGATCGGGATGCCCGTGATCTCAGGGCTGGTGGCGGCAAGGCCCTCGATCGCTCCGGTGTACGAGGCGACCGGGTCGACGTCGACCTTCACCATGATGGTCGTCGCCTTGGCATCCGACCGCTTGAGAAGCTTCGCGTCGTTCGTCGCGAGCCGACCCGAGTTCGACTTCGCGCTGTTGCTGAAGCTGTCGTCCGGCGACAGCGGTGTGGCGCTGAAGGCGCCCGCGTCGTCGTCCTGTGCAGCCGCGGGGGCCATGCCCCCGACGACAAGCAGGGCGGTCGCCGCGGCGGCCACCCCCAGAATCCGTGATCTGCGACCTCTCGAACTGCGCATGACACTCCTTCGTGATGCTGCGACCGTGGTTCGGTCCTGACTGGGTGCCCCGGTTGGGGGCGCTCACAGAACCAGACAGTAACGGAGTGCCGCGCGAGTCACTAGGGCTACATGACGAAGAGCCTCGGAAGAAGATGTCGGCGGTCGATGCCGACGATCGGGGTCACCTCTCGGCGGGGTCGCCGGTGCCGATCAGGATGCCGCGTGCCAGCGTGTGGAAGTGGCGGTTGAACCCGAGCACGCCGGGAGTCGCGCCCGCCTCGAGATCGAGGTGATCGACGTCGAGGGCGTCGACGACGAAGAAGTAGCGGTGCACGCCGGTCCCCGCCGGTGGGGCGGCGCCGATGTAGCGCTCGAGGCGGGCCTCGTTCGGCAGCACGCGGCTGCCGGCGGGCAGGCTCTTCGCGCTGCCGTCACCGCTGGCGAGCGAGCGCACATCGGCGGGCAGGTTGTACGCGGCCCAGTGCCAGAAGCCCGAGCCGGTGGGCGCGTCGGGGTCGAAGCACGAGACGGCGAAACTGAGCGTGCCGGCCGGTGGCTGCGACCACTCCAGCGTCGGATGCCGGTCCTCGCCGGCCCGATCCGAAGACCATGCGAACCCGGGCAGCGGGCCGCCTGCGGTGAAATCTGGGCTGGTCAGCTCGAGCGGCGGCACGGGGCGCAGCTCGGCGAGGGCGGCATAGGGATCGTACGAGAACATGTGGAGCCTCCTGGCTCTACGCTAGGCCAGCCCCGGCATCCGCCGTCCGACGCACGCCGAATACACTGAATGCCGTGACGAATCCCGCCGAAGACCGCGATCTCTCCGAAGACCGCCGCGCCCTGCTCGACCTGATCACCGCGGAGGCCGTGTTCCACGGCGACTTCACCCTCTCCAGCGGCAAGCAGGCCACGTATTACGTCGACATGCGCAAGCTCACCCTCGACCACCGGGCCGCCCCGGCCATCGGGCGGATCATGCTCGACCTCATCAAGGACCACGACGTCTCGGCCGTCGGCGGGCTCACGCTCGGCGCCGACCCGATCGCGAACTCGGTGATGCACGCCTCGGTCGGCGGGGATCGCCCGCTGGACGCCTTCGTCGTGCGCAAGGAGCCCAAGGATCACGGCCGCGGCCGCCAGATCGAGGGTGCCGACGTCGCCGGCAAGCGGGTCATCGTGCTGGAGGACACCTCCACCACAGGACAGTCGGCGCTGAAGGCCGTCGAGGTGCTGCGCCGCGAGGGCGCCGAGGTGATCGGGGTCGCCGTGATCGTCGACCGCAAGACCGGCGCACAGGCCGCGATCGAGGCAGAGGGCCTGCAGTGGCTGGCCGCCTACGACCTCGACGACCTGGGGCTCGACCCGCAGTAGGGCATTTACATTCCGGGGGCCGACACGCCAGATGTCGGACGAACCCGGGCATCCGGTCCGACATGTGGCGCGTCGGCCCCCGATTCGTATCGGGTGACAGGGGCGCAGGTCACGGCCTGCGGCCCTCGGCGGCGTCGGCGACGATCTTGGCGATGCGCTTCGCCCGCGTCTCGGCGCGCTTGGCCATCGCGATCTGAGTGAGGCCGAGCTTGCGGACGGAGGGCGGGAAGTCGTCCCACGCGGTCCGCGCCGCCGGCACGGCATCGAGGGCGGATGTCAGGTCATCGGGCTCCACACCGGCTTCGGGTCCGTCGAGCACCGTCCACGACCCGTCGGCCTTGGCGGCCTCGATCACGCGGATGCCCGCCGGCTCGAGCAGCCCGGCCGCCTCGAGCTCGGTGATGCGCGCCTTGTTCGTGGCCGCCCAGCCGCTGCCGCGGCGTCGGGGTGAGAACCACTGCCCGACGTCGCCGTTCTCGAAGGTGCGCACGGGGCCGTCGATCCACCCGAAGCACAGCGCCTGACGCACCGCATCCTCGTAGTGGAGACCGTCGTTGTCGATGGTGCGGCGCACGTGCAGAAGCCAGACTCCGGATGCCGTCTCGTGGTGCCCCGCCATCCAGCCGCGCCAGGCCGTGGCATCCGCCGCCGTCACTCGTTCACCGTCGTCGAGAACTCCCATGCGCGCCAGCCTAAACGCGGCCTCCGACGTTCCGACAGCATCCGAATCTGGACTTGGCAACGTTTTCATGGAAACCTGCCAGTTATGGCGAAGCCATCCGACGAAAGCGCCGACGCCACCGGGCGGCCGACCATGAAGGACGTCGCCGCGCACGCCGGTGTCGGACTGTCGACCGTGTCACGCGTCGTGTCGGGCAGTACAGGAGTCAGCCGCGCCAAGCGCCAATCCGTCGAGCGCTCGATCGCCGCGCTCGGATACAGCCGCAACGACTTCGCCCACACCCTGCGAACCGGCTCCGCGCGCACCATCGGGGTCGCCGTCACGCGCATCTCGGACCCGTTCTATGCGCAGATCATCGAGGCCGTCGAATCCCGCGCGCAGGAGCGCGATCTGCTGGTGCTGGTCGCCTCGGCCGGCGATGACCCCGCCGAGGGCGAGCAGGTGCTCCGGCGCATGCTGAGCCGCCGACTCGACGGCCTCATCGTCGTCGCCCCCGAGGAGTCCGACATGGGCTTCCTCGCCCCGGAGCGGGCGGTGGGCACTCCGATCGTCTTCGTCGACCGACACCTGTTCGCGCTGTTCCTCTCGGACGCCAACCAGGGTCCCGTGTCGCTGTCGCTCGTGAACCTGTCGCAGGGTGCGCAGCTGTCGAACTACGGTGCGTCGATGGCCGGAGCGCTCATCGCCTCGCTGCCGACGCTGCTGGTCTACATCATCCTCGGCAAGTACTTCATCGGCGGTCTGATGAGCGGGTCCGTGAAGTCCTGATCGCGGATCCAGACGGGGAGTCCGCAGCGGGAAAATAGGTAATGTTCCCGATGCAGCGAGCACGGTGCGGGGCGCAGGGTGGATCCCATGACACTGGCATCCACTCCCGACCTCACGACGCTGCGCGCCGTCGACGGTCTGCACTTTCCCGGCGAGCCCGGCTACGACCACGCACGACTGGCGTGGAACCTGATCGCCGACCAGCATCCGACGGTGATCGCCGTCCCCGAGAGCATCGACGGCGCCGTGCGCATGGTGCGAGCCGCGGCGGATGCGGGACTCCGCATCGCGCCGCAGGCGAGCGGGCACGGCGCGCCCGCACTCGACCAGGAGGCCCTGCGCGGCGCCATGCTGCTGCGGCTGCACCGGCTGACCGGCGTCGAGATCGACGCCGAGGCCCGCACCGCCCGCGTGCTCGGCGGCACGCTGTGGCGCGAGGTCGTCGAGGCAGCTGCGCCGCACGGGCTCACCGCACTGCACGGCAGCGCCGGAGACGTCGCCGTCTCGGGATACATCCTCGGCGGCGGCATCTCGTTCTACGGTCGCGAGCACGGCCTGGCCGCCCACCGAATGCGCGCCGTCGAGATCATCACCGCCGACGGCGCGCTGGTGCGCGCGAGCGCGACCGAGCACAGCGACCTGTTCTGGGCGCTGCAGGGTGGCGGCGGCAACTTCGGCGCGGTCGTCGCAATCGAGATCGACCTGCTGCCGATTCCCGACGTGCGGACCGGGTTCCTGCTGTGGGACATCTCCGCGGCATCCGACGTCGTCCCCGTCTGGCGGGACTGGACGCGCGGACTGGACCGCGCCGCGACCACCAGCCTGCGGCTGCTGCGCTTCCCACCCGTGCCCGAGATGCCCCCGTTCCTCTCCGGGCGCTCGCTGGTGATCATCGACGGCGCGATCCTCGCCGACGATGCGAGCGCGGCCGACCTGCTGCAGCCGCTGCGTGCACTCGCCCCCGAGATGGACACGTTCGCGAGCATCCCCGCGCCGGCGATGCTCGAGGTGCACATGGACCCGCCGGTGCCGTCGGCGGCGATCTCGGACCACCTCATGCTGGGTGACCTGAGCGACACCGCCATCGACGCGCTGCTCGAGAGCGCAGGGGTGGATGCCACGGCGGCGCCCATGATCATCGAGATCCGCCACCTCGGCGGCGCATTCGGTGATCCGAAGGACGCTGCCGTGCGCGGCATCGATGGCGAATACGCGCTGCTCGCGGTGCAGCCCGTGGCGGTTCCGGAATTCGCCGAGCAGGCGGCGGGGCTGGTCGCCGGCGCCATCGAGGCGATGCGGCCGTGGGCCGACTGCGCGCCCTATCTGAACTTCATCGATGCGCCGTTGGATGCCGCGACCGCGTTCGACCCGGAGACGCTGGAGCGGCTGCACCGCGTCCGTGCGCAGTACGACCCTGATCGCGTGTGGCTGTCCGCGCATGCGCTGCCGGAGGTGGAGCCGGTCTGAGCGATGCCGGCGGTCGAGGCGCCAGCGGCAGGCGAGGCGTCAGCCTTCGACGGTGCGGATCGTCCCGGTGATCGCCGGCAGCAGGTCGGCGACCGAGTCGACGATCTCATCGGGGCGGAACGGGTACTTCTCCACCTCGGCCCGATCGCTGATGCCGGTGAGCACGAGCACCGTGTGCAGGCCGGCCTCGATGCCGGCGACGATGTCGGTGTCCATCCGGTCGCCGATCATGCCGGTCTTCTTGGAGTGCGCGCCGATCTTGTTGAGCGCCGAGCGGAACATCATCGGGTTGGGCTTGCCGACGACATACGGCTCCTTGCCCGTCGCCTTCGTGATCAGGGCGGCGACCGCGCCGGTCGCGGGCAGGGGCCCGTCGACGCTCGGGCCGGTGGTGTCCGGGTTGGTGATGATGAACCGCGCGCCCGCGTTGATCAGCCGGATCGCCCGGGTGATCGCCTCGAACGAGTAGGTGCGCGTCTCGCCGACGACGACGAAGTCCGGCGCTGTCTCGGTCATCACGAATCCGGCGTCGTGCAGGGCGGTGAGGATGCCGGCTTCGCCGATCACGAACGCGGAGCCACCAGGCACCTGCTGCTTCAGGAAGTCGGCGGTCGCGAGCGCCGAGGTCCAGATGCGCTCCTCGGGCACGTGCAGTCCGCTCGTGCGCAGGCGCGCGGCGAGGTCGCGGGCGGTGAAGATCGAGTTGTTCGTCAGCACGAGGTACGGGATTCCGGCCGATTCCCATCCCGCGAGCATCTCGGCCGCTCCGGGGATGGCGTCGTTCTCGTGGACGAGCACGCCGTCCATGTCGGTCAGCCAGCATTCGATGTCATCGCGGAGTGCCATGTGCTCAGCCTATGGTCCGGTGGTCAGCGGCGCGGGCCGCGCGGACCGTTGGGGCGGTCGTCGTCGTCCCAGGGGCCCTCGTACCATTCGCCGCGGTTGTCTTTCTTGTCGCGGCGCAGCAGCCGGAACGAGAACAGGGCGAGCGTCGTCAGTCCGATGCTGATCAGCACCAGGAACAGCATGTCGTCCTGAGTCATGGTCTTCCCTCCGAGGTGGTCGGGTTCAGCCTACGTCGCGTCGCTATGCGCTCAGCCAGACCGCCTCGCCGGCCCCGTCGGGCAGGGGGCGTCGGATGCCGTCGAGCACGATCCCGTCAGCATCCGCCACCGCCTCGGCGCCGACCGTGACGCCGACCTCCTCGAGTCGCTGCAGCAGCTCGGGGTCGCGGTCGCTGACGCGCAGCACCCTCCCGGTGTGCCCGGCGGGGGCGTCGGCGAGCAGCACGAACGGCTCGCGCACGACCGCGCCGTCGGCATCGGGGATCGCGTCGCCGTGCGGATCGAACCGCGGGCGCCCGAGGCGCTGGTCGATGGCATCCAGCATCCGATCGCTGACGGTGTGCTCGAGCACCTCGGCCTCGTCGTGCACCTCGTGCCAGGCGTAGCCGAACTCGCGCACCAGCCACGTCTCGATCAGCCGGTGGCGGCGCAGCATCGTCAGGGCGCGGGCGCGTCCGGCATCCGTCAGCCGCACCGCGCCGTACGGCACGTGCGAGACGAGCCCGGCGGCGGCGAGCTTCTTGACCATCTCGGTGACGCTCGACGGCGCGATGCCCAGGGCGGCGGCGAGCTGCGACGGGGTGATCGGCGCGTCCTGCCACTCGGTGTGCGAGTAGACGGTCTTCAGGTAGTCGTCGAAGGCGCGGGATGCCATGGCTCAGCCTCCCAGGGAGGCGAGCACAGCGAAGGCGGCGCCACCGGCGAAGAACAGGATCGCGAATCCGGCCATCGCTGCCAGGAGCGACAGCCGGCCGTCGTAGTCGTCGACGCCGCGGGTGCCGATGGCGCGGGCGCGGAAGGCGAGGAACAGCGTCATCGCGCCGAGCACGAGCTGCACCCAGGGGCCGCCGGCGGGAAGCAGCACGGGCCAGGCGATCAGCACGACGCCGAGCGCGCCGGTGCCGAGGGCGAACCAGGTGCTCAGCCGCATCCGTCGCCGCGCGTCGGAGTCGTCACGGTGCTTCTTGGCGGGGGCGGAGGGCATGGATCGAGCCTACCTGGCCGGGTTTTCCGCCCGCCGAGTGTTCAGGTCGCAATGGATGCCGTTATCCGGCGCGCGAAGCGGCATCCATTGCGACCTGAACCAGCCGACCGGGTCACGCGCCGGTCGCCACCAGCCAGAGCAGCACGGCGTTCAGCGCGATCAGCAGCGCGGCGAACACGACGCCCAGCACCGTCGTGAGGCGCCGGTTGGCGTGTTCGCCGAGCGTGCGCCGCTGTGCGGTGAGGGCGACGAGGGGGATCAGAGCGAAGGGGATGCCGAAGCTCAGCACCACCTGACTGAGCACAAGCGCGAGGGTCGGGTCGAAGCCGACGCCGAGGATGAACAGCGCGGGGATCAGCGTGACCAGCCGGCGGGCGAGCAGCGGGATGCGCACGGTGAGCAGTCCGTGCATGATCTCGGCGCCCGCGTAGGCGCCGACCGAGGTGGATGCCAGGCCGGACGCCAGCAGTCCGACGGCGAACAGCGTGCCGATCACCGCGCCGAGGTTGTCGCTGATCGCGGCGTAGGCGCCCTCCAGCGAGTCGGTGCCCTCGACTCCGGCGAGGTTCGCGGCGGCGAGCAGCAGGATGGCGAGGTTCACGGAGCCGGCGATCACCATCGCGATCGTGACGTCCCAGCGGGTGACGGTGAGCAGGGTGCGGATCGATGGAGGGTTCGACGTGCGCGGGTCGCCGAAGCGGTCGCGGGCCAGTGCACTGTGCGCGTAGATCGCGTGCGGCATGATCGTCGCGCCGAGGATGGATGCTGCCAGCAGCACCGACCCGGCATCATCGAATCTCGGCACCATCCCGCCGAATACGCCGCCCGGATCGGGCGGGGCGATGAACAGGCCCGCCACGAACCCGACCACGATGATCGCCATCAGTCCGATGATGACGAACTCGAAGTGGCGCGGGCCGCGCCGGGTCTGCACCGCCAGCAGCGCCATCGAGACCGCCCCGGTGATCGCCCCGCCCAGCAGCAGCGGGATGTCGAACAGCAGATACAGCGCCACTGCGCCGCCGAGCACCTCGGCGATGTCGGTGGCCATCGCGACCAGTTCCGCCTGCAGCCAGTAGGCGCGTCGCGCCCATGGATTGCGGATGCGAGTGCCGAGCACCTCGGGCAGGCTCTGCCCGGTGACGATGCCGAGCTTGGCGGACAGGTACTGGATCAGCCAGGCCATCGCGTTGCCCGCCAGCACGACCCACACCAGCAGGTATCCGTAGCGGGCACCCGCGGTCATGTTGCTGGCGACGTTTCCCGGGTCGAGGTAGGCGACGCCGGCGACGAGCGCCGGCCCCAGCATCCACATCCCGCCCAGCGGCGAGCGACGCACGGGCTGGTCGATCAGATTTTTAGGCACACCGAAACATTATCCTGTTTTCGGTTGACCTAAAAGTCTGTGGCGGTTCATCGAATGGATAGCCTGGGGTGATGGATGATCAGGTCTCGGGGCACACCACGCACGGGATCGGCCCCTATCGGGGTGGGCGCGAGGAGTGGCCCACCGAGGAGCACTTCGATCCCGATCTGCTTGAACATGGCGACACCCGCAACGTGATCGACCGGTACCGCTACTGGCGCATGGACGCGATCATCGCCGACCTCGACACGAGGCGGCACTCGTTCCACGTCGCGATCGAGAACTGGCAGCACGACATGAACATCGGCTCGATCGTGCGCAGCGCCAACGCCTTCCTCGCCGACACGGTGCACATCATCGGTCGACGTCGCTGGAACAAGCGCGGCGCCATGGTCACCGACCGCTACCAGCACGTCATGCACCACCCCGATGTCGCGACGTTCGCCGCCTGGGCGGCGTCGGAAGGCATCCCGATCATCGCGGTCGACAACGTGGGCGAAGCCGTGCCTGTCCATCGGGCCGAGCTGCCCGAGCGATGCGTGCTGCTGTTCGGCCAGGAGGGTCCGGGGCTCTCCGCAGAGGCGCTCTCCGCAGCGTCCGCGCACATCGAGATCACGCAGTACGGCTCGACGCGCTCGATCAACGCGAGCGCGGCGGGTGCGGTCGTGATGTACGAATGGTGTCGTCGGCACGCCTGAGCGGTTGGGTGCGTCAGTCGCGCTGGATGCCGAAGGTGTGCTTCATGAGTGCGTTGACATCGGAGTCGAGACGGTCGATTCGCTGATTAATGCCGCGGAACTCGGACGAAATCTCACTGCGCAACGACCCGATCTCCGTCCGAATGACGCGCACGAACATCGTCGACATCAGCGTCAGCATGCCGAACAGCCCGGCGACGAAGACGCCGATGAGCGTCCATACCTGCGGTTCCGTCATCGTCAGCACTCCTTCATCATCGCCCGTTTCGATCGAGGATGACAGGGTGAACCCACTGAGACGCAGTCTCGCGTACACTGAGTCTCAGTCTCATGTGAGGAGTGCACGATGGCATCCGATTACATCCCGCCGGTCGACGACTACGCCTTCCTGTTCGGCGAGGCCTTCGGCCTCGACCTCGTCACGCGCGGCACGGGCGGCGCGTTCAGCGCCGACGACGCCACCGAGATCATCGCCGGCGCGGGGGAGTTCGCGGCTTCCGTGCTCGCACCCCTCGAGACCGTCGGCGACCGCGAGGGCGCCCGTCTCGCAGACGGCCAGGTGCGGCTTCCCGACGGCTTCGCCGAGGCCTACCGCGCCTTCGTCGAGGCGGGCTGGGTCACCGCCGAGGCTCCGGAGACCGCGGGCGGCGACGGCCTGCCCGGCTCGATCCGCGCGGGACTCGGCGAGCTGTGGAACGGCTCCAACGCCGCCTTCGCACTGTGCTGGCTGCTGACCGCAGGTCAGATCCATGCGCTCGACGCCGTGGCATCCGATGAGATCCGCGAGACCTACCTGACCAAGCTGGTCTCCGGTCAGTGGACCGGCACCATGAACCTCACCGAGCCCGACGCCGGTACCGACCTGGGCGCGATCCGCACCATGGCGACGCCGCGCGATGACGGGTCGTGGGGTGTCAGCGGGCAGAAGATCTTCATCACCTGGGGCGACCACGATGTCGCCGAGAACATCGTGCACCTCGTGCTCGCGCGCACCCCCGACGCACCCGCGGGCGCCAAGGGCCTGTCGCTGTTCGTCGTGCCGAAGCTCCTGCCCGAGGCTGACGGCACCCCCGGTGAGCGCAACGCCGTCACGACCGTCGCGATCGAGCACAAGCTCGGCATCCACGGCAGCCCCACGTGCGTGCTCGCCTACGAAGACGCCACCGGTCACCTCGTCGGCGAGGTCGGCGGGGGCCTGGCGGGCATGTTCGTCATGATGAACTCCGCCCGCGCCGGCATGGGGTTCCAGGCCACCGGCATCTCGGACCGCGCCTACCAGCAGGCCGCCGCGTACGCGGCCGGACGCCTGCAGGGGCCCGTCATGGACCGCCCGGCCGGCGCGCCCATCGCCGAGCATCCCGATGTGCGCCGCCTGCTGCTGTCGATGCAGTCCCGCATCTTCGCGATGCGCGCATTGGGCGTGTACCTCGGCGACCTCTTCGACCGGGCTGACACCGACGGAACCGGCACCCTCGCCGAGTTCCTCGTGCCGGTGCTCAAGGGATGGGCCACCGAAGACGCCGTCGCGATCACCAGCGACGCGATCCAGGTGCACGGCGGCATGGGCTTCATCGAGGAGACCGGAGTCGCCCAGCACTACCGCGACGCCCGGATCATGCCCATCTACGAGGGCACCACCGCGATCCAGTCGAACGACCTCATCGGACGCAAGGTGATCCGCGACGGCGGCGCCACCGCTGAAGCGCTCTTCGCCGAGATCGAGTCGACGGTTGAGTCGCTGCGGG
The DNA here is from genome assembly GCF_037204185.1 of Microbacterium bandirmense. Taxonomy (NCBI): domain Bacteria; kingdom Bacillati; phylum Actinomycetota; class Actinomycetes; order Micrococcales; family Microbacteriaceae; genus Microbacterium; species Microbacterium bandirmense. The sequence continues at coordinate 206,436 of NZ_JBBDGM010000004.1, read as the reverse complement.
GGTTCGGCGATGTCGTCGCGACCCGCACCGCCGACCGCCTCGAGCGCGCGGTCGCCGCGGCCCGCGCCGCGACGACGTCGCTGCTCGGCTTCGGCCAGACCCGCGACGCCTACGGCGTCAGCGTGCCGTACCTGATGCTGCTGGGCACGCTCGCCGGCGGCTGGATGCACGCCCTCGCCGTCGTCGCCGTGCTCGGCCACGAGACCTCGGATGCCACTGACGCGGCGCGCCTGGTCAGCGCCGACTTCTACGGCGCCCACCACCTGCCGCGCGTGCACATGCTGGCCGAGACCGTGGCGGCCGGCGAAGTCGCCTGACCCGCTTCGGCAACTTCCCCCTGCGGCCGGGGAGCCAGATGTCGGCCATTCACGGCTCTGAGCAGACATCTGGCTCCCGGGCTCGGCCGCGTATCGATGCCCGCGCGAGTCCAGGCCATGTCACCATGGTGGGCGTGACGGCATCGAGTGGGACCACCCCGGCGCTGCGCACACCCCTGCGACTCGGCGTCATCGTGCCCGTGCTGCTGACGATCATCCTGCTGCCGGCCTCGCTGATCGCGCTCGTGCAGCCGGTCGCGCTGCCGCTGCCCCTCATCCTCGTCGCCGGGGTGCTGTTCATCGGGCTGCATGCCGTGTCGTTCCTGGCCTCTCGGCATCCGCTGCCGGCATTCGCCGCGGCCAGCGCGATCATGCTGGCACTGGCGCTCTTCCCTGTCGTCGCCGGCGTGGGGGCAGCGCTGTATCCCTCCGGCCTGGCGTATCTGCTCTTCGTGCATCAGGTGGCTGTGCGCTGCGCACGACGCTGGGCGCTCGCCGCGATCGCGATCGCCGTCGTCGGGTCCGCGATCGTCGCGATCACGACAACCGAGATCCCCGATGCGCTCCTGCGATTCGGAGTGTTCCTGGGCCTCGCCGCCGCGAATGCCGCGGCGTGGGCGTTCGGACTGCTGCAGCGGGTGCGGCAGGCGCAGGCGGTCGAGCGCGAGCAGTCGCGCCTGCGCGAGGCGCGCGCTGCGGAACGAGCCAGGATCAGCGCCGAGCTGCACGACGTGGTCGCGCATGCGCTGACTGTGATGATCGCACAGGCGGATGTCGCCCGCGGATTCCTGCGCGAGCAGCCTGAGGTCAGCGACCGCGCACTCGGTGTCGTGCTCGACAGCGGACGCGACGCGCTGCGGGGCCTGCGCGGAATCGTGCGGGACGACGCAGCCGACGCCGGCGGCCCACGCGTCCCGACTCCCGATCTCGACGACATCACCGCTCTGATCGCCGCCGCACGCAGTCCCGAGACCCGCATCGATCACGATCAGCACGGCGTGCCGCTGCCGCTGCCCGTCGCCGCCCGGCTCGCCCTGCTCTCGGTCATCCGCGAGGGGCTGACCAATGCGATCCGGCACACCGTTCCGCCGCGGAGTGTGCGCGTGCGGGTCGAATGGGAGACGGCGGCCGTGACCGCGACGATCGACGACGACGGCGGATCGGCGCGCCCCGATGCCCCGCACGACCCCGATGTCCCTCGCGGAGCCGACCTCGGCACCGGCACCGGCCTGATCGGCCTGGCGGAGCGTGCCCGGCTGGTCGGCGGCACGCTCGAGTCCGGCGCGACCGCCGGCGGCTGGCGGCTGACGGCCACGCTGCCGGTGTCGGATGCCGGGAGCGCGGCCATCGCCGACCATCAGGTGCCACCGGAACAGGAGTCCCCATGACGGTGCGTGTGCTGCTCGCGGACGACCAAGACCTGCTGCGCGAGCCGCTGGCGATGATGCTCGCCCGCGACGAGCGGATCGAGGTCGCAGGTTCGGTCGCATCCGGAGACGAGGCGATCTCGTTCGTGCGCGCCCACGCGGTGGACGTCGTGCTGATGGATGTGCGCATGCCGGGCACCGACGGCATCGCCGCGACGGCCGAGGTGCGCAGCATCCGCCCCGACACCAAGGTGATCGTGCTGACGACGTTCGATCTCGACGAGTACGTGTTCGGCGCGATCCGCGCCGGCGCGAGCGGCTTCCTGACCAAGGACGCGACGCCGCTCGAGGTCGCCGACGCCGTCATCGGCGTCGCCTCGGGCGAGGCGGCGATGGGCGCGCACGCGGTCGCCGCGATGGTCGGGTTCGTGCGCGAGGGCGCGGCTCCGAGCACCGCATCGGATGCTGTCGCATCGCTCAGTCCGCGCGAGCAGGAGGTGCTGCGGCTGCTGGCGACCGGCGCCGGCAACGATGTCATCGCGCAGCGACTGTTCGTCTCGCAGAACACCGTGAAGACGCATGTGAAGGCGGTGCTCGCCAAGCTCGGTCTGCCTGATCGCATCCACGTCGTGATCTGGGCGTATGAGAACGGGCTGCGCGGGCCGGGCGGTTCTCACCCGCACGGGTGAGGGTGATCGCCCCTGCGGGCGACGCGCGCGGATGCCCGCGATTCTTAGCGTGAGGATATGAACATCCGCACAAGAAGGATCATCACCGCGCTGTCGATGCTCAGCGCGGCCGTCATCGCAGCGCTCTCACTGCTGCGCCTTGCCGTGCCTGCCTTCTCGGCCTGGTACGCAGAGCTGTCGGTCTCGCTTCTGGATCGGCTCGTCGACGGCTTCGCCGCTTCGCTGATCGGACTGCTCACCGGCGTCGTGGGTGTCGTCGTCTCGCTGCTGCTGCTCGCCGGAGCCGGCGCGAACCGCACCGGCACGGGCGCGCGCTCGGAACAGGTCCCCGCTCTCGTCGGCACTCTCGCGGTCATGGTGGCGATCGCCGCCGTGCTGCTCGTTCCGGGCGACATCATCCCCGTCGCCGGGTACACGTTCGCGATGGTCGCCATGGGCATTTTCGTGGCCGGTGCGGTGCTGCTGACGATTCGGCATCCGCTCCCGGGCATCGCGGCGCTTGCCGCATTCGCAGGGATCATCGTGTTCTTCACGATCCGGGTGGACGACCCGCTGCTGCTGCCGTCGCTGTTCGCCGCCCTGGGGGCGGAACTGCCGCAGCTGGCGGTCACCTTCGCACACCTGGCGCTGGCCGCAGGCATCGCGCTGAGTGCGATCGGCGACGGTCGCACCCGGGGAGCACTCGGTCGCCGGGTACTCGCGCACCGCACGGCGATCACGGTCGTCGCCGCCGCGTGCGCGGTGCCGTACGCGTTCGCGAGGGCGTCCTGGCTCACGCCCTGGCCGCTGCTCTCACCCGGCTCCGATGTACTCGCCGCCGACCCGGCCGTGCTGGCCACCGGGCTGTCCCTCGGGTTCGCGATGCTCTCCGGGGGCCTGCTCACGCTGGGCCTTGTGCGGCCCTGGGGTGAGCGGTTTCCGCGCTGGTTCGCCGGACTGGGCGGCCGTGCCGTGCCGGTCGGGCTGCCCGTGATCGCTGCGATGACGGTGGCTGTGCTGTTCACCGCCGGCGGGCTCGGCATGGTCGTGCAGGCCTTCGCCGGGCAGTTCGGCGCCCTCGGCCCGGCCGCCGTGATCGAGATCGTGGGGATCTTCCCGTTCTGGCTGTGGGGCCCGGTGCTGGCGCTGGCCACCTGGGGTTACGCGATGCACCGCGCCGGCCGAGAGGCTGCGGTCGGACGGGCGTCGGATGCTGCGGCGCCCCGGGCACGAGCAGGACGACACGCTGCCACGGTGTCGTCTCATGGACTGGCCCAGCTCGACGCATGGGAGAGCCGCGAGGCGTGAGCGGCGGTGCGGGGTTCCGATTCGCCGACACCCCTACCTGCCGGCCACACCCCTAGGTGCGGACGCCCGTACGTGGGGGTGTCGGCAGCACCTGGGGGTGTCGGCGGAAGACGATGCAGGGCACCGGGCGCGTGGCCCGCCACGTGGCGGGTGCGGCGTGGCGAAGTGCGTTCCGGCGGCGGTCGTGCCGAGGGCGTCTCGCGGAGAGAATCGAGACATCCGCGAAGATGCGGAGCTGACCGATCAATGGAGTTCGTGATGACCACCACCTTTCCCGTGCCGCCGTTCGACCCGGAACTGTCCGCCGCGCTTGCCCTCGTCGGAGAGCAGATTCCGTCCACGCTGACGCCCGAGATGATCCCGCTGATGCGGCAGATGCCGGCCGACCCCACGCTCGCCGATCAGGTCGCCGCGGTCAGAGCCGTCGCCGAGGACCACATCATTCCCGGATACGGCGGCGCGGAGATCGCCGTCACCGTGTATCGCAATCCCGAACAGGTCGGCACAGGACCGGGAATCTTCCACATCCACGGCGGTGGGATGATCATCGGTGACCGATTCACAGGTGTGCAAGGGTTCCTGCCTTACATCGCCAGTCACGGTGCGGTGGTCGTGACCGTCGAGTACCGGCTGGCGCCCGAATTCCCCGATCCCGTTCCGGTCGAGGACTGCTACGCAGGCCTGAAATGGACAGCCGAGAACGCCGAGAAGCTCGGTATCGATTCGAGTCGGCTGATCGTCGGCGGCGCGAGCGCCGGCGGCGGACTCGCAGCCGGCGTCACCCTGCTTTCGCGCGATCGGCAGGGCCCGCAGCTTCGGGCGTCCCTGTTGATCTATCCGATGATCGATGACCGCAACACCACCGTGTCATCGCATCAGATCCAGGGCATCGGTGTGTGGGATCGCGTGAGCAATGACACCGGATGGGATGCCCTGCTCGGCGACCGTCGCGGCACAGACGACGTATCGATCTACGCGTCCCCATCACGCGCGACGGATCTGTCGGGTCTTCCACCGACGTTCATCGAGGTTGGCAGTGCCGAGGTGTTCCGCGACGAGGACGTCGCGTACGCCTCCGCGATCTGGGCTTCCGGCGGCGACTGCGAGCTGCATGTCTGGCCTGGCGGCTTCCACGGATTTGATGGGCTCGCGCCGCAGGCCCAGCTCTCGATCATGGCAGTCGCAGCGCGCGTGCAGTGGCTCACGCGAATGCTGGACGCCTGACGTCGCTCGGCTGACACCATTCAGGTCGTCGTCACCCACCCTGCGCTTGGTGCGTAGGGTGGGCATGACGGTGGGAGGATGCTTCGATGAGGGAGCTCGCCGGGCGACTCAGCGCGCTGGACCCCGAAGCCAGCGAGACGCTGCGGGTGATCCAATACTTCGACACGCTCGTCGATGGCCGAGTCGGTGCGGAGGGGATGCTGCGCGGCGCAGCCATGCTCAGTGGCGCTCCGGTCGGTCACCGAGCGTCAGCCGCCCGCCGTGGCCGGGTTTTCGACCCGAACCAGGTGGCCGGTCGTGAGGGCACGCCCGGGGGCTGGCCATCGATACGGCTGGCAGACGACGGCGTGGTCTGGCTCGAGCGCGCCGGCGCACCGCATGCGAACGACGCGATGATCCTCGAGCGTCTGGCCATCGCGCTGTCGATCATGGCGCAGCGTGTGGACACGGCCGCACCGACCCGTCGGGCCGTGGAGATTCTGATGTCGGCGGACGCCGACGACGCGCAGCGCGAGCAGGCGGTGGCGCTCCTCTCGCTTCCGGTGCACGCCACGATCCGTGCCGTCGCGGCTCCGATGTCTGTTCGGCTCAAGAGAGCTGTGCCGCATGCCACCGTCGTGACGAGGTTCGGCGTCGTGCGAGCGATGGTCGCTGTGGGGGACGAACGGATGCCGACGGACAGAGCGGGGATCGGAATCGCCGCTGAGTCAGTGCTTGACCTGCGTGAGTCGTGGCGCGCGGCCCTCATCGCGCTGCGCTTGTCCGATGCGGTGCACACCGTCGTCCGGGCGGATGATCTCGGGGTGCTGCTGAGCGTTGCGGATGCCGAGGATCAGCGCTCCACTCCCCATGCAGACGTCGAAGCGATCGAGACCCTGCGTCGTTCAGGGTGGTCGGAAGAAGTGCTGCGCGGGATCGCCGCGGGCTCCAGCATCCGATCCCTGGCGGTGACCGCCGGCATCCACCACTCGTCCATGGACGGACGGCTCAAGCGGCTCCCGGCGGCGCTGGGCTACGACCCGCTCACTGCCGCCGGGCGCACGCGACTCGACGTTGCGCTCATGCTGCATCGGCTGGCGCACACTCGCTTCGACGGCGACGTGTAGCGACCCTCCCTCGACCGCTCAGGCGGGCACCCTCGTCCAGGCATCCGTCCGCACGCGCCAGTCGAGGGTCGCGAGACGGGCCAGCAGGTAGACGCCGAAGAACGCCACGGCCAGCCACACCAGCCCCGCAGCGCCGTCGACCCCGGTGGCGGCGATGATCCACAGGGCCGGCAGGAACGGCACCAGGTTGAGCATGCCCACGATGGCGAGGTAGCGCGCGTCGTTCGCGCCCATCAGCACCCCGTCGAGCACGAACACGACGCCGGCGACGGGCTGCGCGACGGCGAGCACGATGAGTGCCGGCTGCACGAGTGCGGCGACCGCGGGATCGCCGGTGAACAGCAGCCCCATCCACGGCGACAGCACGGCGATGACCGCGCCGACGATCACCCCGAACCAGACTCCCCATGCGACGGTGCGCCGCAGCACGCGGTGCACGTGATCCAGATCGCCCGCACCGAGCCCCTTGCCGATCAGTGCCTGCGCGGCGATCGCGAGCGCGTCGAGCGCGAACGCGGCGGTCGAGAAGAGCGTGAACGCGATCTGCCAGCCGGCCAGCTCGTCGGTGCCGATCCCGGTGGCGACGCCGACGGTCGCGAGCAGGGCGACGCGCAGGCTCACCGTGCGCAGGAAAAGCCAGCCGCCCGAGCGGGCCGTGCCGCGGATGCCGCTGCGCTGCGCCTTGATCGATGCGCCGTGGCGCTTGGCCAGGTTGCGGATGACGACGACATAGGCGGCCACCATGCCCCACTGAGCCATGACCGTGCCGAAGGCCGAGCCGGCGATGCCCCAGCCGAAGCCGTAGATGAAGACCCAGTTCAGTCCCGCGTTCGCGGCGAATCCGAAGCCGGCGATCCACAGCGGGGTGACGGTGTTCTGCATGCCGCGCAGCAGCCCGGTGGCGGCGAAGACGATGAGCATGGCCGGAAGGCCCCACATCGAGATCGACAGATAGGTGCGTGCCTCCACAGCGACCGGATCGGTCGCGCCGAACAGTCCGACCAGCGCTGGTGTCGCGAGCGATCCGGCGATGGCGAGGAGTGCGCCGAGCGCAAGGGCGAGCCACATGCCGTCGATGCCGACCGAGACCGCGTCGCCCGGCTTGCCGGCGCCGAAGCGCCGCGCGACGGCGGGCGTGGTGGAGTAGGCGAGGAACACCATGAGCCCGACGATCGTCTGCAGCACGGCGCTGGCGATGCCGAGCCCGGCGAGCGGCACCGTGCCGAGATGCCCGATCATGACGCCGTCGATGATCAGGAACAGCGGCTCGGCGACGAGCGCACCCAGGGCCGGCACGGCAAGATGCAGGATCTCGCGATTGAGCGTCGGCGATGCGGAGGGTGTTGCCACCCCACGAGCCTATGGCGTGCTGCGGACAGCGACGGTGCCACCCGTCACATCGCCGCCTACGCTGGAGGAACCGGAGGTGGTGACCATGTCAGACGCGATGAGCGATGCGGCGCGGTACCGCGCGCGGCAGGCGGCAGGTGAGACAGAGTCGTCGGATGCCGGTGTCGAGCCACCCATGGTGCTGAATGCTCAGAACAAGGCGGAGTTCGTCGAGACGGCGATCCAGATCGCGATCCGCCAGGGCGCGTTCGATGACCTGCCCGGAGCCGGGAAGCCGATCGAGGGTCTGGGCACGCATCACGACCCCGACTGGTGGATCCGCCGCAAGATCGAGACCGAGAACCTGACCGGACTGGGGCCGCCGGCGATCATGCTGCGCACCGAGGATCGCGAGCTCGACGCGTCGCTCGATGAGCTCGGACGCGAGGACGATGTGCGTGCCGTGGTCGACGACTTCAACCGCCGCGTGATCGAGGCGCGGCGGCAGCTGAGCGGCGGTCCGCCGGTGGTGACGAAGACGCGCAACGTCGACGCCGAGGTCGCCGCGTGGCGGCAGCGTCGGCAGGTGGCGAAGAAGGCGGATGCCGCGGCCGAGAGCGCCCCGACGCGGCCACCCCGCAGACGCTGGCGTCGGCGACGCAGCGACGGCTGACCCGCGTCGTCGTCGGTGCGGCCGCATAGGCTGGATGCCATGACAGACGTTCTGCCCTCCGGCCTATCCGTCTCGGAGTTCAACCCCGCCATCCGTCCCCAGGATGACCTCTACCGCCACGTGAACGGCACCTGGCTCGAGGCCGCTGAGATCCCCGCCGACAAGGCGCGCTGGGGCTCGTTCCACATGCTCGCCGAGCAGGCCGAGAAAGACGTGCACGCCATCGTCGAGGAGTCGCAGTCGGCAGAGCCCGGCACCCTCGCGCGCAAGGTCGGCGACCTGTTCACCAGCTTCATGGACACCGAGCGCATCGCCGCGCTCGGCACCGCTCCGCTGGCCGAGCAGCTCGCCGAGGTCGACGCCATCGACAGCATCCCCTCGTTCCTCACCACCGTCGGCGCGTTCGACCGCGACGGCGTCGCCGCGCTGATCGGCGTGTTCGTCGAGCCCGATCCCGGCAACCCCGAGCGCTACGTGCCCTTCGCCGTGCAGGCGGGACTCTCGCTGCCCGACGAGAGCTACTACCGGCTCGAGAACTTCGAGGGCACCCGCGCCGCGTACCGCGCGCACCTCGAGCGGCTGCTCGCCCTGGCATCCGTCGGCGACGCCGCAGGCACCGCCGATCGCGCCTTCGCGCTCGAGCACGAGATCGCCGGTCACCACTGGGACAACGTCGCCTCCCGCGACGCGGTCAAGACGTACAACCTGAAGACCTGGGATGACTTCCAGACGCTCGTCGGCGTCGATCTCACTCCGTGGCGGGATGCCGTGCAGGGCCCCGCCACCAACGACGCGTTCGCCGAACTCGTCGTGTTCCAGCCCAGCTTCTTCGAGGGCCTCGGGGCGCTGCTGGTCGAGGACCGGCTCGACGACTGGAAGGCCTGGCTGCGCGCCAAGGTCGTGCATGGTCTGGCCGGCTACCTCACCGACGAGTTCATCGACGAGAACTTCTCGTTCTACGGCACCGAGCTCACCGGCACGCCGACGATCCGCGAGCGCTGGAAGCGCGGCGTCTCGCTGGTCGAGGGCTCGCTCGGTGACGCGGTCGGCAAGATCTACGTCGAGCGCCACTTCCCGGCCGAGTCGAAGGCCGCCATGGACGAACTGGTCGCCAACCTCATCGAGGCGTACCGGCAGAGCATCGAGACGCTCGACTGGATGAGCCCCGAGACCCGCCAGAAGGCGCTCGCCAAGCTCGCCACGTTCCGGCCGAAGATCGGGCATCCCGATGTCTGGCGCGACTACGGCGCCATCGAGATCGACGCATCCGACCTGATCGGCAACGCGCGCCGCGCGACGCGTTTCGAGCACGACCGTCAGATCTCGAAGGTCGGCCAGCCCATCGACCGCGATGAGTGGTTCATGCCTCCGCAGATGGTCAACGCCTACTACAACCCGCTGATGAACGAGATCGTGTTCCCGGCGGCCATCCTGCAGTACCCGTTCTTCGACCCGAACCGCGACGCCGCCGCGAACTACGGCGGCATCGGCGCCGTGATCGGTCATGAGATCGGCCACGGATTCGACGACCAGGGCAGCCGCTACGACGGCGACGGCCGGCTGCAGGACTGGTGGACCGACGCCGACCGCACCGCCTTCGAGGAGCGCACCAAGGCGCTCATCGCGCAGTACGACGCGCTGGTCCCGCTCGGCCTGAGCGACGAGCACCACGTCAACGGCGCGCTCACCATCGGTGAGAACATCGGCGACCTCGGCGGTCTCGGCATCGCGCTCAAGGCCTACGAGCTGTCACTGGCCGGCCCTTCACTTCGACTCGCTGACGCTCGCTCAGTACAAGCGACAGGCTCAGGGACCCAGTCAGGGGGAGTGATCGACGGCTACACCGGCGTGCAGCGCCTGCTGCTGAGCTGGGCTCAGGTGTGGCAGCAGAAGAGCCGCGACGCCGAGACGATCCGCCTGCTCACGATCGACCCGCACTCGCCGAACGAGTTCCGCTGCAATCAGATCCTGAGCAACGTCGACGCGTTCTACGACGCCTTCGACGTGCGCGAGGGCGACGCCCTGCACCTGCCGGAGAAGGAGCGCGTCACGATCTGGTGAACTGCGGTGGAGGGGGATCGGGGAGCGGGCTACGATGAACACGGCCGTCGGGATCGCTCACGCGGGGGAGTGTGATCCTGGAGGCCGTCACCTCCCCCGACCCTCGTTAGGAACGGCGTGGCCCCGCACTCCTCCTCCCCGCCCGAGCCGGTAGAAGGCGCCCGCGCGTCGGCGCGGCGATCGCAGCAGCATCGCGGTCGGCGCACGCCCCGCCGTGCCGCCGCCGGTCGACGGTCGTTCAGCTCGAGCCTGAAGGCGCTGGAAGCGCTCGCACAGTCCGGCGCGCAGGTCTCGGTTCACGTCGCCGATCTCGACAGCGGCGACGTCGTGCTCTCGGGTGACGACCACGTCGCCCTGCCCATCGCGGGTCTGGGCGTCGTGCCCGTGCTGATCGAGACCGCCGCTGGGTTGGAGACGGGTCGGATCGATCCGCTGCGCATCGTCGACAGGACGCGCGCCCAGTTCGTCGCCGGCTCCGGACTGTGGCGCAGCCTGCGGGCGCCGGCGCTGCCGATGGTCGACCTGGCGGTGTTCGCCGCAGCGTCAGGCGACCCCAACGCCGCCAACGCACTGCTCGACGTGGTCGGGCACGATCAGGTGCGCGCGCGGATGGTGAGTCTGGGCATGCCGCGCAGCGCGGTGCTCGACCGGTTCCGCGACAAGCGCGGCCCCGACGACGCCCCGCACGTCGCGGTCGGCACCACCCGCGAGTTCTCGCGCCTGTTCGCCGCGCTGGTGAACTCGACCGTCGTCAACGCCGCCGTCAGCGTGCAGGTGTCGGAATGGCTCAGCCTGAACCAGGACCTCAGCCTGGTCGCTTCGGCCACCGGGCTCGACCCGTTCGCCCACGATCAGGACGCCCACGGTCTGCTGTTCATCAACAAGACCGGACGCGACCGCGGCGTGCGCGCCGAGGCCGGCGTGCTGGGCGGTCCCCGCGCGGGCATCTCGTACGCTCTCACGGTGTGCTTCGACGATCTGTCGATCAACCACCGACTGCGCGCACACGAGGCCTTCCGGGTGCTCGGCACCGACCTGATGGAGTACGTGCACTGACCCGGTCCGCCGAAGAAGCGCGTGTCGCGAGGGGCGGGTTCAGCAGACGTCGGCTGGGAGCTCGTTCCGTCGATGGTACGCCGCGTGGTGCGTCGCGCGGGGTCAGTCGCGAAGCGCCGGACGCTGCTCGGAGTGCGGATGCTTCGGGATGAAGAATGTCAGGACGAAGGCGAGGATGCCCGCGGCGATCGCCAGCCAGAACGAGAACTCGAACGCGTCGCGGGTGGGGATCGCAACGCCGTCGACCTGGACGCTCATCGAAGCGAGTACGCCGCCCATGACCGCGGATGCCGTGGACGTGCCGACCGAGCGGAACAGGGCGTTCAGGCCGTTGGAAGCGCCGGTCTCGTGAGCGGGGACGGCGCGCATGATGATCATCGGCATGGCCGCGAACGAGAATCCGATGCCGACGCCGATCAGCAGGTTCGCGACGATCAGATGCCAGACCTCGCTCGACCACAGCAGCACGAAGACGTACGCCAGCACGATCGCCGCGGTGCCGACGGTGAACAGTGGGCGCGGCCCGACGGTGCGCTCCAGAAATCCCGAGAGCGGCGAGATGACCATCATCACGACACCTGAGGTGGCCACGACCAGCGCGGCCGAGAACACATCCAGACCTAGCCCCGAGCCCGTCTCGACCGGCAGCTCGAGCAGCTGGGGGAAGGTCACGTTCGACGCGAACAGCGCGAACCCCATGCAGATCGCCGCGACGTTGGTGAACAGCACGGCCGGACGGGCGGCGACGCGCAGGTCGAGCAGCGGGTCCTTCGCCCTCAGCTGGTACCAGCCCCACAGCAGCAGCACGAGGATGCCGCCGATCAGCGCTGCCAGTGAGACCGGCGAGACCCAGCCCCACTCCGCGCCACGCGACACGTAGAGCAGCAGACCGGTGAGGCCGATCGCCAGACCGATCGCGCCGACGATGTCGAGTCGGCCGGGGGAGAGGAGCACGTCTTCAGGTACGACGAACGCGACCAGCAGCGCACCGATGACACCCAGCGCGGCGGCGAGCCAGAACAGCCAGTGCCAGTCGGCGTTCGCGGCCAGGTACGCCGCCACTGGCATCCCGACGGCGCCGCCGACACCCATCGTCGCGCTCATCAGCGCCACTGCGGTGCCGAGCCGTTCGGGGGAGAGCACGTCGCGCATGATGGCGATGCCCAACGGGACAACGCCGGTGGTTGCGCCCTGCAGGCCGCGCCCGATGATCACGCCCACGATCGACGTGGAGATCGCGGCGATCACCGAGCCCAGGATGAGGATCAGCAGCAGCGCGATCACCACGCGCTTCTTGCCGTACATGTCGCCCAGGCGTCCCGAGATCGGCGTGGCGACCGCCGCGACGAGCAGCGTGATCGTGACGACCCAACTGGTGTCCTCGCGGGAGGCGTTCAGCAGCTCGGGCAGTTCGGCCTGCAGCGGTACGACCAGCGTGAACATGAACGCCGAGCACAGTCCGACGAACGCGAGTACGGCGACGATCGCCGCCGGAGGTGGGGTGCGTGTCAGCCGTCTTCTCGCCCTGTCATCCGCATTGCCCATCCGATCAGGCTATCGCTCCGGCGTGATCGGGGCTGTGCAGAGGCAGCCGTGCAGAGGGTAGCGTCGGGGGCATGCTGCCTGCTGACTGGACGCCGCACCGCCGCGACGATGGCGAGCTGCTCGGGTGGATCCACCCGTCCGCAGACGAATGGATCGCGATCGATCTGCTCGGGCGACCGGCATCGGCAGCGGTGGACTGGCTCGAGGCCGAAGCCGCATTGGAGCAGGTGGGACTCGCCTGGCTCGCCGATGTGTGGATGCTCGAGGGGGAGGCGCCCGATCCGCTGCGCGTGCGCTTCGTCGAGGTCACGCCCTCGGAGGGCGACGTGACAGGGCGGATCATCATCAAGGTCGACGACTTCGGCGATATGCAGCGCCCGCCCACCGAGCGCTTCACACTGCCCTGGCCCGCGCCCGCCCGTCTGCGTCCGGCACGCGACGGAGACCCCGACGGGCGCACGCTACGGTGACGGCATGAGCACCGTGGCTCCAAACGATCCGGCGGCCGCGAGAGGGATCTCGCGCCGCACGCAGTCCGACATCTACCGCGCGGGCATCAGCGGCGCACGACCCGCTGTGCCCGTCGACGGGCGGGCATTGGATGCTGCGGCGCAGGCCGCACTGTCGGCAGAGGCGTACGCCTACATCGCCGGGGGTGCGGGCGCCGAGGCCACGGTCGCCGCGAACAGGGCGGAGTTCGACCGGTGGCAGGTGTGGCCGCGCCCGCTGCGCGACGTGACCGTGCGTGACCTGTCGGTGGACTTCCTCGGGCGCTCGCGTCCCACCCCGCTGCTGCTCGCACCACTGGGCGTGATGGAGCTCGCGCACCCGGAAGGCGATCTCGCCGTGGCGCGGGCGGCAGCATCCGCCGGCGTGCCGTACACCGTCTCGAACCAGGCATCCTTCCCACTCGAGCGCATCGCGCAGTCGGCACCTGGCGCTCCGCGCCTGTTCCAGCTGTACTGGTCGGCCTCCGACCAGCTCAACGCGTCGCTGCTCGGCCGGGCCGAGGCATCCGGCTGCGAAGCGATCGTCGTCACCCTCGACACGCACCTGCTCGGCTGGCGCACCCGCGACCTCGACCTCGCGTACCTGCCGTTCACGCGCGGAATGGGCATCGCGCAGTACACCTCCGATCCGGTGTTCCGCGACCTGGTCACGCAACGGACGTCCGCTTCCGCCACCGACGGCAGCCCTGTCAAGGTGACGCCCAAGACCATCGCGGCCGGCGTCTCGATCGCCCGCAAGGGCGCACCGCTCACCGGCAGCCGCAGCCTGCGCGACAACCTGCGCTCGCCGCTGCCGCGAGCGGCCGTCGAGACGTTCCTCGACGTCTTCTCGACACCTTCGCTGACCTGGGACGACCTCGCGAAGGCACGCGAGTGGACCTCGCTGCCGATCATTCTGAAGGGCATCGTGCATCCCGACGATGCGGAGAGGGCGGTGGATGCCGGACTTGACGGCGTCTGGATCTCGAACCACGGCGGGCGGCAGATCGACCGTTCGGTGCCGACGCTGGCGGTGCTGCCCGAGATCTCGGAGCGCGTCAGCGGTCGGGTGCCGGTCGTCTTCGACTCCGGCGTGCGCTCGGGTGCGGATGCCGCGATCGCCCTCGCCCTCGGTGCCGACGTCGTGGCCATCGGCCGCCCCTGCGCCTACGGGCTCGGCATCGCGGGGGAGCAGGGCGTGCGCGAGGTGATCCGCAACGTGCTCGCAGAACTCGACATCACCCTCGGGCTTGCGGGTCTCACCTCGGTCGCCGAGCTGGATAGGGACGCGCTTCGAGCGGTGTGACTTCGCGGTACCACTATCTGCCGTCAGCGGTACCATCGGTGTATGGCGATGAATCTGAGGTTGCGGCCGGAGGCAGCGGCGGCACTGAAGGCCGAGTCGGAGCGCACCGGCCTCAGCCAGCAGGAGATCCTTCGCCGCGCCGTCGATGAGCACCTGGGGTTGGCGGAGAAGCCGCGCGACGTCCTGCCGAACTGGGTCGAACCACCGACGCGCCGGTACCGGGCAGTGACCCCTGCGATCCGGCTTCCAGAGGGGCTGACCTCAGAGCAGATCCTCGATGAGCTCAGGGCTGACCGGATATGACAAGGGTCTATCTCGACTCGAGTGCGCTGATCAAACGCATCTTCGACGAGCGCGAGTCACTGGCACTTCGGGATGCTCTCACCGACGCCGAGCAGCACGGCGTGCACCTGGTGACGTCCGCATTGGCGCGGGTCGAAGTCGGCAGAGTCGCACGCACGCGTATCGACGCCGATCTCCCGCGGGTTGTGGGAATGGCGGCTACCGAAGCGATGGACGGAATCTCGACGGCGCACCTGACTCGTACAGTGATGGACAGCGCCCGGATCATCGGTCCGCCGGTCCTGCGCACGGTCGACGCGATTCACCTCGCCACGGCTGTCGCCCTCAGCGCCGACGAGATCTGGACCTACGACATCCGCATGGCGCAGGTCGCCGAAGAACTGGGCATCCCTGCCGTCATGCCCGGCCGTGATTCCATAGACGGATGAGCGCACACGACGAGGTTCCCGCCGAGCAGCATCCCGCCGACACCGACTGGCACCGCTGGGCGCCGATCGGGCAGACGCTCGATGCGAGCCGGACGGTGGGCAGCGGTCCGGTGCCGAGCATCGCCGCGTTCGGGCTGCTGCCGCTGGAGCCGATGCTCGTGCCCGAGAAGCCGCGCGGCGGCGAGCTCGACCCGTCGAAGTGCCACCACTGCAAGCCGTCCGAGTTCACGATCTGGCAGGACGACGAATGGCGGGTCAGCGGCGGCATGCAGGGGCCGACCGGCATCCCCTTCGTCGGTGCGATCTCGCCACGCCGCCACGTGAAGCTCGAAGACGCCCCGATCGAGGTGCTCGCCGGGCTCGGTCCCGTACTGCAGCGTGTCTCGGAGGCGACGAAGGCGATCCCGGCCGTCGCACGGTGCCACTTCTCACGCTGGAACGACGGCTCGGCGCATCTGCATCTGTGGGCGTACGCACGCCCGGCCGGGATGATGCAGGGCCGCGGCGCGATCCTGCCTTACTGGGAGCAGAGCATGCCCGCGATGCCCGAGGAGATGATGCAGGAGTACCTCGAGATCGTCGCGAACGCGCTCGCCGCGGGTGGCGGCGAAGCGTTCCCTTACCGCTGACGGTTTCGGCATCCGGCACAAGAGGGGCAGACTGGGGTCGTGCGCACGATTCGAGATCTCGACACCGTTGAACTGATCATCGAGGCCCAGGGGCTGCTGGATTCGATCCGCGGCCCTGAGCGCGTCATCGATGCTGGCACCCTGCGCGCCCTGCAGCAGTCGGGCAACTACGTCGTGGGGCTCTTCGACGGTGACGACGGCGACGAGCGCATGGTGGGCGCGTCCGTGGCGTTCTTCGGCGTGCCGGGGCGTCGCACGATGCACTCGCACATCACCGCGCTGATCCCCGAGTATCGCGGTCGCGGATGGGGCCGGGAGCTCAAAGAGCACCAGCGCCAGTGGGCGTTCTCCCGCGAGGTCGGCCGGATCACCTGGACGTTCGACCCGCTGGTCGCGCGCAACGCGCACTTCTTCCTCACCGTGCTCGGCGCCCGCGTGACCGACTACGTCGTCAACCAGTACGGCATCTTCGGCGGTGGCGACGCCGGCGACGAGAGCGACCGCTTCGATGTGGAGTGGTCATTGGCCGATATCGCCAAGCCGCCGGCATCCGACGCCGTCAAGGCGACTCTCGAGATCCCCACCGACGTCGAGGCGATGCGCGTCACCGATCCGGCCGCCGCACACGAGTGGCGACTGCGCCTGCGCGGTGAGGTCGAGCAGCTGCGCGACCGTGGCCTGCGCGTGGCCGGATTCCAGGCCGGTCGGGGCTACCTGTTCTGCGAGTGAGCCACCGACAGCCTGTCACCGCGCCAGGGGGTCGCCGGTAGGATGAGGGATGCCCGTCATTCCGGGCGATTCCCCGTAGCATCCGACCATTGGAGCCACCGTGGCCGAACAGTCCCGTCTTGACAAGGTCATCGCCCTCGCCCGCCACCGCGGGTTCGTGTTCCAAGCGGGTGAGATCTACGGCGGCTCCCGTTCGGCATGGGACTACGGCCCCCTCGGCACCGAGCTGAAGGAGAACATCCGCCGGCAGTGGTGGCAGACCTTCGTGCGCGGACGCGGCGACATGGTGGGGCTCGACTCGTCGATCATCCTGCCCAAGCGCGTGTGGGAGGCCTCCGGCCACGTCGCGACCTTCACCGATCCGCTGGTCGAGTGCCTGCAGTGCCACAAGCGCCACCGGGAAGATCACCTCATCGAGGCGTTCGAGGCGAAGAAGGGCCGTCTGCCCGAGAACGGCATGGCCGACATCGTCTGCCCCGACTGCGGCACCCGCGGCCGCTGGACCGAGCCGAAGTCGTTCTCGGGACTGATCAAGACCTACCTCGGCGTCGTCGACGACGAGTCGGGCCTGCACTTCATGCGCCCTGAGACCGCGCAGGGCATCTTCGTGAACTTCTCGAACGTGCTCACTGCCAGCCGCAAGAAGCCGCCGTTCGGCATCGGCCAGGTCGGCAAGGCGTTCCGCAACGAGATCACCCCCGGCAACTTCATCTTCCGCACCCGCGAGTTCGAGCAGATGGAGATCGAGTACTTCGTGCCGCCGACCGAGGCGCAGGAGTGGTTCGAGCACTGGGTCGAGGCGTGCTGGGACTGGTTCGTCGACCTGGGCATCGAGCCCGACAACATGCGCCGGTTCGACGTCCCTGAGGACGAGCGCGCGCACTACTCGGCCGCGACCATCGACTTCGAGTACCGCTTCGGCTTCCCCGGCAAGGAGTGGGGCGAGCTGATGGGTGTCGCCAACCGCACCGACTACGACCTGTCGAGCCACACCGAGGCATCCGGGCAGAACCTCAACTACTTCGACCAGGCGTCGGGCGAGCGCTACACGCCGTACGTGATCGAGCCCTCGTTCGGCCTGACCCGCTCGATGATGGCGTTCCTCGTCGACGCGTACGAAGAGGAAGAGGTGCCCAACGCCAAGGGCGGCACCGATACCCGCACGGTGCTCAAGCTCGACCCGCGCCTGGCGCCGGTCAAGGTGGCCGTGCTGCCGCTCTCGCGCAACGAGAAGCTCTCGCCGCTGGCGCGGGAGGTGGCCGACACTCTGCGCGGTCGCTGGAACATCGACTTCGACGACGCCGGCGCCATCGGCCGCCGCTACCGCCGTCAGGACGAGGTCGGCACCCCGTTCTGCGTCACGGTCGACTTCGACTCGCTGGATGACCGCGCCGTTACCGTGCGCGACCGCGACACGATGGGTCAGGAGCGGGTGCCGCTCGACGCTCTGCAGTCCTACCTCGCCGAGCGCCTGCGCGGAGCCTGACGGGTCCCACCGTCACGCCGAAGCCCCCTCTGATCGTCGCCGCCCCCTCGGGCGGCGCGAATCAGAGGGGGCCTCGGCGTTGGGAGGGGGCTTCGACGTCGGATGCCCGAGAGCTGATGCTCAGAAGTCCTCGCCCTCGGCCTGCGAGGGGTGCTTGTCGAACCAATACGGGCGACCGATGAACAGGTGGGCGTCGGTGTCGAAGACTTCACTGGTGTCGTTGCGGTTCACGATGGGCTCCTTTGCGCGTGTGCGAGTGGCTTGCTTCAAGCATTGCTCATGGATTCGTGCTCTTACTCGGGGCGCTGACCGAAAGAACCGCGATATCTTCCATCAAGGAAAGTCGCTGGCCCCGGGGCGCTAGGGTGACGAGGTGAGCAGCGAAGCGGATGCAGAAGCGTCGGATGCCCGAGCGCGACGCCGCACCTGGATGACCGGTGGCGCGCTGCTCGTGCTCGCGGCCGCGGTGGGGCTCGTGGCTCGCGGACCGCTCGGCTGGATGCACTACGGCAAGGACTGGCTGTGGGGCATCGGCGTGCTCGTCCTCGCGATCGGAATCGGGAGTGCGGGCAGCATCACCGGCCGGCGTCCGCTCGCCACGATCGTCGTGATCCTTCAGGTGATCGTGGCATCGCCCGCGGTGTCCTGGTATCTGTCCACGCGGCTGCCTGACCTTCCCCCGAGCACTCATGCCGCTGAGGATGCCTGGACGGCACTGTTCATCCCCTACTACCTCGTGGTCTTCATCCTGACGCTCGTCGCTGCGACTCTGATCGGCACGGCCCGAGCGGTGCCGATGCCGTGGAGCTGGGCGCCCTTGTGGGCGGTCCTCGTCGCTCTCGCCATCGGGTTCGCGTCTGCGCTCGGAGCATACGCGCTCGGCGGCTTCACCATCGTCTATCTGCCGATGATCAGCACCGCACTGCTCGGCATCCTGGCCATCGTGCTCGGAATCCGCAGCATCCCGGCATCCGTCGTCGTGCAGTGACGCGCCGGTGCCGGCTGCGCGGTCTCGCCCCTGCCCACCTACGCCGCCCCTGCTGATTCACGTGAATCAGCAGGGGCGGGGTAGCCCAGCAGGGGCGGGGCGGGGCGAGACGAGCGCGCGTCGGATGCCCGCGGCCATCGATACAGTAAAGATGTGATCACCGTGGATGCGAGCGGCAAGGCCGCGATGGAGCGCCGGCGCACGTGGCTGATCGGCGGCATCCTGCTCGTCGCCTACGCGATGATGACGCTGGTCGGCTGGATGGGCACCGCCCTCAGTGTCGGACGGCTGCCGTCGCTGCTGATCTCGGCGGCTTTCCTGATCTTCGCGGTCGGCATCGGCCGGGGTGGGAGCGTCACGGCGCGGCGCCCGCTCGGCACCGGGGCGCTGATCGCTCTGGCGCTGTGGCACGCGGGCGCTCCGTGGCTGTTCGATCTCATCCCCGACACGGCGTACGACCACCCCGGCTACTTCGCCGCCGTGCAGATGCTCACGATCACCGGCGTCGTGGTCGAACTCGTGCTGGCGATCATCGCGGTCACCCAGATCGGACGCACGGGTGTCGTGCCCCCGCCGTGGCGGTGGGCGCCGCTGTGGGTGCTGATCGCGGTCATCGCGGGCCAACTGCCGCAGACAGGAGCAGTGCTCGGCTCGATGGTCACCAGCCAGGACGCTCTGGTGACCATCAACGCGCTGGCCGCGCTGCTCAACGCCGCCGGCGTCTGCTTCCTCGGCGTGCTGGCGATCGTGCTCGGGACACGCCGCGAACCGGCATCCGTCGTCGTGTACTGACGCATCCTCGCCCCTGCCTACCTACGCCGCCCCTGCTGGTTCACGTGAATCAGCAGGGGCGGCGTAGCCCAGCGGGGGCAGCGAGCGACTCCCGCGGCGTCAGGCCCGCGAGATGCGCAGCGTGCGCACCTCGAAGGGACGCAGCGCGAGCTCGCCGCCGGTGCGCGCGTCGTCGACGTCGTCTTCGATCAGCGAGATCTCTCGGATGCCCGAGTGCGCGAACCCGACCGAGAGCACGCCCCGCGTGCGACGGCCCAGCGACTCGTACACCCGCACGATGACGTCGCCCGAGCGATCGTCGGCCAGCTTCACCGACGACACCACGATGCCCTCGCCCGAGACCGACACCAGCGGCTCGACCTCATTCGCACCGCGCACGAGCGTGGCCGGGGCGTTCAGGGCGATGCCCTCGGCGGTGGCGATCCCGGCATCCGCTCCGATCACGAACCCGACCTCGATCTGGTGCATGCCGTGGTCGGTCTCGGGATCGGGGAAGCGCGGAGCGCGCAGCAGCGAGAGGCGGATCGTGGTCGTCACGTCATCACCGTCGACCTCGCGCGAGGTGTCGTAGCCGTAGATCGAGTCGTTGATCAGCGCGGCGCCGAAGCCGTCGTCCTCCTGCGCGAGCACGAAGCGGTGCATCGAGGTCTCGAACTTCGCGGCCTCCCAGCTGGTGTTCACATGCGTGACCCGGCGCTGGAAGCCGAACTGCGTCTCGGCGAGCGTCTCGCGCGCGAAGATGTCGAGCGGGAAGGCGAGCTTGAGCAGCTTCTCGGTCTCGTTCCACTCGATGTCGTTCAGCAGCAGCACGGTTCGCGAGTCGGGGCGCAGGATGATCGTCTGCTCGATCGTCGACTGCGAGAACTCCCGCTTGACGAGCACGGTCGCCGCGCCGTCGATGACGGATGCCGAGATCGACGTGACTCCGGTGAGGTCATCGACCCGGTTCTTGTAGTACCGGTCGATGTCCCACGCGTCCCACATGTTCGGGAAGTCCTGGTGCAACTGAAACAGGTTCGCAGGCGACCCTGCGGGGATCGTCTCTCGGCCGGTGTCCTTGTCGATCGCCGAGACGATCAAACCCTCGGGCGAGACGGTCACCGAGACGAGGTCGTTCTCGAGCAGCCAGCCTTCTTCCGGTCCCTGAGCCGATCGAAGGGCGGTCAACTCGGCGGGTCCGCTCGCGAAGTCCTCGGACGACAGCTCGGCGGCACCGAGCGCGCGGGCGCCGGTCGCCGCACCCACCGACGTCGGCGTGAAGCGTAGCAGCTTTTCACCCTCGCCGGCCAGTACCTCGCGCGCCGTGGCCGAGAGGGCTTCAGCATCCGAGATCACATCGCCGAGCGTCTCGACCGCCTCGCGGTGCACCCACGCGATCGACGTGCCGGGCAGGATGTCGTGGAACTCGTGCAGCAGCACGAGCTGCCACAGCCGGTCGAGCTCTTCGTACGGGTACTCAGTGCCGCGCTGCACGGCAGCGGTCGCCGCCCACAGTTCGGCCTCGATGAGCGCCTGTTCCGCCCAGCGGTGCAGCGCCTTGGTGGCATGCTGGCTGGTGAGGGTGCCGCGGTGCAGCTCGAGGTAGAGCTCGCCGACCCAGACGGCAGGGTCGGTCAGCTCGGCGCGCGCGTCGTCGAAGAACTCGTCCGGGTGCTTCCACTCAACCTTCGCCGACCCCTCGAGGTCGGCCAGACGCGACGCCTTTCCGGTCATCTCGCGGGTCGTGCCGCCGCCACCGTCACCCCAGCCGACCGGGGCGATCGACATGGTGCCGACGCGGTTCTCCTTGAACTGGCGGGAGGCCTTGGCGACCTCCTTGCCGCTCAGCTGCGAGTTGTACGTGTCCATCGAGGGGAAGTGCGTGAACATGCGCGAGCCGTCGATGCCCTCCCACAGGAAGGAGTGATGCGGGAACACGTTGCGCTGGTTCCACGAGATCTTCTGCGTGAAGAACCACTCGAACCCGGCGCGACGCATCAGCTGCGGCAGCGCGGGGGAGTAGCCGAAGCTGTCGGGCAGCCAGACGCCCTTCGAGCGGATGCCGAACTCGCGCTCAAAGAAGCGCTGGCCGTGTGAGAACTGGCGCACCAGCGACTCTCCGGTCGGCATGACGGTATCGGACTCGACCCACATCCCACCCAGCGGCAGGAACCGGCCGGCCTCGACGGCGGCCTTCACGCGCTCCCACACCTCGGAGCGGTGCTTCTTCATCCAGGCGTACTGCTGCGCGCTCGACATGCCGTAGGTGAAGTCGGGCTGCTCGTCGATCAGCGTCGTCATCGAGGAGGTGGTGCGGGCGACCTTGCGGATCGTCTCGCGCACCGGCCACAGCCAGGCGGAGTCGATGTGCGCGTGACCGATGGCGGCGATGCGGTGCGCGCTCGCGTCGGCGGGCGATGCCAGCACTTCGGTCAGCTGCGCCCGGGCATCCGACGCGGTCTCGACGATGCGCTGCAGGTCGAGTGCGTCCAGCGCGTTGTCGAGTGCCTGCAGAATGCGCATCCGGCGCGGCGAGGTCTCGGGCAGCTCAGCCTGCAGCTCGATGAGCACCTCGAGATCGAGAGACAGGTCGAAGACCTCGGGCTCGAAGACGGCGAGGTCCATGTGCCGCACGCGGTACAGCGGCTCGGGGGACGAGGTCTGGATGTCACCCTCCTGCGTCGGCAGGAAGGGGTGGTAGTCGAGCAGCACCGGGTTGGCAGCGCCCTCGAGATAGAACTCGACCGCCTCGCCGGGGCCGGCCTCGATCGCCACCCACTGGTTGCGCGGGTTGATGCTCTTCATCGGAGTGCCGTCGGGGCGGTAGGCGAGCGCCTCGCACTGAAATCCGGGCATGTTGATGTCGAAGCCGAGATCGATGAGCGCCTCGATGCGCTTGCCCGCCCAATCGGCCGGTACCTCGCCGCGCACGCGGAACCAGGTGGTGCTCCAGGCGGGGCCCCACATCGAGCCGGCGCTGAACGGCTCGAACTCGAGGGCGAGGCCCTCGGCTGGGGCGATCGGCTCGCCGGGCAGCCGGTTCGCGGTGATCTCGAGCGGGACGCGCGCCGAGTGGATGGCGGGCCGCACGCGCTCGGTGAGGACGCGGTTCACGCGTCCGACGGTGAGCGAGGTCTCTTCGTGCATCGGGTGTGTCCCCTCAATCAGTCGGTGGCAGTTCAGTCCACGACGGTGTTGTTCGACGCGTAGGTCGCGACGTCGCCGGAGAGGTCGGGATGCACGAGCTCGGTGATCCCGCGGGCGCTCAGCGCGGTGGCATCCGAGGCGTCCTTCGAGGTGACGAACGTCGCGTCGACGCCGTCGGCGCACGCCGCCAGCCACGCCTCGAAGATCGGTCCGCCGGGCGCGAGTGCGCCGCGGCTGACCGGGGTGTCGTCGGCATCCACCTCGATCACGATGCCGAGCGCGCGCTTCGGCGCTGCACGGCGTTCACGCAGTTCTGGGATGATCTCGGCGAAGCGCGTCCCGATCGGCTTGGCGGCGCCGGACTGATCGATCAGCCCGAGCGAGTACTCCAGCTCGGGAAAATCGGCGAGCGTGCGGCTGACGTCGTGCGAGCACCACCAGGTCACGCCCCAGAGGTTCGCGGTGCGTGCCGCATGGCGCACCGTGGCCTCGAGGAAGCCGGGCATCTCGTCGTCGGTCAGGCAGTTCGACGGCGCCCCCACCTCCTGCAGCCAGGTGCGCCGCTGCGGGTCGGTCGCGAAAGCGCGGGTCACCTCGATCATGTACTCGGCATGGCGGTCGGATGCTGACGACCGGCCCCCGTAGCGCTGGGCGGTGCCGTTGAAGATCCACGAGTGCACCGTCGTCATCGCGCCCAGGCGAGCGGCGAGCGCCGGCGTGAACCCGTGCCCGTCCAGGTACCAGGCGGCGTCGTACTCGCTGTGCACATGCTCCTGGTCCGGCGCGGCCGAGTCGGCCGCATCGAGCAGGGCGGTGATCCAGTGGGCGGCTTCGGCGGTGGTCACCGGCCAGGGAGAGGGATGCACGGATGCCGAGAACTGGTTCGTCTCGTTCCCGGTGGTGAACCCGAGGAAGTTCTTCGCGCCGCCCAGCTCCTCGGCGAGACGCTCGACGAGCGCGACCTGCCCGCTGAGGGCATCCGGGTGGGTGAACATGTTCTTGTCATGCCAGGTGTACAGCCACGACGGGATGAAGTCGAAGCTCGACAGGTGCCCCTGGATGACGTCGACGCTGACATCCAGCCCGAACTCGGCTCCCGCGTCGACCACGGCGCGCACATCGGCGACGGCCTCAGCGCGGATGAGCGTGCGGTTGGGCTGCAGCACGGGCCAGAGGGGGAAGATCCGCACGTGATCGAGCCCGAGTGCGGCGAGGCCGGCGAAGTCGCGGCGGACGTCATCGAGGTTCAGCGACAGCCACGAGTGCATCCAGTTGGCGGAGGGGGTGTAGTTCGCTCCGAAGCGCAGCCGTGCGTCACCGGGAGGGGTCGAAGACATCGCCGTCCTTTCGTCTCTTGAGGACCTCACGTGCCATGTTAGGTCCGCTCCACACGCTCGCTGCATCCGGCGTACGGTCCGTCCGCATAGACTCTCCAGGGACCATCTGAGAGGACCACGATGACCGAGACGCCGAAGAAGCACCAGGATTACAATCCGGGCCCGCGCGTGGGGATCACCTTCTCCACCTTCGACCTGCTGCACGCCGGACACATCATGATGCTCGCCGAGGCGAAGCGGCAGTGCGACTATCTGATCGCCGGTCTGCAGATGGATCCGACGCTCGATCGTCCCGAGAAGAACGCTCCGACGCAGACGGTCGTCGAGCGCTACATCCAGCTGCGCGGCTGCGAGTACGTCGACGAGATCGTGCCGTACTCCACCGAGCAGGACCTTGAGGACATCCTGCGCTCGTTCAAGCTCGACGTGCGCATCGTCGGCGACGAGTACGAGGACCGCGACTTCACCGGCCGTGAGTACTGCGAAGAGGCCGGCATCGAGCTGTACTTCAACAGCCGCAACCACCGCTTCTCGAGCTCGGGCCTGCGCAAGATCGTCGCTGCGAAAGAGGCAGAGCGGCTCTCGCGCGGCTGAAGCGCCTACCTGACCCCATGCCGAGTCAGCTGATCGCCGTCAGCTCCACACCCTCGCTGCCGCCGGCCTCCGACCAGGCGAGCGAGCGGGTGAGGATGCCCCGCAGCACGTCGAGGTCGATCTTCTCGAGGTCCTTGATGTACAGGCATCCGACGCCTGTCGTGTGTGGACCGAGGCGCGCGAGTTCATCCGCGTACTCCGCGGTGGACTCCAGGTAGATCGTCGAGGCCGCCTTGCGCGGCGCGAACGCCAGCAGTGGCATGTCGCCCTCGTTGCCGGTCGGGTAGCGGTAGTGGCAGCTGCCGAAGCCGACGATCGTGCCCCACAGCACGGGATCGCGCCCGGAGACCTCCTGCAGCAGGGCGGTCAGCGTCTCGGCATCCCGCTGCCGACGCGCGGGCGTGACGGCCGCGATGAACGCGCCGACGCTTCCTCCGGTGGGCCTCATTTCGTCGCCTTGTCGTGCTTCGCCGCCGCGGCGGCGGCCTTCATCGCCTTCTTGTGCTCGCGCACCTTCGTCAGCGACTCCGGTGAGACGATGTCGGCGGCGCTGCGGTACGCGCCCTCGTCGCCGTAGGGGGCGGATGCCTCGCGCCAGCCGTCTCCGGTGAAGCCGTACTGCTTGCCGAGCAGCGCGAGGAAGATCTTCGCCTTCTGCTCACCGAAGCCGGGCAGCTTTTTCAGCCGCTTGAGCACCTCGGGGCCGTCCGGGCTGCCTCCTGCCTCGGTCGGGGCGGTCCACAGCGCCTCGGCGTCGCCGCCCCATTCGTCGACGAGCGTCTGGCAGAGCGTCTGCACCCGCGTCGCCATCGATCCCGGGAAGCGGTGCACCGCGGGGGTCTGCTTGAACGCCTCGAGGAAGTCATCAGGGTCCATGGCGGCGATGGCCGTGGCATCCGATGCGCCGGTGCGCTGTTCGATCTTGAGCGGGCCGGCGAACGCGGTCTCCATCGGCACCTGCTGGTCGAGCAGCATCCCGACCAGCAGAGCCAGCGGGTTGTTGGTGAGTAGGTCGTCGGCGGCGGTGTCTCCGGTGATGTGAAGGGCCATGCGTCCAGTGTGCCAGGGGCACGGCATCCGCCGCCCGTACGCCTGGGCGCGAAGCGCCCGCCCTCACGATACGTGGCCGCCACCCGTCACACGCACTTGACGTCAACGAACTTGCCGGTCGCGAAGTGATCAGCTGAGCGAGCAGTGCATCATCCGAAGGCGCAGTGCATTCGGACCTGGCTCTCATCGGTCGTCGACGTCGAGTCCCCCTGGAAGCCGAAGAAGCGCGCGCCGTCTGAGGTGAGGAGCGGAGCCGGTGCGAGCTCGTAGAGACCGACCAGCTCACCGGGGCTGATCACCTGCGGTGCAGAAGCCGGCGGAGCGGCGCGTGCGGCGATCGTGTCATCGGGGATGCCATCGAGCCAGTCGGAGCGAGGACACACGCCGCCCCAGGCCTCGACGGGGCTGGTCTGCATCGGGAACGCGACGCCGTCGACGTCGATGACGGTGACATCCCGGGTCTGGTGGCCGCTGCCACCATCGGCACAGTCGCGGTCCTGGTCGGTGTGCGGCATCCACAGCGTCTGATCGATGCTGAAACCGTCCTCCGTGGCGTTCACCGACTGGACGACGTCGCCGCAGCGGGTCGTGCGCGCAATGGGATAGATGACCTGCTGTGCCACGGTTTCCACGTCGTCGGCGTTTCCGAGCCAGATGTACCAGAGCTCCTGGAAGCCGTTGCCGTCGAGTTGGGAGATCGGGACGGCGAGGTCGACGACTCCGTCGCCGTTGGCATCCGACTCGACGCCGACGCCGATCTCGTAGGTGCGCATGTGGTCGTCGCTCGCCGTGCCGTCCTCGAATGCGATGGTGAACGGCTCTTCGATGCCGCGACCGGCGAACGACCACTCGGTGTCGCGGATCCAGTCGCCGATGTCGGCGCCGGTGAGAGCCGGTGTCTCCGGTGTCTCCGGTGCGTCCGGTGTCGATTCGGCGGAGTCCTCGGCACGTTCATCTGCAGAGGGAGGTGACGATGCGCACGCGGTGAGGAGGAGCACGGCTGCGACGGCTGCGCTGAGACCGGCCGCCGGGGACATTCCTGATACTGCGCTCGCCAAGACCAGGTTCCTTTCGAGGTCGGGCTGGCTCCGGGGTATCCGGCCACCGTTGTCGAATTCCTCTCCAACCTAGCGAGAAGCGCTGCCCGGATACCAGGGTGTTGCACCGGCGGGCTTATGCCACGAACCCTGCGAAATGCTCGGCCGTGACCTCTTCGGCGATGCTGCGGCCGAGTCGCCGCAGTGCCGGGATGGCATCGACGGCGTCCAGGTGACCGGCGTGGGCCAGCCTGGACGAGAGCCCGCGTCGGCGGAGCTCGGCCTCCGTGACCGCCGCGTCGTAACGGGCATAGCTGAACAGCGGATCGGATATCGACGGATGGTGAAGACTCCCGAGCTCGGCGTCGATGGGTGCGCCGTGACGGGTCTGGCCCAGCACGCGGCACATCATGTCCTGCTGTGCGCCGACGCTGCTGATCAGCGCGGCCGGCACCGCCGTCGCCTGTTGCCAGAGCGGCTGATCGAGCCGCGAGAGCGCGCGGGTGGCGAACGCGCCGGTGCCCACGCTGATCAGCAGCAGCTGTTCCGGGCCGCGCGGCCACTCGAGCCGGTATTCGGGCAGCATCGCCATGAGGGCCAGCTGGAGCGCCGGATTGTTCAACGTGGTGGTGGCGCCGTCGCTGAAGACATAGGTCGTGCCGCTGCCGAAGGTGATGTGCTCACTCGGGAAGTAGGTGGGCGCGGCAGTGCTGGCACGGACCAGCTGCCACAGGGGCAACTGCAGATTCGAATCGGTGTTCGCGGGGTCGTTGAACGCCGCGTTCGGATTGCTGCTGACCGGCCAGGGCGAGTCGGTGCTGGCATTGCGCAGACCGATCATGAGCAGGCAGCGCAGATCACCGGACCCGAGTGTCGTGGTCTCGCCGAACTCGTGCTTGAGGAGCGTGGCGAGTCCGGCATGGTCGTAGCGGTGCCGGATGCGGGCGCGCCAGCGCGACGACTGGAAGATCGTCTTGGCGTGGGTGACATAGAGATCGAGGAGCTGCTCTGCCGAGCGACCCAGGGCGAGTCCCGCCGCGATGATCGCCCCGGTGCTCGTTCCGCCGATGTAGTCGAACCAGTCCCCGAGGCGCAGGTCCGGGTCGTCGCACTCCTGGCGGAGCGTGCGCTCTATCCCCGCGATGACCTCCAGTGCGACGACGCCCCGGACACCACCGCCGTCGATGGCGAGCAGTCGACGTCGCTCAGGCGGCAGCGCCATCGTCGATCACCGAGTAGCCCAGCCGGCCGAGCAGTTCCGGCAACGCGCGGATCCGGATCCGGTCCAGCTCCCGAACCGGTTCGTCCAGCTCTTCCCAGGACACCAGGTGCGGATGCTGCGTGCGCCCGATGCTGCGGGTGAACCGACACCAGCGCAGGTGCTCCAACCGAGCGCCCGCCTCGAGCTCCTCCGGCGTGAGCGCCGTGCGACGTTCTTGACGATCACCGGCGACGATCGCAAGGCCGAGCGCGGCGAGGATCGTGGGGGCGAAGCGCGCGGAGTCGAGGTTCGCCTCGCGCTCGGACGCGTCCATGCGCTCCCAGGCAGTGGCGTGCTCGCGGCGTCGTTCGGCGTCGCGGAGGTGGGTTGCTCGTGCGAGTGCCTCGACATGCTCGTCTGGGATCACTGGGCGTCGCTCTCTCCCGTTCACTAGGATCAGGGTAACCGGCCCTTGGCGGAGGACGAGCAATGCGGCAACGATTCTGGACGTTCTGGGATCGTTTCGGCAGTGCTGCAATGCTCGGACTCGTCGCGGCGGTCTTCCTCCTGGGCCTGTTCGGCATCTCGTGGTATGCGCGTATCCACGACCTGGAGTTCCCGTTCGGCACCCGGCTCTACATCGCCGCATCGCTGTTCCTGCTGGAGAACGGCTCGCTCGACGGTGAGATCCCCTGGCCGCTCGAGATCGCACGCTGGGCCGCTCCCGTCGTGCTCGCCACGGCCGCGATCGGCACGTTCCTCTCGGTGCTCCGGCACCGCGCATGGTCGCTCGGGGGGCGACGTCTGCGCGGGCACGTCGTGGTGATCGGACTCGGAGAACGGGGGTGGCGCGCTGCGTGCTCCGCGAAGCAGGCAGGTCGCGCGGTCACCGTGATCGAGGCGGACGCCACGAACCCACATGTGCGCGCGGCCCGCAGGCGCGGAATCCCGGTGATCGTCGGCAATGCGGCAGAACTGTCGCGGCTGCGATCGGCACGCCTCGACCGGGCATCCCGCGCGCTCGTCTTCGTCGGAGACGACACCGCGACCACGGCGATCGCGGATGCTGTCGCCGAGCTCGCACAGCTGCCGGGCGTGTCGTTGCGGTCGGAGTTCTGCTGCTTCCTCGCCGTGCCCGATGCCGAGGCCGCAAACGATCTGAACGCGCTCATGCATGACCAGGGGGCGCTGTTCCGGCGAGAGTTCTTCACCCTCGAAGACCGCGCAGGGCCCGTCATCGTCGACCGTTGGGCGGGACTGCTCACGACACCGGGGGCGCCCGCACCGCTGGTGGTCATGGGCGCGGATGTCGTGGCCCGCTCGGTGGTCGCCGCTGCCGCCAGGCAATGGTCGGCGCGCACAGACGGAAACGTGCTCGAGGTGCACTGGCTGGTCTCTGCGCGCACTCGCCGCATCGAGCGACTCCTCGCCGACCTCGACGGGCTGACGACGGTGCGGATCATCGTGCACGAGCTCGACAGCACGCAGGCGCGCAGCACCGTCGCCTCTGCGCTCCGCGGATTGCGGAGCATCCCGTCGCTGGTCGTCGTTGCGGAACAGGACGACGCGGACGCATTGAGCCTGCTCGCCACGACGGACCTCGTGCTGCGAGACACCGGGGCGATGGTCGTGGGGGTGACCGAGAGGCCGTCGCTGGTGCGTCTGCTGGATGGTCATGGACGGATCGAGCTTTTCGACGTCGGGGCCGAGCTCGGCGATGACGATCAGATCGCCCACGGCCGGCTCGAGGCGCTCGGACGAGCGCTGCACGACGGCTACCTGCGTCAGTTGAACCGCGCTCTCCCCGCAGCGGAGCGCATCCGCAAGCCCGCGTATCGGCCCTGGGCGGATCTGCCGCACGAACTGCGGGCACAGAATTATGACGCCGCTCGGGCGGCGCGGGGGATGCTGAACGAACTCGGCTTCGACATCGTGCCGCGCACGCCGCTGCTGCCGGCCGTCTCCGATCTCGACGCGGACACGGTGGAGACGCTCGCGCGTGCCGAGCACACCCGCTGGTTTCTCGCACGCAACCCGGAAGCCGCTGAACCCGAGTGGCTGGATGTCGATCCCGTGCATGCCGAGCAGAGCCGGGATCAGGCCAGGCGTCTGCCCGGGGTGCTCGCTGCGGCGGATCTGCAGATCACCCCCGCGCCCCGACGAGAGGGACCATGAGACATGGCGGACCACAGGTACAGCGCGTTCATCTCGTACTCCCACTCCGCCGATGGCGCCTTCGCCCCGGCGCTGCAGAGCGGCATGCAGCAGCTCGGGCGCTCGTGGCGACAGCGTCGCGCGATGGAGGTCTTCCGCGACGAGACCGGTCTTGCCGTCGACCCGAACCTGTGGGGCGCGATCACGACCGCGCTGGACTCCTCGGAGTGGTTCGTCCTGCTCGCCTCGCCGCAGGCGGCTGCATCCCACTGGGTCGGACAGGAGATCGAGCACTGCGTCGCGACCAAGGGCGCCGACCGGATCCTCATCGTCCTCACCGAGGGCACGCTCAGCTGGGACGACGCGGCCGAGGACTTCAGCGCCGATTCCGACGCCGTCCACCCCGCGCTGCGCGGCCTGCTCACAACCGCCCCGACGATCTTCGACCTCTCCTGGGCGCGGCAGGAGACCGACCTGACGCTCGACAACGTGCGATTCAGAACGGATATCGCGCGCATCGTCGCCATGATCCGCGAAGAACCGCTCCAGCAGGTGGCGGAGCACGATGCGCGCGCACGTCGCCGGACGAAGGCCATCGTCCGCTCCACGCTGGGCGTTCTCGCCGCGGCCACCGCTGTCGCGGTGATCGCCGCTGTCGCCGCCGGGGTGAACTGGCGGCAGGCGTCCGTCGAGCAGTCGGCTGCCGAACACGAGGCACAGGTCGCGCTCGCCCGGGAGTTCGCCGCCGAGTCGCGGTCGGCGGAGGATCCGCGCGCGGCGCTCGCTCTCGCCGTCGAGGCATACTCACTGGCCCCCGCCGCGGAACACCGCGGTGCGCTGCTCGCGGCGATCAGCGGCACGGGTTCCGAGCTGGTCGAGGTTCCGGAACTGCTGCCGGAGGGGCGCCAGAGCGCGGACATCACCTCGTCCTCTTCGACCACCGATGGCGGCGGGCGGGTCACGCTCGCGACCGCCACTGGGTCCATCGCCGTCGATCTCGCAACCGGCGGCGAGTGGATGCTGCCGGGTCGGGCACACTACCTCGCGCCGGACGGTGAGCACGCCGTCGGAGCGGACGGCACCGTCTTTGCTCTCGGCGATGAGGGTCGTGCCGATCCGGTCGCCACCATCCCGGCGCTCGGCACGGAGCCGTCGTTCACCGCGGCCGGCGATCTTCTCGCGTATCGGCATGAGGGCAGCGCCGGTGCGCGGCTGATCGTGGTGGACATCGCGGGTGAGAAGGTCCGCTCCGTGGCCGTGCCGCTCGGATCGGACTGCGCCGGATGCAGCGGTGATGCGTCCGCCATCGCCATCGCGCCGGATGGGAGCATGGTCGCCGTGCGCATCGCGCCGGCGTGGGCCGAGACGCCCATACGTGCGCGGCTGTCCAGCTATGCCATCGGCGGCGACCGGCTGACGGAGCTCGCATCGGCGGACGTCGCCGGAACCGGCATGGTGCGCTTCACAGACGACTCGTCGGCGCTGTGGGCCCGCGACGATGGTGCGGTGCTCGTCCTCGCTCCCGGCACGCTCGAGCCGGTTGGGGAGGCGATGAGCATCAGCAGGGCGGGGCCCCTGGAGTACGCGCACGACGCACTCGCCCTCGCACCCGCAGACGGCTGCCGGCTCCCCGGCGTGGTGCTGCCGCCGACGATGGCCACCGTGGCCGAGCTTCCCGCCGACCTGGAGTACACCGAGGGTGGGTGTTACGACGCGGCGCAGGGCGGCAGTCCGCGCTGGCTGCTCGGCGGCAGCTGGGTGCGCACATCGGCGGGAACGTGGCCGACCGAGGCCGAGCGACTGCTCGACATCGCCTGCGATGCGCTCGGCGGCACCGTCTCCCGTGAGGACCTCACCGAGTTCGCCGCCATCGGCCACTCGCCGACCGGATGCTCCCAGAACACGGAGGAGTCATGAGCGCGACCGTCTACCTGGCCGGCGCGAATGGCCCCGACCAGCCACTCGCCGACGCCTTCGCCTGCGCGCTGCCGCGGTACGGGCACCGCGGAGCCATCCGGATCACGCGCACCGGTGATCCTGCCGCTGCGGATTGGTTCCTGCTGCTGGCATCGCCGGAGTCGGCGAACGACCCCGACGTCGACGCCGCGATACGGCAGCGTCTGGCCGCGATGGGTGTGGAGCGGCTCCAGGTGGTCGTCACGGCGGGCACCTGGGAATGGGACAACGCGCGCAACGCGGTCTCCGCCGAGTCGAGCGCCGCTCCCGAAGCCCTTCGTCATGCATTTCCCGTCGAGCCCCGGCATATGCTCTACGCGGGCGATCGCACACGGCGGCCCGCGCCCCGTGACCCGCTGTTCCTCGACCGGGTGGCCGAGATCGTGGCGCCCATCCTCGGAACCACCAAGGACGATCTCGCCGGAGAGGACGTCCGCCGGCAGCGCCGCACCCGGACCCTCACCCGCATCGGTGCGGGTGTGCTCGCCTCGCTGCTCATCCTGGCAGGAGCGGGCGGTGTCCTGGCGGTGCAGGGCGCCGCGGCAGCCGGCCAAGCGCGCGCCGAAGCCGAGCAGGAGCGGGACGACGCCGACAGTCGCAGACTCGCCGCACTCGCTCAGCAGGTCGCCGGAACCGACGGGGCACTCGCACGACTGCTCGCGATCGAGGCCTGGCGGATCTCGGAGACGGACCAGGCGCGTGCGGCACTGGCCTCGGCCGCCGAGGTCTCCGGCGAGTGGGAGGTCACCACCGTCTCCGACGAGGTGACCCGACTGATCGGGCATGCCTCGTATCCCGTCGACCTCGCCCTGTCCGACACGCATGTGGCGACCATCGACGTCGCCTCGGCACTGCGGATCTGGCCGCTCGGAGCCCTCGCCTCACCCACGCAGGTCGACAGCGTCCACGGACTTGTCGACATCGCGTGGTCGCACGACGGTGAATCGCTCGCGGCAGCAGGGGGCCGCGTGTACCTGTTCGGCGCAGACGGGCAGGCCCTCGGCTTCACCGGCCCCCGCGCTCCCGCCTCGGTCATCGGCGCGTGGGGCGGCACCGGATTCGTCGCGGGCGGGGAGTCGATCGCGCTCATCGATGAAGGCCGGGTCGTGGCAGAACGCCCCGTCAGCGAGGTGGGCTTCAGCGATCGCGCGGTGTTCGTGGCGGGCAATCCCGCCGGCGACCGAATCCTGGCCGGGTCCGCGGCGGGCCACATCGCGCTCCTGGATGCTGACCTGCAGCCCATCGCGCAGTGGCAACTCGTCGTCGCCATCGACCAGTTCGGCGATCGGGACAGCATGCGCGCCCTCGCCTGGGACGGCGACGATCGGGTCGCGCTCCCGCCGGACAACACCGGCATCCTCGGCCCCATCCTCAAGCAGGGCGCGCCGGATGCCCAAGACGGTGCCATAGCGGGTGTCTACCACGCACAGACGGGAGAGGCCATCGAACCGCTCGTCTCCGGCGGCTACATGCCGCTCCCCGCCACGTCGGCCGTGTTCCTGCCCGACGGGTCGGCCGTCGCGATCACTCCGGGTGGCCTCGAATCCCCGCCGGCCCTCGGCGGCACGAGCACGGCCCCTGATCTCACCGGTGTGCCCCTGCCGCTGCGCGCCGAGCTCGTGCGAACCTCGCCGGACGGACGCTGGCTGGCCGTAGCCGGCGACAGCGAAGAGGCGAACCTGCTTCGCCTCGGCGGCACCGAGAACTCTGAGAACTCTGAGAACTCCGAGAACACCGAGAGCGCCGAGAGCGCCGAGAGCAGCGATCCCGTCGTCCGTGCGTGCGCAGCCGCGGGGCGGAACCTCACCGAGGCCGAATGGGCGATATATCTCCCGGATCAGGACTACCGGGCCACCTGCGACGAGCTCGATGCTCCGTGATACGCCGTCAGGCGATGTCGGATTCCGCAGCGCGGCCGGCACCCGGAGCGAGGCCGTACAGCGTCTCCAGCGCGGCTGTGAACTCCTCGCCCCGACCCTCTGCGGCGAGCTCGTGGGCGCGCACCGTGGGGGTGTGCAGCAGCACGCCGGCGAGGTGGCGCATGGCCTGCTCGACCAGGCCGTCCTCGTCACCGCGGCGGCGGGCACGGTCGATCTCGGCTTCGAGCAGCCCGAAGATGTGTGTGCGGAAGGCGACCACGGCCGGCGTCACGCTCTGCCGCGACCCGTCGGCGTGGAAGCTCTCGGCGGCCTCGCGCACCACGACGCGGGCGGCGTCCGCCGCCTGCAGTTCCTCCAGCGGTGCGTGCAGGCGGATGGTCTCCAGATCCAGCAGGGCGACGCCCTCGAGGTGCGCGACCTGGGGATCGACGTTGCGGGGCATCCCCAGGTCGATGACGAGCTGCGAGTGCGGGGCGTCGGTCACCGGCGACTGGGCCGCGAAGCCCGCCGCAGGACCGATCGGGCATCCGCCGCCGTCGGCAGCCGCCGAGCGCAGCAGCTGCGCCGGGCCGAGCACGGGCTCGGTTGCGGTCGTGCAGGTGATCAGCAGCGTCGATCCCTGCGCCACCGAGGCGTACTCGGTGTCGCGCACCGCGCGGATGCCGTGCTTCTTGGCGAACAGCTCGGCACGGCCAGACGGTGAGAACACCGAGATGTCGACCGCACCGCGCTCGCGCAGCGTCGCGAGGGTCACCGCGGCGTACTCGCCGGTGCCGACCAGCAGCACGCGCTCGGCGGACCAGTCCGCGATGCGGCTGTCGGCGAGCTCCAAAGAGAGGCGCACCAGCGAGCGACCCGCGCGGTGCAGGGCGGTCACGTTCTTCACCTTGCGCTGCGCCTGGCTGGCGCGCTGGAACAGCCGCTCCAGCTCGGATGACGTGGTGCCGGCCTCGCGGGCATCCGAAAGGGCCCGGCGCACCTGGCCGGCGATCTCGCCCTCGCCCGAGACGACCGACTCCAGCCCCGAGGCGACGGCGAAAAGGTGCTCGGCGACGTGCCGGTCGGCGACAGTGCGGTAGGCGCCGTCGAACTCGGATGCGGGGATGCCGGTGGCGCGGGCGACAGCATCCACCACCGCACTCTGATCGAGGCCGTCGGACTCGATGTAGGCCTCGAAGCGGTTGCAGGTCGCCAGCACGACCGCACCCTGCGCACCCGCCTCCATCAGGGACGGTGCGACGTTTTCGGGGTTGCGACTGAGACGTTCGAGGAGTTCGAAGGAAGCCGTCTTATGACTGGCCGTCACGCAGAGCAACACGCAGGGCAGTTTACCCGCTGTGTCTTTGAGCGAGCCCCACACCGTCACGCCGCCGACACATAGGCGCGGATGACACGATGGACGCATGAGCGATCTGCTGCGTGCCCTCGCCGGCGAGACCCCCGAGCGCACCCCCGTCTGGTTCATGCGTCAGGCCGGACGCTCCCTTCCCGAATACCGCGAGCTGCGCGTCGGCACGCGGATGCTGGACGCCTGCCTCACCCCCGATCTCGCCTCCGAGATCACCCTGCAGCCGGTGCGCCGGCACGGCGTCGACGCGGCCGTGTTCTTCAGCGACATCGTCATCCCGCTGCGTCTCGCCGGTGTCGACGTGGTCATCGAGCCCGGCCGGGGCCCCGTGTTCGCCGACCCTGTGCGCACCGCCGCCGACGTCGCCCGCATCACGGCGATCGACCCCGCTGACCTCGACGGCACTGCGATCGCCGAGGCCGTGCGCCTCACCGTCGCCGAGCTCGGAGACACCCCGCTGATCGGCTTCGCCGGCGCACCGTTCACCCTCGCCGCGTATCTGATCGAGGGCGGACCCTCCAAGGAGCACCTGCGCGCCCGCGCCATGATGCACGCCGACCCCGCGTCGTGGAACGCGCTCGCCGGATGGCTGTCGCGCATCTCGCGTCGCTTCCTCGAGATCCAGCGTGACGCGGGCGCCTCGGTCGTTCAGCTGTTCGACTCGTGGGCGGGTTCGCTCAGCCCGACCGACTACCGCACGCACATCGCCCCGCACTCGCGCGCCGCGCTCGAGGGGATCGGGCTTCCCAGCATCCACTTCGGCGTCGGAACCGGTCCGTTCCTCGCCGACATGCGCCTGGACGGGATCGCCGACGCCGTCGGCGTCGATTGGCGGATGCCCCTGGACGAGGCGATCCGCATCGTCGGCGACGACGTCGCCGTGCAGGGCAACATCGACCCGGCCCTGCTGCAGGCGCCGTGGCCGGTGCTCGAGGCACACGTGCGCGACGTGATCGAACGGGGGCGCGGGGCGAAGGGGCACGTGCTGAACCTCGGCCACGGCGTGCCGCCCGAGACCGACCCCCACCAGCTGACCCGCATCGTGCAGCTCGCGCACGGCGAGCTCTGACGCGGCTTCGGCCGACACACGACGTCCAGGTCGCAATAGATGCCGGAATTCCTGCGCCGAAGCGGCATCCATTGCGACCGGGACACCGGGGACGACGACATCGAGATTTGAAAGAATCGACACCATGACCGATCACGCAGCCCCCGAGCTGGCCGCCCGCGCCGCCGAGCAGCACGTCGTCGTCATCGGCGGCGGCACCGGCGGGCTCATCGCGGCCCGAGAATGCGCGCGGGTGGGCATGCGCGTGACGCTGCTCGAGGCGGCGGATGCCCTCGGCGGCAGCATCCGCTCGGTCGAGCTCGACGGCGTCATGATCGACGCGGGCGCCGAGAGCTTCGCCACGCGCGGAGGACACGTGCACGCGCTGGTCGCTGAGCTGGGTCTCTCCGACCAGGTAGTCGCACCCCAGGGCGGCGGGGCGTGGTTGAGCGGCATTCCGGATGCCCCGGATGCGCCGCTGCCGAAGGGCGGAATCCTCGGGATCCCCGCCAATCCCTTCGCCGACGACGTGCGCCGCATCATCGGCTGGCGCGGTGCATGGCGCGCGTACGTCGACCGGCTGCGTCCGCCGCTCACGATCGGCCATGAGCGCAGCCTGGGCAAGCTGGTGCGCTCGCGCATGGGCGCGCGCGTGCACGACCGCCTCGTCGCGCCCGTCACCGCGGGGGTCTACTCGGCACTGCCCGACGACGTCGACACCGAGATCGCGGCGCCGGGGTTGAGCACGGCGCTCACCCGCACCGGCTCGCTCAGCGGAGCGGTCGCGACTCTGCTGGCCGAGCGCCGCGGGGCATCCGCCGAGGGCAAGGCCCCGGGGTCGGCCGTGCTCGGCCTGGTGGGCGGTATGGGCCGTCTGGTCGCCGCCCTGCACGCCGAGCTCGACACCTACGGCGTCGAGGTGCGCACCGAGACCCGCGCCACCTCACTGCGTCGCGACGGAGCCGGGTGGGTGGTCGCCTGCGAGACGACGGCGGAGGACCCCGACTCGGTCGACGACGAGGCGGATGCTGTCGCCGATGAGGCGCTGCACGCCACCGGCATCGTCGTCGCCACCCCCGAGCCCGCAGCCCGCGCACTGCTCGAGAGCAGCGTGTCCGGACTCGGGCCGGCCGGTGAGGCCCCCGAGATCGAGATCGTCAGCCTGCTGCTCGACGCACCCGCGCTCGACGCCGCACCCCGGGGCAGCGGTGTGCTCACCGTGCCGGGCAGTCACATCGCCAAGGCGCTGACCCATTCCACGGCCAAGTGGGGCTGGGTGCGCGCAGCCGCCGGTGACCGGCACGTCGTGCGGGTGTCATTCGGGACGCAGGGTGAGCCGGCCGCGACCGCCGCGCTCGATGACGATGCGGCCGCCCAGCTCGCGCTGACGCAGGCTTCCGCCCTGCTCGGGATCGAGTTGACTCCGCAGCAGCTGGTCGCCGCGCACCGCGGCCGTTTCGTGCAGGCTCAGCCGAGTTCGTTGATCGGTGCGGCAGAGCGCCGCACGGCCGCCCGTGACGTGGTGCGGAAGATCCCCGGTCTCGCGGTCGTCGGCGCGTGGATGGCGGGCACCGGACTCGCGCAGGTGATCCCGGATGCCGTGGCCGAGTCGGACCGGCTGCGCAGCGGTCTGCTGTGGGGCGAGAACGAGCGCGGTTGAGCGTTCTTACACCCCCTGGAGGGTTCGCACAACCGTAGATGCCGAATCCGGCATATGCGACTACCCTGGAGATCGATCACGCGGGGGCGGTGAGTTCCGGCCCGGTGAAGACGCCGCAACAGGAAGTCAGGAGGCTCCCATGAAGGGGAAGATCGGACTCGTCGTCGGACTCGGCGTAGGTTACGTGCTCGGCACGCGCGCGGGACGCGAGCGCTACGAGCAGATCAAGACGCAGTGGCTGAAGCTGTGGCACACCGACCCGGTGCAGCATCAGGTCGCACGCGTGCAGGAGTTCGCGAAATCGCAGGCCGCCGCGGTTCCCGGTGCGATGTGGAACGGCGCGGTGAAGGTCGTCAAGGCGGTCTCCAGCTCGGGCACTCCCGGGCAGAAGCTCGACGGTGTCATCGACGCGACCAAGGACGCGGTCGACGAGGTCGCCGATGCGGCTGAGGACACCGCCGAGGCGGCACGCAAGACCACGACGAAGACCACGACCAAGAGCACTTCAGCGAAGAGTGCCTCGTCGAAGAGCTCGGCGAAGAAGAACGGATCCTGACATGCGCCGCGGATACCGCGACCGCGCCGACGACAGTCTGCTGACGCTGCTCGGAGACCTGCCCGAGCTGGTGCGGAATCTGATCACCGCAGAGGTCGAGGCGGCCAAGGCGTGGGTCAGGCGCACATCCAAGGACGGACTGTTCGGCAGCCTGTGGTTCATCATCACGCTGTTCCTGCTGTTCTGGGCGATCCCAGTGCTGCTCGCCTTCGCGATCATCGGCCTCTCCTCGTGGTGGCCGGCGTGGGTGGCGGCCCTGGCGGTGTTCGGCTTCCTGCTGCTGGCGATGGTCGTCTTCGCCCTGCTGGGCATCCTGCGCTTCCGCAAGATCGTGAAACGACAGAACCCCGGACAGGCCGTGGCCACCGACGTCCGTCTCGTGAAGGAGGCAGGCAATGACGAATTCTGACCCGCACCAGCCGCGCGACCTTCCCCGCACGGCGGTGCCCGACGGCATCACCGACCCGGTGGAGTCGGCGCGCGCCGAGCTCAAGGCGGCGCTGGCCGCGATCGAGGTGCGCGGCAACTTCCCCCGCCGCATCGAGAAGGCCTCGCAGCGCGGCATCGTACGGGCACGCGCCTTCGCGCACCGCAACCCGGTCGGAGCGGCCGCAGCGGTCGCCGGTGTCGCCGCCGTCGTCGGCGGACTGGTCTGGGTGATCGCCAGGGCCGCTTCGCGCTAGAGTCGGCGCGGGTTCGCCCTCCACGGGTTGAGGGGGCACACTGGATACATGTCCGAAGCTGCTGCTGAGAACCCGTCCGGATTCACCCTGTGGGCCGTGTGGCGCCGCAATCCCGATGCACCGGTGAGCGAGCCCGACGCCACCGAACTCGAGACGATCGTCGGATACATCGAGGACTCCGGCGTCACGGTGCGCGGCTTCTACGATGTCAGCGGCCTGAAGGCCGACGCCGACCTGATGGTGTGGCTGCACGGCGACACCGCCGAAGAACTGCAGCGCGCTCTGCGCCGGTTGCGTCGCACCGATCTGCTGCACTCGCTGCTGCCGGTGTGGAACGTGATGGGCGTGCACCGTGACGCCGAGTTCAACCGGGCCCACGTGCCCGGCTTCCTGCGTGGTGTCGACCCCAAGGGCTGGCTGTGCCTGTACCCCTTCGTGCGCACCCCGCAGTGGTACCTGATCGACGAGGACGACCGTCGCCGCATGCTCGCCGACCACGGTCGCAAGGGCGCGGCGCACCGCGGCGTGATCGCCAACACGGTGGCGGCCTTCGCACTGGGCGACTACGAGTGGCTGCTGCCGCTCGAGGCCGATGACCCCACCGAGCTCGTCGATCTCATGCGCGACCTGCGCTACACCGAGGCGCGCGACTATGTGAAGGAGGAGGTGCCCTTCTACACCGGGCGCCGCCTGCGCTTCGACGAGATCGCCGACGTGCTGCAGTGACCGCCGTGGCATCCGCTCCCATTCGTCTCGGCACCCGCCGCAGCGCGCTCGCCCAGGCGCAGTCCGGCCATGTCGCCGACGCCCTGGCGAAGGTCGCCGGCCGCCCGGTCGAGCTGGTGCCGATCGTCTCGGAGGGCGACACGAACAGGGCATCCCTGTCGGAGATCGGCGGAACGGGCATCTTCGCGAACCGTCTGCGTGAGGCTCTCGTGGCGGGGGAGTGCGACATCCTGGTGCACTCCCTCAAGGATCTGCCCACGGCCGTGCCGCCCGAGCTGGTGATCGCCGCCACCCCGCTCCGTGAAGACGCCCGTGACGTGGTGATCACCCGCGGCGGAACGCCGCTGCACGAGCTGCACCGCGGCAGCAGGGTCGGCACCGGCGCCCCGCGCCGCATCGCACAGGTGCGCCGGCGCGCACCGCACGCCGAGGTCGTCGACATCCGCGGCAACGTCGACTCGCGGCTGGAGCGGGTCTCGACGGGTGAGCTCGATGCGGTCATTCTCGCCGCCGCCGGCCTGTCACGGCTGCGCCCCGAGATGAAGCTGCACCGCGAGGACCTCGGGCTGGCCGAGTGGCCCACCGCCCCCGGGCAGGGCGCGCTGGCCGTGGAGACCGTCGCCGACGCCCCCGCCGAGCTGATCGAGGCGCTCGCACAGCTCGAGGATGAGGCCACCCGGCTGGCCGTCACCGTCGAGCGCGCGATCCTCGCCGGGCTCGAAGTCGGATGCCAGGCGCCCATGGCCGCCCATGCGGTCGTCACGGGTGACAGCATCCGCGTGCGTGCCGTCGTGTACGAGCCCGGCGGCGGCCGCCGAATCGGACTCGATGTCACCGAGTCCCTGAACCGGGGGTATATTCGACGGAACGGCAGCGGCAACGGTGCGGATGCTGCCGATGGTGCAGACCCGATGCGCACAGCCCGTGATATCGGTGATTCTGCGGCCCATCGGCTGCTCGAACAGGGAGCGGCCGACCTCCTCCCGCGAGAGTGATCCTGATGACTGCTTCCGAAACAAAGACGGCCCGGCCGCTGGACGGCTGGCGAGTGCTGGTGCCCCGTGGCGGCCCCTGGGGCGACGGTGTTGCGGCGAGTCTGCGCGCGCAGGGGGCGGTGCCGGTGGTGGCGCCGCTGATCAATTTCGCGCCGACCACCGACCAGGAGGCTCTCGATGCGGCGCTCGCGCGTCTGCAGGCCGGAGACTACGACTGGCTGACCGTGACCAGTGCGACGACGGTCGACGTGCTGTACGCGCATCGGGTCGAGATCCCGCGCACCACCAAGGTCGCCGCCGTCGGCGAGACCACGGCTGCGGCGCTGCATGCGGTCGGCTACGAGGTCGCCCTGGTCCCCGACCTCGACAACTCCGCCGCGGGGATGGCCGAGCAGATGATCGGCCTCGAGCCCGAGCCTCGGCACATCCTGTCACTGCGCAGCGAGATCGCCAAGCCGGTGCTCTCGGTGATGCTCAAGGATGCCGGTCATGACGTCGACAGCGTCGTCGCCTACCGCACGGTGGGTGTGCCGGTCACCGACCGCATCCGCCGCGACGTCGAGAACGGCCGCATCAACGCGATCCTGATCACCAGCGGCTCGGTCGCCGGTCAGGTGCGCGAGCAGTTCCCCGAGATTCCCGACAGCACGCTGCTGGCCGCGATCGGCCCGCGCACCGCGAAGGACGCCCGCAAGGCGGGGCTGACGATCGCCGCGATCGCCGACAAGCAGACCGTGGATGCCCTGATCGAGACCGTCTCGCACTTCACGCTTCCGCACGCGGCCGACGAGTTCGCGCCGTGAGTCGGTTTCCTGAGGCGCGGCTGCGCCGTCTCCGTCAGTCGGCGCCGGTCCGCTCGATCGCGCGAGAGACCTCGCTCGAGGCGCGACAGCTGGTGCTGCCGATGTTCGTGCGCGAGGGTCTCGCCGAGCCGTCGCCGATCGGCTCGATGCCCGGCGTCGTGCAGCACTCGCTCGACTCGCTGAAGAAGACGGCGTCGGATGCTGCCGAGGCCGGCCTCGGCGGGGTGATGCTCTTCGGCGTGCCCGAAGTGCGCGATGCCATCGGCGCAGGGGCGGACGACCCGAAGGGCGTCCTCAACGTCGCGACCGAGGCTCTCGTGGCCGAGGTCGGCGATGCGCTGGTGGTGCAGACCGACCTGTGCCTGGATGAGTTCACCGACCACGGGCACTGCGGAGTGCTCTCCGACTCCGGTGCTGTCGACAACGACGCCACACTCGAGCGGTACGAGTCGATGGCTCTCGCGCAGGCGCGCGCCGGCTCGCAGCTGCTGGGGCTCAGCGGAATGATGGACGGCCAGGTCGCCGCGATCCGCGGGGCGCTCGACGCCGAGGGCTTCCACGACGTGCTGCTGCTGGCCTATTCGGCCAAGTACGCCAGCGCGTTCTACGGGCCGTTCCGCGAGGCGGTCGACTCGCAGCTGCAGGGCGACCGACGCACGTATCAGATGGATCCGGGCAACCGCCGCGAGGGTGTGCGCGAAGCGCTGTTCGATCAGGACGAGGGCGCCGACATCGTGATGGTGAAGCCCGCGATGGGCTTCCTCGACGTGCTGCGCGAGGTGCGCGATGCCGTGGATGTGCCGGTGTGGGCGTACCAGGTGTCCGGCGAGTACGCCATGGTCGAGGCGGCAGCCGCGAACGGCTGGATCGATCGTCGTGGCGCGATCCTCGAGTCGCTCATGTCGATCCGTCGTGCCGGTGCCGACGCGGTGCTGACGTACTGGGCTCTCGAAGCGGCACGGCTGCGGTCCTGACCCGCCACCCGGTGCCCATCCGATCCGTTCCCGTGCCGGATTACTGATGCCGCCGGTGCAGGACCGGCATGTCGTTTTCCGACACGCCGCCAGGCACACCGACCATCAGTGATCCGGTACACCAGGCGCGAACATAGCCGCGGGATCTACGCTGGTCTGCATGTCTGATCGCAACGACTCCCTGTTCGACGCCGCCCGCGCGGTGATTCCCGGCGGTGTGAACTCGCCGGTTCGCGCGTACGGTTCCGTGGGCGGGACGCCGCGTTTTCTGGCATCCGCTTCCGGCGCGACGGTGACGGACGCCGCCGGCGCGACCTATCTCGACCTCGTCGCATCGTGGGGTCCTGCGCTGCTCGGTCACGCGCACCCCGAGGTCGTGCAGGCGGTGCAGGAGGCGGCGACGCGCGGTCTGTCGTTCGGCGCCCCGACGGAAGGTGAGGTCGAACTCGCCGAGATGATCGCGAAGCGCGTGCGCCACGGCGACGCGCGACCGGTCGAGCGGGTGCGACTGGTCTCGACCGGCACCGAGGCGACCATGACGGCGATCCGCCTCGCGCGCGGTGCCACCGGTCGCGACCTGCTGGTCAAGTTCGCCGGCCATTACCACGGGCATTCCGACGGTCTGCTCGCCGCCGCAGGCTCAGGCGTGGCGACCCTGGCGCTGCCCGGCTCCGCGGGAGTGCCGGCGCCGATCGCCGCGCAGACGCTGGTGATCGACTACAACGACCCGGATGCTCTCTCCGCCGTGTTCGCCGAGCACGGTGACCGCATCGCCGCGGTGATCGTCGAGGCCGCATCCGCGAACATGGGCGTCGTTCCACCGGTGTCGGGCTTCAACCGCCTGATCGCCGAGACCGCGCACGCACACGGCGCGCTGATGATCCTCGACGAGGTGCTCACCGGGTTCCGCGTGCACCCGGCCGGCTTCTGGGGACTGCAGCAGCAGAGCGGTGAGCAGTACCTGCCCGACATCATCACCTTCGGCAAGGTCGTCGGCGGCGGCATGCCGCTGGCGGCGCTGGGTGGCCGCGCGGAGATCATGGACTTGCTCGCGCCGGTCGGGCCGGTGTACCAGGCGGGCACGCTGTCTGGGAATCCGCTCTCGGTCGCCGCGGGCCTTGCCACGCTGCGCCTCGCGACCGACGAGGTGTACGCCGGCATCGACGCGGCCGCCGATCGCCTGGCATCCGCTCTCGACACCGCGCTGTCGGATGCCGGTGTCGTGCACGCCGTACCGCGGGCCGGCAACCTGTTCGGCGTCGTCTTCGCCGCCGAGACCCCGCGCGACTACGCGCAGGCACAGGCGCAGGAGTCGTTCCGGTACGCACCCTTCTTCCACGCGATGCGCGAGCAGGGCGTGGCACTGCCGCCGAGCGTGTTCGAGGCGTGGTTCCTCACCGCCGCACACGGCGATCAGGAGCTGGCGGCGATCGAGGCCGCTCTGCCCGCGGCTGCTCGGGCCGCCGCCGCTGCGAAGTGATCAACATGGATGGACCTTATCTGGCGACTCGATAAGGTTCGCCTGATGTAAGTGTCTTGATAGATCTTATCCTTTC
This sequence comes from Microbacterium bandirmense, assembly GCF_037204185.1. Lineage (NCBI taxonomy): Bacteria > Bacillati > Actinomycetota > Actinomycetes > Micrococcales > Microbacteriaceae > Microbacterium > Microbacterium bandirmense. Next base: position 161,949 of record NZ_JBBDGM010000004.1, on the reverse strand, counting down.
GACCGATAAGATCTATCAAGATGGACGAACTACAGAATCCTTACCGCCCCGGCGCAGGCACGCAACCGCCAGCGCTCCTCGGTCGTGACGCATACATCAATCACTTCGGTACGTTGTTGCGCCGAGCGCTCAACGGGATGCCAGGCAAGAGTGTCATGCCCATCGGGCTTCGCGGTGTCGGCAAGACAGTGCTCCTCAACCGGTTCACGGAGATCGCAGAAAATGAGGGTCTCGCCGTCGCATTCATCGAAGCACCCGAGACAGGTGATCTGCGGTCGTTGTTGACGAGGTCATTGCGCAAGATTCTCCTGACATTCGATGCGAGGAAGCCGTCGGCGAAGGCGCTGAAGGCGCTAAGAGTGCTGAAGTCCTTTCAAATGCAGCTACCTGATGGCTCTTCGGTGTCATTGGACTTGGACGCGCTCGCCGGCACCGCCGACTCTGGCGTACTGTCCGACGATCTCACTGATCTGCTTGTTGCTGCCGGGGAGGCTGCAGTCGAGCGGGACACGGGCATTCTCATCGCGATCGATGAGGTGCAATATCTCACCGCAGAGGAGCTCGGCGCCGCCATTTCGGCAATCCATCGCACAACCCAGCTCAATCTTCCTGTCGTCCTCGTCGGCGCAGGACTTCCCCAGTTGCCTGGCCTCGCGGGTGATTCGAAGTCGTACGCTGAGAGGCTCTTCGAATTTCCGGCGATCGGGTCGCTGAACGACTCCGATGCGCGCGCGGCGCTCGTCGTTCCTGCTGAAGCGCAGGGGGTCACCTTCACTGATGATGCAATCGCAGCTTTGATCGCCGAGACGGCCGGTTATCCTTACTTCGTTCAGGAGTGGGGATATCACCTGTGGAACCACAGTCAGGGACCACGAATCGACCTTGGTGATGTTGACGGGGTGCGAACGATCGTGACGGATCACCTCGACCGCAATTTCTTCCTTGTGCGTCTGGATCGGCTGACCCCTAAAGAGAAGGAATATCTGGCTGCAATGGCCGAGTTGGGACCCGGTCCGCATAGATCCGGTGATATCGCGGCTGCACTCGGGGTGAGAGTTGAGAGCGTCGCTCCTCGCCGATCGGGCTTGATCACCAAAGGAATGATCTACAGCCCCGCGCATGGCGATACGGCTTTCACTGTTCCGTTGTTCGGAGAATTCATGATGCGGACCAAAGGCCGGGCGTAGAACGCCGCACCCGAATGCTGTGCGATCCCACCAAGGGATCGTTGCGGTCCTGTGAGCAAGTCGCAGGCATCTCGCAGGGCGGCGCTGGCAGACTGTACGCATGGTGACGTTGCTGTTGGATCAGACGCGACTCGAGGTCGTGCTGTCTCCGATCGAGCGGGCATCCACCTTCCATCGCGCCAACCTGCACATCGAGCGTGAGCACATCACCAAGGTGCAGCTCACCGACGATGCGTGGACCTGGATGCGCGGTGTGCCGGGACCGGGAACCTACATCCCCGGCATTCTGGCCGCGGGCACCTGGAAGGCGGCCGGCACGACGGACTTCGTGCTGATCCGCCGTCGGCGTCCCAGCGTCGTGATCGACCTCGAGGGTGACCCGCAGTATCAGCGGCTGATCCTGACGACCCGCCACGGGCTCGCGCTCACGCAGGCGCTGCGTCTCGACGTGACCGAGCACCCCGAGGACGTCGTCGACATCGCGTCGACCGCACCGGTGCCGACACCTAAGCGTCAGCGTCCGGTGATCCGACCCCGCCCGGCCTGATCCCGCCCGGCCTGACCCGGCGCCCGGGCCGGACTCGGCGGTCAGCCGTGGTGCTGGTCGGCGGACTGGTCGTCCTGCTCGTCTGACGGGGCGTCGGGCTGCTCCGCCTCGCCAGCGGGGGTGGAGTCCGCCTCGTTCGCCGATGGGCTGCTGGCCGTCGCCCGGGAATCCGCGGTGCCGTAGGGATAGCTCGGCGCGGGGCCGTCGAAGAAACGGCTGGCAGCGGACGACAGCGAGGTGCGCATCGCCGCGAGTCGTGGATCGTCCTCGGCATCGTCGACGGCGGAGTCGTCGTCATCGTCGTGCACGACGGCCGGTGGCGCCACCGGGATCGCCTCGGTGCCCGGCGTCGGATCGTCGGTCGTGCTGGCGGGGATGCCGGTGATCAGATCCGTGAAGGACTGCACCTCGTGGGTGATGGGCAGAGCGACCGAGGCCGTGGCCGTCGGCAGCAGCACCGGGCGGTCCTGCGCGTCGTCCTCATCGGTGCTCGCCGGTGCAGCCGCCGAATCGTCGCGCGCTGTGTCGCCTTCGGCAGAGTCGGATGCTGCCGCATCGGCGGCACGGGGAGCCCAGGCATCCGAGACATCGACATCGTCCACCTCGTCGTCGGCGTCCGCGATCGGAGCCGCTTCGCCCTCGACCGAAGCGTCGTCGGCGATCGGCGTCTCGCCGAGGAGGGGAGCCTCATGGTCGATCGCCGTCTCGCTCGCGACGGGAACGTCGGTCGCAGCATCCGCATCGTCGGCGGCTTCGCCGGTCGCTTCGTGCTCACCCGCAGTCTCGCCGGCCGCATTCGATGCATCCGCATCCGCATCAGCGTCCGCGCCCGACGGGATGATGTCGATCGGCGCCGTGCCGTAGCCGACGCCCGCGGCGGCGACCACGCCGCCGTCGGCGACCACCGCGGCCGCCCCGGCGAGGGGCACGCCACCGGCGACCAGCGCGGCATCGGCGACCGGGTCGGCGGACCCGGCGGGGTGGGTGACCGGGTTCGCGACCTCGTCCACCCGGGGGCTGTCACCGCGGCGCCCGTACACCAGGTCGAGGAAGACCTCCTCCAGGCTTGGCCCGCGCTGCTGCAGGGTGCTCAGAGCGATCCCCGCCTCGGCGGCGATGGCACCCACCCGCGTGGCATCCGAGTTGCGCACGGTCACGCCGGAGCGCAGCAGGTCGAACGAGAGGTCGGCAGAGGTGAGCGCCGCGATCAGCGCAGGGCGATCCTCGGCATCCACGACCACGGCGCCGCCGGCGGGGTCGGCCAGATCGTCCATGCTGCCCGAGAACACCGCCTTGCCCCGCGACAGCACCACGACGTTGTCGGCGACCTGCTCGATCTCACTCAGCACGTGCGACGAGACGAGCACGGTGCGGCCCTCGTCGGCGAGACGACGCATCAGCAGGCGCATCCAGCGGATGCCCTCCGGGTCGAGGCCGTTCGCGGGCTCATCGAGCACCAGCACGCCGGGATCGCCGAGCAGGGCGGTCGCGACCGCGAGACGCTGGCGCATGCCCAGCGAGTAGCTGCCCAGACGGGTGTCGGCGTCGTCCTGCAGGCCGACCAGGTGCAGCACCTCGGCCACGCGCTCGCTGGGAATGCCGTTGGCCTTTGCCGCGATGTTCAGGTGACGCGCCGCCGTGCGACGTGGACGGTATGACGACTCCTCGAGCACGGCGCCGATCGTGCGCAGCGGCTGGCGCAGCTCGGAGTACGGCACGCCGCCGATGGTGGCTGTGCCGGTCGTCGGCTTGATCTGCCCGAGCAGGATGCGCAGCGATGTCGTCTTGCCCGCGCCGTTGGGCCCGAGAAAGCCGGTCACGGCTCCCGGCTCGACGCGCACGGAGAGCTCGGAGACGGCGGTGACCGTATTGAAGCGCTTGGTGACGTCGGCGAATTCAAGCACCTGTCCTTCAGGCATGGTGACTCCCCCTGTTGTCTGCCAGTTCACCCCATCTTCTCGGAAATACCTGAGAATGCGGGTCTTACCTGCCGAAAACGCCCATCCCGGGGGCCCGAATGGGGGCAGAACCCGAAGCGGAGTAGCCTGGCGACCGTGACCGACGTCGAAGAAGCCACCGTCCTCGCGCGCACCGAGAGCTCCCTCGGCCGCATCACCCTCAACCGTCCCCGTGCGATCAACGCGCTCGATCTGGGGATGATCGAGCAGATCACGGCGGCACTGACCGCGTGGATCGACGACAGCGACGTGCAGACCGTGCTGATCGACGGCGCGGGCGATCGCGGGCTGTGCGCCGGCGGCGATGTTCGCGCGCTGCACGACCAGATCGTGGCCGGCGCCCCCGAGCGCACCGCGGAGTTCTTCCGCGCCGAGTACGCCATGAACGCCCTGATCGCCGAGTACCCCAAGCCGGTCGTGGTCTTCGCCGACGGCATCACGATGGGCGGCGGCATCGGCCTGGCCGGCCACGCGGCGGTGCGCATCGTCACCGAGCGATCACGTCTGGCCATGCCCGAGACGCGCATCGGCTTCACCCCGGACGTCGGCGGCACCTGGCTGCTCGGCCGGGCGCCGGGGCGCATGGGCGAGTACTTCGGTCTGACGGGACAGAGCATGAGCGGGGCGGATGCCGTCCACCTCGGCTTCGCCGACCACTTCGTGCCCTCCGAGAATCTCGACGCGCTGCGCGATGCGCTCGCCTATCGGGCCGATCCCGGCACCCCGAACGAGATGGTGCTGCTGTTCGACGAGACGCCCGAGCCGTCCTCATTGCCTGACGTGCGGGAGTGGGTCGATGAGGCGTTCTCCGCCGACACCGTCGGCGGGATCGTGGAGCGCTTGCGCGCATCGGATGCCCCGGGCGCAGCATCCGCCCTCGCCACTCTCGAGGAGCTGTCGCCGACCGCCCTCGCCGTCACTCTCGATGCCGTTCGCGAGGCGCGTGCCATGAGCGGCGTGCGGGAAGCCCTTGAGGGCGAGTACCGCCGCGTGATGTGGTTCGCGCACAATCACCCCGACCTGGTCGAGGGCATCCGCGCGCAGCTTGTCGACAAGGACCGGCAGCCGAGATGGCAGCCCGCGACGATCGCCGAGATGCCCGACGATGCCGGCGCCGCAGCCCGCGCCTACGTTCCCGAGGCGCCGCTGTTCTGATCGTCAGACCGAGGCGATGAGCTCCCGCAGGCGGGCGACGTGCGCGGCGGGCTGGCGCTCGCGGGCGTAGGCGACGGCGCCCTCGCGGTGCGGGGCGAGCAGCGCCCGATCGGCCTCGAGGCGCACGATCTGGTCTGCCAAGCCCTCGGCATCAGGGGTGGTCGTGCCGATCGCGGCCTCCTCGAACTCGGTGGCCAGCACCGGATCGCTGACGATCACCGGACGTCCATGGGCGAAGGCCTCCAGCGCGACCATCGGCTGGTTGTCGAAGCCCAGCGAGGTGATGAGTGCGGCATCGGCGGCGTCCATCAGCTCACCCACCCGCTCACCGGGCACCGGGCCGTGGAACGTCACCGCCTCGACGGGGCGGTGGGTGCCGCCCGCGACGTCGAGATGCACGCGATCCGGGCCGAGCCGCTCGACCACCAGGCGCATGGCATCGAGCGCGACCTCGAGGCGCTTCTCGGGCGCGAACCGCGCCACCCACAGCAGGCGCAGCGGACCGCCCTCGGGAGCGGCCGCCACGCGCAGCGGCTGCGCCACGTTCGAGAACGCCTCCACGCGTCCGGCTCCGGCGGCGCGCAGCGCCTCCGCCTGATGGCGTGACGGCGAGAGGACGATGTCGGCGCGCTGGGCGATGCGCAGGGTCATCGTGCGCAGCGCGTTGTTGAGCGGATGGCTGCCGGTGAAGCGGTCACCGCCGCGGATGCCGGTGAGCGCACCGTGCACGCGTGAGACCAGCGGTGCGAACGGCGCGAGCACGGCGGGCGCGCGCCAGAAGAAGGTGTGCACGGTGTGCAGCGAGGGGATGCCGAGGCGGCGGGCCACGGCGATCGCCGCTGCCGCGAGGGCGAACTCGGAGTGCACGACCACGGCGCCGATCTCATGCCGCCGGATCGTCGCGGCGACCAGCGGAGCGAGATCGCCGGCACGGCCCAGCAGCGGCAGGTCGAGCACGGGGATCGTGCCGCGCCGGGGCGGTGCGATCGTGACGAGCGGATGCTGCACAGCACCCGCCATCTCATCGTCGGCGCGCCGCAGGGCGAGTGCATCCGCATCGGGGGCGAGCACCACGACCCGCACACCTTCGTCGGCCAGCGCTTCGGCCTGCCGCAGGAAGGCGGTCTGCGCACCGCCCAGGTAGCGCAGCGAGTAGTCGCACACCATCAGCACCGCGGGTGCGGCCGTCTCGTCCTCGCGCATGGATTCCCTTCGCTCGCTCCAGCGAGTCTATTCGGGCGTTTCCCTGTCAGCGAAGGTCATCCCTGAGGGGGATACGAAGGTCGGAAGTTCGTGGCACGCTATCGTGTGGCCTTTTCCGGCCACTCTCAATCTCGCAAGGAAGTCTGCCTGTGCTGGGAAAAATCCTCTTTCGATACCTCTCACGATACCGATGGCTGCTGCTCGGCGTGCTGGTGTTCCAGTTCGCGAGTGCGATGGCCTCGCTCTACCTGCCCCGGCTGAACGCCGACATCATCGACCAGGGCGTGGCCCGCGCCGACATCGGCTACATCTGGTCGCACGGTGCATTCATGCTGACCGTCTCCCTCGGCCAGATCGTCGCGTCGATCGTGGCGACGTTCTTCGCTGCGAAGGCGGCGATGGCACTCGGCCGTGACATCCGCGCCGACGTGTTCTCCCGCGTGAGCGGCTTCTCCGAGCGCGAGGTCTCGCAGTTCGGAGCCGGCTCGCTGATCACCCGCAACACCAATGACGTGCAGCAGGTGCAGATGCTGGCGATGATGGGCGCGACCATGTTCGTCACCGCCCCGCTGCTGGCCATCGGCGGCATCATCATGGCCGTGCAGACCGACGTCGGCCTCAGCTGGCTGATCGCCGTCTCGGTGCCGGTGCTGCTCATCGTCGCCGTGCTCATCATCGGCCGCATGGTGCCGCTGTTCCGCTCCAACCAGCGCAAGCTCGACACCGTGAACCGCATCATGCGCGAGCAGCTGACGGGGGTGCGCGTGGTGCGCGCCTTCGTGCGCGAGCGCATCGAAGAGCAGCGGTTCCGCGTCGCCAACACCGACCTGATGGTGCTCGGGCGCAAGATCGGCTCGCTGTTCGTGCTGCTGTTCCCGCTGTTCATGCTGATCCTCAACGTCACCGTCGTGGCCGTCATCTGGTTCGGCGGCATCGAGATCAACGAGGGCAACGTCGAGGTCGGCACCCTGTTCGCCTTCATGCAGTACATCGGCCAGATCATGATGGGCGTGATCATGTCGAGCTTCATGGCGATGATGATCCCGCGCGCCGCTGTCTCGGCCGAGCGCGTCGGCGAGGTGCTCGACGCCGAGTCGTCGATGACCCGGCCCGAGAACGGCACGACCGCGTTCCCCGAGCCCGGCGCCGTCGCCTTCGACGACGTCGAGTTCACCTACCCCGGCGCCGAGGCCCCCGTGCTCAGCCGGATCAGCTTCACCGCGGCGCCGGGTGAGACCGTCGCGATCGTCGGATCGACCGGATCGGGCAAGACCACGCTGGTTTCGCTGATCCCGCGCCTGTTCGACGTCACGGGCGGCGCCGTTCGGGTCGGTGGTGTCGACGTGCGCGAGGCCGACGTGGATGCCCTGTGGCAGGGCATCGGCCTAGTGCCTCAGCGTCCGTTCCTGTTCACCGGCACTGTGGCATCCAACCTGCGCTACGGCCGTGAGGAGGCCACCGACGAAGAGCTCTGGAAGGCGCTCGAGATCGCTCAGGGGCGGGACTTCGTCGAGGCGATGCCCGAGGGGCTGAACTCCCGGATCTCCCAGGGCGGCACCAATGTCTCGGGCGGTCAGCGGCAGCGGCTCGCGATCGCCAGGGCGATCGTGCACCAGCCGCAGATCCTGGTCTTCGACGACTCGTTCTCGGCACTCGACCTGACCACCGATGCGAGACTGCGGCAGGCACTGTGGCGCGAACTGCCCGAGGTGACCAAGATCGTCGTCGCGCAGCGCGTGTCGACCATCACCGACGCCGACCGCATCGTCGTGATCGAAGACGGCACCCTCGCCGGCGTCGGCACGCACGATGAACTCCTCGCCACGAGCTCGACATACCGCGAGATCGTCGAATCGCAGCTGGGGGTGGACGCATGAGCCGCTCGACGAACTCAGAGACTCAGAGCACGAACGACAAGACCGTGACCACAGCAGCATCCGAGGTCTCGGCCGACGACGCCTACGAGGCAGAGCTGGCTGAGGCGGCGCGCCTGGACGGAGGCGGCTGGGACGGCCCCGCGGCGGGCAAGGCCGACAATTTCGGCAAGAGCTTCGCCCGCATGATCGGCCTGCTCAAGCCCTCGGCCATCTGGCTCGTCTTCGTGTCGGTGCTCGGCGCCATCGGCGTCGTCCTGGCCGTGATCGCGCCGAAGGTTCTCGGCGAGGCGACCAACATCGTCTACGAGGGCTTCATCTCGAACGTCCTCGGCCAGAGCGTCGGAGGAGCCCCCGGCTTCCCCGAGGGCACCAGCAGGGACCAGGTGGTCGAGACGCTGCGCGCCGCCGGCCAGGACGACTTCGCCAACATGGTCGGCGCCATGGCCGACTTCCAGGTCGGTGACGGCGTCGACTTCGAGCGCCTGCGCTGGATCATCGTGGCGGTGATGGCGATCTACGTCGTCTCGGCTCTGCTCAGCTGGATCCAGGGCTACGTCATCAACGTGATCATGGTGCGCACCATGTGGCGTCTGCGCGAGAGCGTCGAGGCCAAGATCAACCGCCTGCCGCTGTCGTACTTCGACAAGGTGCAGCGTGGCGAGCTGATCTCGCGGGTCACCAACGACATCGACAACATCACGCAGACCATGCAGCAGTCGCTGTCGGGTGCCCTGACCTCGGTGCTCACCGTGATCGGCGTGCTGATCATGATGTTCTCCATCTCGTGGCAGCTGGCGCTGGTCGCACTGGTCTCGCTGCCGCTGATGGGCGTCATCTTCGGCATCATCGGTCCGCGCTCTCAGAAGGCGTTCGGCACCCAGTGGCGCAAGGTCGGCCGACTGAACGCCCGCGTCGAGGAGGCCTTCTCCGGCCACGCGCTGGTGAAGGTGTTCGGTCGCGAGCAGGACGCCCTCGACAAGTTCCAGGTCGAGAACGAGGAGCTGTTCCAGGCGAGCTTCAAGGCGCAGTTCCTGTCGGGCATCATCATGCCCGCCATGACCTTCGTCGGAAACCTCACCTACGTCGGCATCGCCGTGCTCGGCGGGCTGATGGTCGCCGGCGGAAACCTGCGCCTGGGTGACGTGCAGGCGTTCATCCAGTACTCGCAGCAGTTCAGCCAGCCGCTCAGCGAGCTGGGCGGCATGGCGGCGGTCGTGCAGTCGGGCACGGCCTCGGCCGAGCGCGTCTTCGACTTCCTGGATGCCGACGAGCAGGACCCCGACGACGAGGACGCCCCCACCGTGAAGGACGGGCGGGGCGTGATCGAGTTCGAACATGCGGCCTTCTCGTACAGCGACGACCGCCCGCTCATCAAGGACCTGTCGTTCCGGGTCGAGCCGGGGCAGACCGTCGCGATCGTCGGTCCGACCGGTGCCGGCAAGACGACGCTGGTGAACCTCATCATGCGGTTCTACGAGCTCGACTCGGGCCAGATCCTGCTCGACGGGCAGGACATCTCGAAGATGACCCGCGACGACCTCCGTCGCCGCACCGGCATGGTGCTGCAGGATCCGTGGCTGTTCGGCGGAACGATCCGCGACAACATCCGCTACGGCAACGAGTCGGCCTCCGATGACGAGATCATCGCGGCCGCCGAGGCGACGTACGTCGACCGGTTCGTGCACTCGCTGCCCGACGGGTACGAGACCGTGCTCGACGAGGACGCCTCGAACGTGTCGGCCGGTGAGCGTCAGCTGATCACGATCGCCCGCGCGTTCGTGGCGCGGCCCTCGATCCTCATCCTCGACGAGGCGACCAGCGCCGTCGACACCCGCACCGAGCTGCTGCTGCAGCACGCCATGGCCGCACTGCGCCAGGGGCGCACCTCGTTCGTGATCGCGCACCGCCTGTCGACGATCCGCGATGCCGACCTCATCCTGGTGATGGAGCACGGCGACATCGTCGAGCAGGGCGACCACGACGAGCTGATCGCCAAGCAGGGCGCCTATTGGCGCCTGTACCAGTCGCAGTTCGAGCAGGCCGCGACCGATATCGACGCCGAGGAGGCGCTGACGGGCTCGGTGCCCGTGATCGTCACCGGCGAGGCCGATGATGCCTCCGAGGCCGCTGCCGAGCAGGCCATCGCCGAAGCGCCGGACGCCGTACAGCTGGCCGAGGCGGTGAAGGACGCCGAGTCGACGGCATCCGACCCCCGCCGCGACTGACGCACCACGCAGAGCGCCCGCCCCGTTCCCACGGGGCGGGCGCTCTCTGTTTCTGCGACGTCTCCCGCGGGGCGGGCCGGGCCGGCGTGCGCGTCAGTCGATGCCGAGCAGCTCGAGCGGGTGCGTCAGGCGCCACCAGGCACTGGGCGGGGTGATCTCTCCGGCGAGCGATACCGAGGTCTCAGCCGTGCCGAGCGGACCCTCTGCGATCAGCGTGCCGATCTGCGCGCCGGCCTCGGTTTCGTCGCCCAGGTCGAGGGTCGTCTTCGCGGTCGCCGTGGCGCCGTTCCACAGCACGACCTGCGCGTCGGCATCCGACACCACGTCGACCGGATCGCCCCACTCGGTCGAGACGTGCCCGACGACCGTGCCCTTCGGCACGGCGATCGGTTGGGAGGCGAGCGACGCCTCGACCTCGGCGAACAGCTGGCGGGTGACGGCCAAGCGCGCCTCGTCGTCGTCCTGACCGAGAACGGCCGCGTACAGGCGCACGGTGCCGTCGCCGGACGGGACATCCTTGGCGGTGAGCAGGTTCCAGTGCGAGAGCGTGCCGGTCTTGATGCCGACGACGCCGGCGTCCTCGAGCATGCCGTTCGTGTTGGTCACGGTACCGGCGCCGGGGATCTCGGCCGTGCGGGTGCCGACGATCTCGGCGAACACCGGGTTCTTCATCGCGAGCTCGCCGAGCTCGAGCACAGCCGTCGGCGAGGCGATGTTGTCCTCGTCGAAGCCGGACGGCGACTCGATCACCATGCCGTCGATGCCGTGGTCGCTCAGCCACTTCTCGGATGCCTGCGCGAACGCCCAGTCCGATCCCCACAGCTCGTCGGAGAGCCGGTCGATGTAGTTGTTGGCCGACCCCAGCAGCACGCCCTGCAGCATCTGGTACTCGGTCAGACTGCCGCCCACCGGAACGTCGAGTGCCGACTGGTCCATGCTGCGGTACTGCCAATAATCGACGGTGTCGCCGTAGTCGAACTCGAAGCTGGGACCCTGTTCGCCCGGCTCGAGCGGCAGCTCGTCGAGCACCATCAGCACACTCGCGACCTTGGAGATGCTGGCGATCTCGTCGCGGTCGGTGGTGGAGGCCACCGGGGCGATGCCCTCGACCGTCACCGCGGCACTGCCGGTGCCCGGCCATGTGACGGCGGCCACCGGAGCGGGTGCGATCTCGACCTTCGCCGTATCGGCCACGGGGGCGACGGCGTTCAGCGGCCACAGCAGCGTCGTGGCGACATACGAGCCGCACACAGCTGCGACGATCCCGATCGGGATCAGCACGCGCGGACGCAGCCAGCCGGGCACCAGCTTTGCGCCGGCGAACAGCTCGGGCGACGTGCGCGACTCGGGCAGCGACTCGGGCGTCAGCGCGGTGGTGTCGATCCAGGTGAGCGCCGTGGGAGGACGCTTCTCGTCAGCCCACTCGGTCTGCGGTTCGGGCGCGGGCGACGATGTGCCGACCACGGCGACCTCGCGGGTCGCAGTGCCCTCCTCGAGCAGTGCGTCGAACTCAGCATCCGGATCGGCGTCGGCGTCGATCGAATGCGGATGCCCGTCTGCGGGCACGCTGAAGAAGCGCGGCTCGGGCTCTGAATCGGCGACACCCACAGGCACAGTATCGAGGTAGCCGTCGGTGAAGCCGGTAACCAGGGGGTGTTCCGCAGTGTCCGTGTCGTCGACGACTTCGTCGAGACGGTCGCTCGGGGGACGTGCTTCGCCAGGGTCTCCGGGGGTAGGGGCATCGTCGATGATGCCGTCGTCGGCGGCGCGCAGTGAGTCGCCGAAGGCCGGCAGCGGACCGCGGAAGGCTGTCTCTGCCTGCGCATGGGCGCGCTCGCGCAGTTCACGGCGCGTGGCAGGGCGCGTGGACTCGGGGGAGGTGGTCACCCGTCCACGCTACCGAACGTCGCTATGTCCGCTGACCGGACTATGATCGATGGCACAACCACGGGAGTCCGGCAAGCCGGGCTGAGAGGAAGCGAACCGCGCTTCGACCGTCGAACCTGATCCGGATCATGCCGGCGCAGGGAGGAGATCATATGAGTACGTCCACACGCACGTCCACCACCACCCGCACGGGGCTGGGACGGCCGGAGATCTGGCGCTGGCGCGTCGTCGACATCGTCGTCGCCAGTGTTCTCGGCGTCGCCTGCGGGTTCCTGTTCCTGGCCTGGAACGTCGGCTACCTCGGGCCGAAGGCCCTGCTCGAGCCGCTGATGCCCGGAGTGCAGGGGCTGCTCGACGGCCCGTGGCTGATCGCCGGCGTGCTCGGCGGTCTGATCATCCGCAAGGTCGGCGCCGCGATCTACGTCGAGACGATCGCCGCGGTGGTCTCGGCTCTCGCCGGCGCGCAGTGGGGTGGCTTCCTCACGATCGAGGCGGGCCTCGTGCAGGGGCTCGGTGCCGAGCTGATCTTCCTGCTGTTCGCCTACCGGGTGTGGACCCTGCCCGTCGCGATGCTCGCCGGTGCGGGTGCTGCGCTGTTCGGCGGTGTCAACAACCTGCTCCTGTGGTTCGCCGGATCGGGCGCGGCGTTCACCGTCGTCTACCTGATCTGCACCGTGATCTCGGGTGCCGTGCTGGCCGGCCTGCTCGGCTGGCTGCTCGCCCGCGGGCTCGCGTCGACCGGGGCGCTCGACCGCTTCGGTTCGGGGCGCGAGGTGCGGGCGCGGGTCTGAGGAGGGCCATGTCGTCTGCGGGCGATATCGCACCTGCAGCGGTCGAGGCCCGCGGGTGGGGCTGGCGGCATGCCAGTCGCCTCGCGTGGGCACTGCGCGACGTGTCGCTGCACATCGAGCCCGGTGAGCGGGTTCTGCTGCTCGGCGCCTCGGGTGCCGGCAAGTCCACGCTGCTGCACGGCCTTGCCGGTGTGCTCGGCGGTGATGAGGAAGGCGAGGTCGAGGGCGAGCTGCTCATCGACGGCATCCCCGCCGCCGCGGCACGCGGCCGCACCGGACTCGTGCTGCAGGACCCCGACTCGCAGGTGATCCTCGCCCGGGTCGGCGACGACGTGGCGTTCGGATGCGAGAACCTCGGCATCCCGCGCGACGAGATCTGGCGTCGTGTCGACGCGGCGCTCGACGCGGTGGGCCTCGACGTACCGCGTGACCGGGCCACGAAGGCGCTGTCGGGCGGGCAGAAGCAGCGTCTCGCGCTGGCGGGATCGCTGGCGATGCAGCCCGGGCTGCTGCTGCTCGACGAACCCACCGCGAACCTCGATCCAGATGGCGTGCTCGAGGTGCGTGAGGCGGTGGAGCGGATGCTGGCGGCGCAGCGCACCACGCTGATCGTCGTCGAGCACAGGCTCGACGTCTGGCTGCCGCTGATCGACCGGGTCATCGTGATCGGCGACGACGGCGGCGGTGCCGGGGTGATCGCCGACGGGCATCCCGACACCGTGCTCGCCGCGCAGGGCGAGCGGCTCGCGCGGGCTGGCGTCTGGGTGCCGGGGCGCGCACCGCAGTATCCGCCGCCGCCATCGTCGCCACCCGGGGAGGTGCTGATCGGCGCCCGCGATCTCGCCGTCGCCCGCGTGCGTGGCACGACGGTCGCGGCGGGCATCGACGTGAACGTGCGGGCGGGGTCGGTGCTCGCGATCACCGGACCCAACGGGGTCGGCAAGTCGACGCTCGGCCTCACCCTCGCGGGACTGCTGCCGCCGGCGGGCGGCGATCTCATCGCCTCGGATGCCCTGGCGGGCGACGCCGGTCCGTACCCGATCCGGTGGGCGTCGCGGCAGCTGCTGACCCGCATCGGCACGGTGTTCCAGGAGCCCGAGCATCAGCTGCTGGCGTCGACGGTGCAGGGCGAGCTCGCGATCGGCCCACGCTCGCTGGGACTGCCCGAGGCCGAGATCGCTGACCGCACCGACGAGCTGCTGCAGAGACTGCGGCTCGACCGGCTCGCGAAGGCCAACCCGTACACGCTCTCCGGCGGCGAGAAGCGGCGATTGACCGTCGCCGCGGCGCTCGCGACCCGCCCGCGTGTGCTCGTGCTCGACGAGCCGACCTTCGGTCAGGACGCCCGCACCTGGCAGGAGCTGATCGCGATGCTCGCCGATCTGCGGAATGCCGGCTCGGCACTGGTGACGGTCACGCACGACCTCGATGTGGTCACAGCTCTGCACGCCGAGCAGCTCACGCTGGTGGCGCGGTCGTGACGCTGCTCGAGACGCGGGCGCGCACCGGCGCCATGGCCCGCATCAATCCGGTGGCGAAGCTGGGGGCCAGTGCACTGATCGCGGTGCCGCTGATCCTCACCCTCGACATGGTCTCGGCCGCCGTCGCCCTCGCTCTGGAGTGCGTGCTGTTCCTGTTCGCCGGCATCGGCTGGCGGGAGTTCTGGGTGCGCACCTGGCCGGTGTGGCTGGCGGCACCCCTCACCGGTGTGACGATCGCGCTGTACGGCGAGGCGAGCGGCACCGTGTACTTCGAGTGGTTCCTGGTGCACATCAGCGACGGGTCGCTGGCGCTCGCCGGGGCCACCACGCTGCGGGTGCTGGCGATCGCCCTGCCCTCGGTGGTGCTGTTCATCACCGTCGATCCGACCGACCTCGCCGACGGACTCGCGCAGACCTGGCGGCTGCCGGCGCGGTTCGTGCTCGGCGCGCTGGCGGGCCTGCGCATGGTGGGGCTGTTCGTCGACGACTGGCGTGCGCTCGAGCTGGCCCGCCGTGCGCGCGGAGTCGCCGACCGCGGACGGATCCGCCGCTTCCTCGGCATGGCCTTCGCACTGCTGGTGCTCTCGATCCGCCGCGGTGCGAAGCTGTCGACCGCGATGGAGGCGCGCGGCTTCGGAGCGAGCACCCGGCGTGCGTGGGCGCGCCCCGCGCGCTTCGGGGGGCAGGAGTGGATGCTGCTGCTCATCGGTGCGGTGATCTCAGCATCCGCTATCGCCGCCGCTGTCGCGACGGGTACGTGGAACTTCATCCTCGGACCCGGGTGACGGGGCGCGGGCCGCGGTGACGGGGCTCGGCCCCGGCCGGCGGCTCAGGTGGCGTTCCAGAGCTCGCGGTAGTAGGCGAGGCGCTCGCGGTCGGGCGTGAGGCCGTAGGCCTCGATGAGCGCGTCCTCCCAGCCGGGGCCGTAGTTCCACTCGGTGCTCATGGATGCCACGGCGAGATCCGCCCAGCGGTCCGCGGTGCCCATGAGGCCGAGGTCGACGTGCGCGATCCAGCGTCCGTCCGCATCGAGCAGCGTGTTCGGGCAGCAGGCGTCGGCGTGCGAGACCACGAGGCGGTCGATCGGCGGCGGGGTGCGGAAGCGCTCGGGAACGCGGATGCCGCGGCGCTCGGCGTTCTCGATGCGCGAGGTCACGCTCCACTCCCAGGGGCACTCCGTGACAGGCAGACCCTCGTGCAGCGCACGCAGACCCTCACCGACCGCACGCACGGCGAGCTCCGGCCGGGCCTCCCACTGCGGAGCGACGGCACTCGCGCCATCGATCGCCGCAGTGACCAGCCATTCGTGCTCGGCATCCTCACCTTGCGCGAGAACGCGCGGCACGGTGATCCACCGTCGAGCCCACGTCATACGTTCGGCCTCGTCGCGCAGGTTCGACTCGGCGTGACGCGGGCCGCACTTGATGAAGAACGGCGCTCCGGCATCCGGCGTGGCACGGAACGTGAGTCCGCCGTAGTCGTTCTCCCAGACGCACTCCAGCGAGGCGCCGTCCGCCAGCGCGCGCACGCGTTCGGGAACGGTCACGGGCGCAGCGGGAATCGACATGTGTCCATCCTGCCCGCCGTCGCGCCGATGGTCCTCTGCGAGAATGCCTGCATGGGTTCGGATGAACGGGCGGACATCACCGTCATGCGCCACGTGCGCGACCGCATCGACCGCGAGTTCGCCCAGCCGCTGAACGTCGAAGACCTCGCACGTGGCGTGCACATGTCGGCCGGATTCCTCAGCCGTGAGTTCCGGCGCATCTACGGCGAGCCGCCGTACTCGTATCTGATGACGCGGCGCATCGAGCGGGCGATGACGCTGCTGCGGCGCGGGGACCTGTCGGTCACCGACATCTGCTTCGCCGTCGGGTTCTCGTCGCTCGGCACCTTCAGCACCCGCTTCTCGCAGCTCGTGGGCGTCTCACCCAGTGCCTACCGCGATGACCCCTCCCGCTCGGTCGAGGGCATCCCGCCGTGCCTGGCGAAGCAGATCACCAGACCGGTCAGGAATCGAGAAGCGCAGGCGGTGACGCGGTCGTAGCGTGGGGTCATGAACATCTCGATCCACAACACGTTCCTCCCACACACCGACGCCGAGGCGGCGCTCGGCTTCTACCGCGATCTGCTCGGCTTCGAGGTGCGCAACGACGTCGGCTACAACGGCTTGCGCTGGCTCACGGTCGGCCCTGCCGGGGATGCGACCTCGATCGTGCTGCACCCGCCCGTCGTCGACCCCGGCGTGACCGAGGCCGAGCGCGAGACCGTGCTGAACCTGATGGCCAAGGGCGTGCTCGCCGCCGTCACACTGGGCACCGACGACCTCGACGGGCTGTTCGAGCGCCTCGAGGCCGGAGGCGCCGACATCGTTCAGGAGCCCACCGACCAGGACTACGGTGTGCGCGACTGCGCGTTCCGCGACCCCTCCGGCAACCTGGTCCGCGTCAACCAGCTCTGATTCGTCCGCGGACTCAGAGCAGTTCGCGCAGGGCCTGCTCCAGCACGACGGCGTGGTTGTGCTCGGTGTCGTGCAGGGCGTAGACGAGGGTGACGATGGGATGCTGTCGCAGCTCGTCCGCCAGGGCGCGCAGCGCCTCGGCGTCTTCACCGGCCAGTTCTGCCCGGTACCGATCGGCATAGATCTCGAAATCCGTGTCGGGCGCGGCGTGCCAGTCGTGCCGCAGCTCGGTGCTCGGCGCGATGTCCTTGGCCCACAGATCGATCGCGGCTCTCTCCTTCGAGACCCCTCTCGGCCACAGGCGGTCGATCAGCACACGGAACCCATCCTCGGCTGAGGCCGTGTCGTAGGCTCGTTTGCGACGAAGGTCCATGTGCTCAGCATCCCCCTGTCGTGCGCAACCCGCCAGTGGCGGCACTCAGAACCACGTATGCTGAGACCCAGTCGCACACGACGCCGTGGACAGGTGGCGTGTCGTTTCGAAGGAGAACACGATGCAGATCACGGGACAGGGTGCGCTCATCACGGGTGGTGCCAGCGGTCTGGGCCTGGCCACCGCGCGCCGGCTGGCCGCCGCGGGCGCACAGGTCGCGATCGTCGACCTGCCGGGCTCGAACGGCGCCGAGATCGCCGCCGAGCTGGGCGGCGTCTTCACGCCCGCCGACGTGACCAGCCCCGACGAGGTCGCCGCGGCCGTGGCATCCGCTCAGGCGATCGCGCCGCTGCGCGTCGTCGTCAACTGCGCCGGCATCGCCCCACCCGCCAAGGTGATCGACCGCGACGGCAATCCCGCCGACCTCGCGGCCTTCGAGCGGATCGTGCGCATCAACCTCGTCGGCACCTTCAACGTCACCTCGCAGGCGGCCGCCGTCATCGCGCAGAACGAGCCGACCGAGGGCGGTGACCGCGGCGTGATCGTCAACACCGCCAGTGTCGCGGCCTTCGACGGACAGATCGGGCAGCCGGCGTACTCGGCGTCGAAGGGCGGCGTGCACGCCATGACGCTGCCGATCGCGCGCGAACTCGCGCGCCACGGCATCCGCGTCTGCACGATCGCCCCCGGCATCATGGAGACCCCCATGCTCGCGGGCCTGCCCGAGGCGGCGCAGGCTTCGCTCGGACAGCAGGTGCCGCATCCGGCGCGCCTCGGCAAGCCCGACGAGTACGCGGCGCTGGCCCTGCACATCATCGAAAACGGCTACCTCAACGGCGAGACCATCCGCCTCGACGGTGCCATCCGCATGGCACCCAAGTAAGGAGACCCCATGTCACTCGCAGGCAAGACCATCCTCATGTCGGGCGGCAGTCGTGGCATCGGCCTCGCCATCGCGCTGCGCGCGGCGGCAGACGGCGCGAACATCGCGATGCTCGCCAAGACCGACTCCCCGCACCCGAAGCTCGAGGGCACCGTGCACACGGCGGCCGATGCCATTCGCGCGGCGGGCGGCCAGGCTCTGCCGATCGTCGGCGATGTGCGCGACGACGACGATGTCACCGGTGCCGTGTTCAAGACGCAGGGCGAGTTCGGCGGCATCGACATCGTGATCAACAACGCCAGCGTCATCGACCTGTCGCGCTCGACCGATCTGGCCGCGAAGAAGTACGACCTGATGCAGGACGTCAACGTGCGCGGAACCTTCATGCTCTCGCGGGCCGCGGTGCCGGTGCTGCGCGAGGCCGAGAACCCGCACATCCTGTCGCTGTCGCCGCCGCTGAACCTGTCTCCGAAGTGGCTGGGCGCCCATACCGGCTACACTCTCGCCAAGTACGGCATGACGATGGCGACACTGGGGCTCGCGGCGGAGTTCGCGGATGCCGGGATCGCCGCGAACACGCTGTGGCCGCGCACCACGATCGCGACCGCCGCGGTGCAGAACGTACTCGGCGGTGACCGGCTGATGGCCGTCAGCCGCACGCCGGAGATCTACGCCGACGCCGCATACGAGGTGCTCACCAAGCCCGCTCGCGAGTACACCGGTCAGACGCTCATCGTCGAGGACGTGCTGTCGGATGCCGGTGTGACCGACTTCTCGAAGTATGCCGCCGTGCCGGGTACGCCCGACGACCGCCTGTTCCCGGACATCTTCCTGGACTGACGCGCCCGGTTTCCGGCATCCGCTCCTTCAATCGGGAACGGATGCAGGGAGATTGAACGCTTGCAGGGCGACACGCCGACGAGTTCGCCTGCAAGTGTATTTTCGACCTGCATTCGTTCCCGGAGGCGTGTCGGCTGCGTCGGCGTCAGCCGCGCGCGGCCGCCAGTGCGGCGGCGAAGCGCGCGGCACGGGCCTCGAGATCGGCCCAGTCGGATGCTGCGATCGACGCCCCGCTCGCGAGATCGCCCCCGGCGCCGACGGCCACGGCGCCTGCGGTGAACCAGTCCGCCAGGTTGTCGGGCTTGACGCCGCCGGTCGGCATCAGCGGGGCATCCGGGAACGGACCGCGCAGCGCGCCGAGGTACGACGGCCCGCCCAGGGATGCCGGGAAGATCTTCACCACGTCGACGCCGAGATCCAGGGCGGTCATGACCTCGGTCGGCGTCAAGGCGCCGGTCATCACGACGCGACCGGTGTCGAGCATGGCGCGGGTGAGGTCGGGCAGCGTGCCGGGGCTGACGAGGAACTCCGCTCCCGCATCGGCGGCAGCGGCAGCCTGTTCGGCGGTGGTGACGGTGCCGGCGCCGATGTGCGCGGCGTCGCCGTGCCGTGCGACGAGCTCGCGGATCACGGCCGGGGCGTCAGGGGTCGAGTAGGTCACCTCGATGCCGGTGATGCCGCCGCGGATGATCGCCTCAGCGGCATCGAGCGCACTCTCGGGGGAGGGAGCGCGCAGTACGGCGAGGACGCCGGTCTGGCGGGTGCGGGCGAGGCGGTCGGTCATGGGGCTCCGTTCGTCTGTTCCATTCTCCTTGCCGCAACTTGTCATTACAAGTTCTTTACGCAGGTGGCTCCCGTACCCTGGAGACATGTCAGCATCCGATGAGAACTCGCGCCCCCGTTCCACCCCGGTGCGCGCCACCGGATCTGCGCGCACCCAGGTGCGCCCCAAGACCGAGGGCTGGACGCAGCAGAAGGATGCCGAAGGCCGGCCGCTGCTGCAGTTCGCCAGTCCCAAGCGCGGCAAGCCGCCCGTGCACCTGGCCGACCTGACCCCCGCCGAGCGCGTCGAGAAGGTCAAGGAGCTGGGCCTGCCCGGGTTCCGGGCCAAGCAGCTGTCGACGCACTACTTCACGCACTACACGTCCGACCCCGCGCAGATGACCGACCTTCCCGCCGCCCAGCGCGATGAACTCGTCGCCGGCATGCTGCCGCCGCTGCTCACCGAGGTCAAGCGCCTCGAGACCGATCGCGGTGACACCATCAAGTTCCTCTGGCGGCTGCACGACGGCGCGCTCGTCGAGTCGGTGCTGATGCGCTACCCGGGGCGGATCACCCTGTGCGTGTCGAGCCAGGCCGGCTGCGGCATGAACTGCCCGTTCTGCGCCACCGGCCAGGCGGGGCTCACCCGCAACATGTCGACCGCCGAGATCATCGAGCAGATCGTGCGCGCCAACCGTCTGATCGCCGAGGGTGGTCTCGGCGGGGTTTCGTCTCGCTCCGCGCGCTCAACCACCGGTCCTGACAGGGAACGTGTGACGAACATCGTCTTCATGGGCATGGGCGAGCCGCTCGCCAACTACAAGCGCGTCATGGATGCTGTCCGCATCATGGTCGCACGGCAGCCCGACGGCCTCGGCATGAGCGCGCGCGGCATCACGGTGTCGACCGTCGGACTGGTGCCGGCGATCCGCAAGCTGTCCGACGAGGACATCCCGGTCACCTTCGCCCTCTCGCTGCACGCCCCCGACGACGAGCTGCGCGACGAGCTGATCCCGGTGAACTCGCGCTGGAAGGTCGGCGAGGCACTGGATGCCGCCCGCGAGTACTTCGACAAGACCGGCCGCCGGGTGTCGATCGAGTACGCGCTGATCAAGGACATGAACGACCACCCCTGGCGCGCCGACCTGCTGGCATCCAAGCTCAACTCGCGCGGCAAGGGCTGGGTGCACGTGAACCCGATCCCGCTGAACCCGACGCCCGGTTCGATCTGGACAGCATCCGAGAAGGCCGTGCAGGACGAGTTCGTCCGCCGACTCAATGACGCCGGCATCCCGACCACGCTGCGCGACACCCGCGGCAAGGAGATCGACGGCGCGTGCGGTCAGCTGGTCGCGACCAGCGAGGACGAGGTCGCCGCGGCCGCAATGGCCTGACGGCACGGCGCGCCAGGGTCGCCTTCAGCGCGCGAGGGGTCGCCTTCAGTGCGCGGTGGCGGATGCCGGCGCCGTCGCGGGCCGGCGGTCGCGCTCCCCGTCGCGCGCGCCGAGGGCGGCCGCGCGGTCGAGCCAGCCCTCGATGCGCGCGGCCGACGCGGCCTTCACTCCCAGCATCCGATGTGTGCGCACCGAACGGATGCCGACCAGCTTCATCGTGTTGCGCACCACCTGGGTCTGTGCGGGCACTCCGGTGACCGGCGTGAAGAACCATGGTGTGTCGGCGAGCAGCAGCAGGCGGCCGCGATTCGCGCCCACCAGGCCGACCGGCAGGCCCGCAGGGGTGTAGCGGTACTCCTGCTGGGGCAGCAGGGCGCGGTCGAAGAACCCCTTCAGAACCGCGGGCACGCCGCCCCACCACAGCGGGGTGGCGATGATGACGTTCGTCGCCTCGTGCAGGGCTGCCCTCGCCTCGACGAGGTCGGGTTCGAGGGTCATGCGCTCGCGGTACCCGAACCGCAGGTGGGGATCGAAGTCGAGATCGCGCAGCGCGAGCAGGCGGGCGTCTGCGTGCGCTTCTGCGTAGCGTCGGGAGAGTTCGGCGGTGAGTGAGCGGTCGTCGGGGTGACCGTCGATGACGAGGGCGGAGGCCATGGTGGTCCAATCTTGACAGTGTCTATTTGATTGACAGTGTCAAGATAGGGAACAATGTTGCGCGTGTCAAGTTCCCGATCGGCGTACCATCATGGGGATCTCGCGCACGCGCTGGAAGCCGCGGCGATGCAGCTGCTGGCCGACAAGCCCGCCACCGAGATCAGCCTGCGCGAGGTCGCGCGCGCGGCCGATGTCAGCCACAACGCGCCGTACCACCACTTCTCCGATCGACGCGGGCTGCTCAAGACCCTCGCCGAGCGCAGCATGGCTGAACTCGTCGCCGACGTCCGTGCGGCGTTGGAGGGTGCCCCGGACGCGACGGCAGCGCTGATCGCCGGCGGCCAGGCGTACATCCGCTTCGCCGTCGAGCGACCCCACGCGTTCGACGTCATCTACGACCCGACGGTCTGCATCCCCGGCGCGCCCACCGCGACCATGGCGCCCCTCATCGACGAGCTCGAGACGCTGCTCGGGGGCGCGGTCGTCGACGCCGGTCTTCGCGCGAGCGACCTCACCGCGTGCTGGGGGCTCGTGCACGGACTCGGCACGCTGGCCGCGGCCGGGCACTTCCGTCTCGACGTGGCGACGGACTCGTTCGAGTCCGCGGCGCGGGCGATGCTAGCGGGCTGACCGACCGGCGGGCGTGCGCAGCTGGACCAGCCGACCCGATCCCTCGATCAGCTCGGCCCACGAGTCCACTTCGACGCGGCACTCCGCGACCGCGCACGTCGGGAACTCGACGAAGGTCCCGGTGAGCTCGGCCACGGCATCGTGCATCCCGGGGTTGTGACCCACGAGCATCGCGACCTCCGCCTCATCGGGCAGACGCGACGCCGCCGCCAGGATCGAACGCGCCGACGCCGCGTACAGCAGCGGCTCGTGCACGACCTCGACACCGTGCACCGCGCCGTACTCGGCGGCGGTGGTGCGCGCCCGCACCGCCGTGCTCGAGACGATGTGCGTCGGTCGGATGCCCTCGTCGCGCAGCCGTAGAGCCATGTCGGGCGCATCACGCCGGCCTCGGGCGTTCAGCGGCCGGTCATGATCGGCCAGCGCCGGGTCGCCCCAGTCGGATTTGGCGTGACGGGCCAGCAGCAGCGTCTTCATGCCGCCCATTGTCACATCCCGCAATCCTGGGAGCCGTCCTCAGCGATCATCCGGGACTCCCACAGGCGGGGTTTCCTACTCTCGAGGGATGTCCTATTCCGCACATCGCCCTGGTCGGATGGATTCCCAGGGGCGGATCTCGTTCGAGACCGATGCGTCCGACGGTTCGGTGACCGACGAGGACCTCGACTTCCTGCGACACTACGAGCCGGCCGGCAGCGACTCTCCGGCGGGAGACGCCCTGGTCCCTGAGCGACCTTCGTCTCATCGCTCCGCTCCTCGCTCAGGAACCGCGGAGCGAGACGAAGGGCCGGCGTCCGAGCCCGTGGCATCCGAGACCCCCGCTGCGCCACCCCGCGCAGCGCGGCAGCCCCGGGAGCGTCGCCCGCGCCGCGCCGTTCGACGGGCGGAGCGCACCCCCGGCTCACGCGAGCGCACCCCCGGCTCACGCCTGCGCACGCTCGCGATCCTCGGCGGGGCCGAGGGTGAGATCCTCGACCGCGTGCCCGGCGAGACCCCGCGCTTCGTCCAGATGTTCTTCGTGCTGCTGGGTACCGCACTGGTCTCGGCGATCTCGATGCTGTTCGCCCTGACCACGGGCGTACAGGTCGCGATCTGGGTGGCCGTGCCGCTCGCGATCGTGTGGGCCGGCATCATCTTCAATCTCGACCGCTTCCTCACCTCGACCATGACCTCGACGCGCAGCGTCGCCAAGCTGATCGGCCTGGCGGTGCCGCGTGTCGCGATGGCGGCCCTGATCGGCGTGCTCGTCGCCGAGCCGCTCGTGCTGCAGGTGTTCCACAACGACATCTCGCGCGAGGTGGCATCGACCAACATCACCCAGTCACAGTCCGATCAGGACGCACTCGAGGCCGGACCCGAGAAGAAGGCACTCGACGCAGCATCCGAGCGCGTCGCCGTCCTCGAGAACCAGGCGGCCACCGGCGTCGTCGCGGGCACCGACGAGGGATCGGCCAGCACATCCGCGGCGGCCTCGACCGTCGACGACCTCACCGCCAAGATGACCGAGCAGCAGCAGGTCATCGATGACGCCCGTGCGCTCTACCAGTGCGAGCTCACCGGCGAGGGCGCCGGCGAGGTGCCCGGCTGCACGGGCGTGAACGGAGAGGGCTCGAGCTCGGATGCCGCCAAGGCGCAGCTCGCCCAGGCCCAGCAGACCTACGACGCGCTCGCCGCGCAGCTGCGCGACGCCAACGACGACCTCGCCGCCGCCGAGACCGCTGCCAAGCAGAACACCTCGGCGTCGGAGGCTACCAACCGCCAGCAGGCGCAGGACCAGCTTCCGGCCGCGCAGCAGACCTACGAGCAGGCGCTCGCCGCGTACAACGCCCGCGCCGACTCGGTCGCCGCCGGCAACGCGCAGGCGGTCGGGCTGCTCAGCCAGATCACCGGGCTGAACCGCCTCGCGGCGAAGGAGCCCACCATCTGGTGGGCGCACTGGCTGATCGCCGCCCTGTTCTTCATGATCGAGCTGCTGCCCGTGCTGGTGAAGGTTCTCACCAGCTGGGGCGATCCCTCGCTGTACGAGAAGACGAAGGCGATCCGCAAGCAGGTGCAGCTCGACCGCGTGACGGCCGACGGCTTCCGTGATCGCGCGGCGATCGTCGCCGAGAGCGCCGCGGCGCCGGCCGCGGGTGCGTCCGCCCAGACCTCGGATGCCGCACTGCAGACGGCGGATGCTGCACAGCGCGAGACGGATGCTGCAGCATCCGATCCCGGCAACGGAACGACCCCGTCGGCCGACCCCGGCCCGCCGACCGGGCCGGTGACGCGCGCCGACCTGCGCGAGACCGCCGGCGTCTGAACCCGAACATCAGCCCCCGCCAGCCCGTCCAGGTCGCAATGGATGTCGCTATTCCTGGCGAATAGCGACATCCATTGCGACCTGAAGTGCGGGACGAGGCAGGATGGCAGCAACGATTGCGACCTGAACAACCGTCGGAGAGGATGGCGCCATGACGTCGCGCAACGTGGTGTGCATGGCCGGAGTGATCGCGGTGGCGCTGTACGCCGCCTGGGCCGCGGTGCAGATCCTGGTGCTGAACCCGCTCGCCGCCGTGCCCGGTGCCTCACTGGCCGAGGTGTACGCCGAGATGGCCGCCGTCGGGGAGCGGATGCCCGTGACCGGCGTGCTCGTGTTCCTCGGGATCGGCGTCGTCATCGCCGTGGTCGTCGCGGTGCTCAGCATCCGATCCCGCCTCGATGCGACCGTGACCGCGCTGCTGTTCGCGAGTGTGCTCGCGCTGGGCGTGCCGGCGTACTTCCTCGCCTCGTTCGGCCCCGGCATGTCGGTCGCCGATGCGTTCATGGTCTCGGGTGCGGATCTGACGCCCTGGGCGGCGCCGCTGTACATCGTGAGCCTGCTCGCCTCAGGAGCGATCGTCGGCCTCGCCGTGCGACTGGCGCGCCGACGGCCCGCCGCCGCGCCCGCATGACCTGCGCGGCAGTAGCGTGGACGGATGGTCAACTATCGCTATCTCGGTAACAGCGGACTCAAGGTCTCGGAGATCACCTACGGAAACTGGGTGACGCACGCCTCGCAGGTCGGCGACGATGCCGCCGTCGCGACCGTGCACGCCGCACTGGATGCCGGCATCACCACCTTCGACACCGCCGACACCTACGCCAACACCGCGGCCGAGGTCGTGCTGGGCAAGGCCATCGCCGGGCAGCGCCGCGCGGGCCTTGAGATCTTCACGAAGGTGTACTTCCCAACCGGGCCGAAGGGCCCGAACGACACCGGCCTCAGCCGCAAGCACATCCTCGAGTCGATCAACGGGTCGCTCAAGCGACTCGGCACCGACTACGTCGACCTGTACCAGGCGCACCGCTTCGACTACGAGACCCCGCTCGAGGAGACCATGCAGGCCTTCGCCGATGTCGTGCGGCAGGGCAAGGCGCTGTACATCGGCGTCTCGGAGTGGACCGCCGAACAGCTGCGCGACGGGCATGCGCTGGCCCGACAGCTGGGCGTGCAGCTGATCTCGAACCAGCCGCAGTACTCGATGCTGCACCGGGTCATCGAGAGCAAGGTCGTGCCCACATCGCAGCAGCTGGGCATCTCGCAGATCGTCTGGTCGCCGATGGCTCAGGGCGTGCTCAGCGGCAAGTACCTGCCCGGCCAGCCGGTGCCCGACGGGTCAAGGGCGACCGACCCGCATTCGGGCGCCGAGTTCATCAAGCGCCTCCTTCAGGATGACATCCTCGAGGCCGTGCAGCGGCTGAAGCCCATCGCCGCCGAGGCGGGTCTGACGATGCCGCAGCTCGCGATCGCCTGGGTGCTGCAGAACCCCAACGTCGCCGCGGCGCTGGTGGGCGCTTCGCGCCCCGAGCAGCTCGCCGACACGGTGAAGGCCTCCGGTGTGACGCTGGACGCCGAGGTCATGACCGCGATCGACGAGGCGCTCGCCGGTGTCGTGAACGACGACCCCTCGGCGACGTACGACGTGTCGCCGAAGACACGACTGGTCTGAGGTCGCTCAGCCTGCCGCTCAGGTCGCAACGGATGCCGCTATTCCGCACGGATAGCGGCATCCACTGCGACCTGGACCGGGGTCGGCGCTACTCCTTGACCGCGCCCGAGGTCAGACCCTGCACGATCCAGCGGCTCGCGAGGGCGAACATCACCATCGTCGGCAGGATCGTCAGCACGGCTGCGGCCGACATCGAGCCCCAGTCGATGTTGAACGTCGAGATGAAGCCGTTCAGCGCCGAGGGCACGGTGCGGTTCGCATCGGTGTTGATCAGCACCACCGACAGGAACAGCTCGTTCCAGCAGTTCACGAAGTTGAAGATGAACGCCGCGATGATGCCGGGCGTCATCACCGGAACCAGCACCCGGAACAGAGCGCCGAGCCGCGAGCATCCGTCGATCATCGCCGCCTCCTCGAGGGCGTCGGGCACGTTCTCGAAGAAGCCGCGCAGCATGACCGTCGAGAACGGGATGCAGATCGCGATGTACACCAGGATGAGACCGGGCTTGGTGTCGACCAGGCCCAGATCGCTCATCATCGAGTACAGCGGCCCGAGCGCGATGAACGCGGGGATCATCTGCGTCAGCAGGAACGCGATCAGCACCGGTCCCTTGCCGCGGAACTCGAACCGGGCCAGCACGTAGGCGCTGAGCAGCGCGATCAGGGTCGCCACGGCGCCGGCGGTGACGGCCACCAGCGCCGAGTTGCCGAGGAACACCCCGAACGAACTCGTCTCGAACAGGCCGACGTAGTTGTCGAGCGACGGCTCGCTCGGCCAGTACTCGATCGGGTAGGCGTTGATCGTGCCCGGCGACTTGAACGACGTCAGCGCGATCCAGTACAGCGGGAACAGCGTGATGATCAGCCACAGCCCCAGGCCTACCACCCGCACGACGCCGCCGACGGTCACCCGGCGCGGCGGGCGCGGGGCGTCCGCGGGGTTCGGCACGGTCACCCGGCGCGTCTCGGTCATGGTGCGTGCGGTCTCGATGGTGCTCATCGCTGCGCCCTCCTCATCGCCATCAGGTAGAACGCGCAGAACACGAACAGGAACGCGACGACGATCAGTCCGATCGCGCTCGCGATGCCGTAGTTGCCCTGCTGGGTGTAGTTGATCATCCACGTCGTGATGATGTGCGTCTGGTTCGCGGGGCCTCCGCCGGTCATCGCGTAGATGATGTCGGGGAAGTTGAAGATCCAGATCACGCGCAGCAGGATCGTCAGGAACAGCGTCATCGAGATGTACGGGATGATGATCGAGAACAGCTGACGGGCCTTGCCCGCACCGTCGAGGCTCGCCGCCTCGAGCACGTCATCGGGCACCGACTGCAGGGCCGCGAGGATCATGATCGCGAAGAACGTCACGCCGTACCAGATGTTCGCCACGATCACGGCGAACATCGCCAGCTTCGGATCGGCCAGCCACGGCAGCGGGGCGTCGATCAGGCCGGCCTTCATGAGCAGGTCGTTGATCACGCCGAACTCGGCGTTGAACATCCAGCGGAACAGCATCCCGATCAGGAAGCCGGACACCGCCCACGGGAAGAACACCAGCGCCTGGTACAGCCCGCGGAAGCGGAACCTCTTGCGCAGGGCCAGTGCGATGAGGAAGCCGATCACCAGCTGCGGGACGAGCGAGCCGACCACCCACAGCACCGAGTTCCACGCCACCGTCCCGAACGACGGGTCCTGGAACACGGCGACGAAGTTGTCGAAGCCGACGAAGGGCGTCGAGGTGAGGTCCCACAGGTTCCAGTCGTGGAACGCCATGCGGGCGCCCTGCAGCATCGGGAAGTACGTGAACCAGCACACGAACACGATCGCCGGCAGCATGAACGCGAGCAGCGTCAGCGCGTGCCGCGCGCGGAACGGTCGCCGGCGGGCCGGGGAGGCCCCGCCGGCTGTGCCGGCGGAGCCTCGTGTGCGGGCGCTCGTGCGAGTGCGCAGTGCCAAGGGTCAACCCTTCTCCGAGGCGTATTTCTCCGTCCAGAACTCATCCCAGGACGACAGCAGCTCTTCGGTGGTCATGCTTCCCAGCAGCACCTTCTGCACGTCCTGATCGGACTTCTGGATCCACTCGGTCCACCAGCTCACGCCACGCGGCTGCTGCACGTTGACGTACGTGTCGGGGTTCTCGGTCATCGTGACGTAGCTCGTCCACGGGCCGGTCGAGTAGAACTCGTCGTCGGATGCTGCGGCGATGATCGGCACCAGGCTGTTGGCCTGCGCGAATTCGGTCGCGGGCTCGGCCGACGACAGGAACTCCACCAGCTTCGTCGCGGCCTCCTTGCTCTCGCTGGCCTCAGCCACACCCCAGCCGGCGACGGCCAGAGGCTGCGCCGCCTTGCCCGAGGGGCCCACGAGCAGCGGCGCCGTGTCCCACTGGTCCTCGGTCAGCGAGGACTCCTGCACGGTGGCGATGACCTCGGGGTCCTGCAGCAGGAACGCGGTCGAGCCGTTGGTGAAGCCGGCGACCATCTCGGGGTAGCCCCACGACACGGCCGACGGCGGGGAGGCCTGCTCGAACAGCGCGAAGTAGTCGTCGAGGGCGTCCTGCGCCTCGGGGGCGGCGAAGATCGTCGAGCCGTCCTGCAGGAGGAACGCGTTCTCGACGTCGAGGTCGTCCATGACGTACGCCTCGATCGCCGCGACCACGTTGCTGTTGGCGTTCTGCCCACCGCGGAACGCGTACCCGTAGGTGTTGTTCTTCGGATCCTGGATGGCCGAGGCCTGCTCGAGCAGATCCTTCCAGCTGTGCGGCGGGCCGTCGAAGCCGGCCTGCTCGACGAGGTCCTTGCGGTAGAACAGCGAGAGACCGTAGAAGCCATAGGGCACGAAGTAGCTCTTGCCGTCGGCGGCGACCGATGCCGCCTTCGCGTTGTCGGTCAGTGCGTCCCAGCCGTCCCACGACTCGAGGTCCGAGCCGAGGTCGTGCAGCCAGCCGTTGTTGGCGAACGGCCCGACGGTGATGTCGCGCACCTCGAGTACGTCGACGCCCTTGCCGGACTGCAGCATCTGCTGGATCTTCTGATCGGCCTGCTCGGTGGGCGGTGAGACGAGGTTGACCTTGATCTTCGGGTTCTCGGCCTCGAACTCGTCGAGCAGGCCGCGGATCAGGTCGGTGCGGGCGGGGTTGGTCAGGCTCTCGACCATCTGCAGGGTGACCGAGCCGTCTTCCGCCGGGCCGGCGCCCGAGGAGCATCCGGTCAGGGCGAGGACGGCGACGGTGCCGATTCCCGCAGCGGTCAGCATCTTGCGCTTCATGATGTGCCTCTGTTCTTTCGTGTGTCGTATCGGGTGTCAGGAGATGGTGCTGAGGTGCGCGGGGCGGATGCCGGCGCGGGTGAGCAGCTGCGGGACGCAGCGCTCGACGAAGGCGTCGAAGTCGGACGTCTCGGTGTACAGGTGCACCGAGAGGCGGAAGTAGCCGATGCCGCGGAAGCTGGTGAACGCGGTCTCGACGCCGACCTCGTCGAGCAGCTGCATGCGCAGCTCGTCGGCCTCTTCGCGGGTCGCCCCGAGTCCGAGTGGCAGCCGGATCAGTCGCATCGACGGCACTGCCCCCGGCAGCTGCATGAGGGGGTCGTCATCGCTGTAGGGGCGCAGCGCCTGAGCGATCGTCTCGGCGCCGGCATCCGCGATCGAGGCGAGCGTCTCACGTGCGTTCGCCCAGCCGTACTCGCGCTCGACGAAGTCGACCGCGGCGGGAGTGGCCAGGTACGAGGTCGCGTCGATGGTGCCCTGGGTGTCGAAGCGCCCGGGGTACGGCTCGCCGGCGCCCCAGGAGTCGATCAGCGGCCACAGGTCCTGCCGGTCGGCGGCTTCGGTGACCAGCAGGGCCGAACCGCGCGGAGCGCACGGCCACTTGTGCATGTTGCCGAACCACCAGTCGCCGCCGCCCTGCTCTCGGGCGTTCTCGATCAGACCCGGGGCGTGCGCTCCGTCGACGAGTGTGCGCACGCCCCGCGTCGTCGCCAGTTCGGCGATGCGGCGCGTGGGGAGGGTGCGTGCGGTGGGCGAGGTGATCTGGTCGACGAGGATCAGACGGGTGCGGTCGGTGAGGGCATCCGAGAATCGCTGCACGATCTCGTCATCGGATGCCGACAGCGGCAGCTCCACGGTGCGCACCGACGCGCCGAAGCGACGCGCCAGGCGCTGCGCGCCCATCGTGATCGCGCCGTAGCCGTGGTCGGTGACGAGGATCTCGTCACCGACGCTCAGGCGCAGTGCGTTGTAGACGACGGTGGCCGCTGCGGACGCGTTCGGCACGAAGACGCTGTCGGATGCCCGTGCCCCGACGAACGGCGCGGTGCGCTCGCGCGCCTCGTGGACGCGCTCGGCGATGCGGGGGAACCACTCCACGGGGCTGCGGTCGGCGCGGGCGCGCATCTCGTTCTGCTGGGCGACGACAGAGGTCGGCACGGCGCCGAAGGAGCCGTGGTTGAGATGGATGAGGTTCGGATCGAGCGGCCAGGCGTCCTTGGCGCGGGCGAACGACTTCAGCGAGAGCGAAGCGGGAAGGGGTGTGGCCGTCATGGATCCTCGTCGACAGTTCAGAGAGTTGTTGCACAACTGTGCCACATCCTCCGCGATCTCGCGACTGAATGATGCAAGAATCGAAGAAGTTGTTATACAAATTGGTGTTGAGAGTGTCATCCGTCAGACTCGCTGGAGAAGCACCGCATCAGAGGGGAGCGGCATGAGCGCGCTGGACACCGCCGTGCACGGACTGCGCGCGCTGATCGCCGAGGGCACGCTGCGACCCGGTGACCGTCTGCCGAGCGAGGGCGAGCTGTGCGAGCATCTCGGTGTCTCGCGGGGCTCGCTGCGCGAGGGCATCCGCATGCTGTCGGCGCTCGGCGTGCTCGAGACGCGACACGGCTCGGGCAGCTACGTGAGCGACCTGAACGCCGGCGACCTGATCGGCAGCCTCTCGCTGACGGTCGGTCTGCTCCCACTGGAGTCGATCCTCGAGCTGTACGAACTCCGCCGCGCGCTCGAGGCGCACGCGGCGGCGCTGGCCACGGCGCGCATCTCTCCCGACGAGATCGCCGAGCTGGAGGCGATCCTGGTCGAGCTCGAGGGGACCGTCGACGACGGCGAACAGTCCGCCCTCGATCACCGGTTCCACATGCGCGTGGCAGAGATCGCCGGCAACTCGGCGCTCGCCAGCCTGCTGGCGGTGTTCCGCGCCCGCTCGCGCGCCTACCGGATCTTCCGCACCGAGAGCGCCGCCGAGATCAAGGTGCTCTCGGATGCCGGGCATCGGTCGATCCTGCGGGGACTGCAGTCGCGCGATCCCGTGGCTGCATCGTCGGCCGCCGCCGGCCACGTCGCGCAGACCGAGTACTGGCTGCGCAAGCTGCAGCCCGACGCCATCGGCCTCACCGACTGACGCCTTCACCGACCTGCGGCCTCACCGACTGACGCCTTCACCGACCTACGGCCTCCCGACTTACGGCTCACCGTCACTCCAGGTCGCAATGGATGCCGCTATCCGCGCGGAATAGCGGCATCCATTGCGACCTGAACGAGAATACGGCCCCCCGCAGGAGCTCAGAGTGCGCCGAAGACGGCGCCGGGGTTCATGATGCCGTCAGGGTCGAGGGCGCGCTTGATGCGCAGGTTCAGCTCGAGCACGTCGTCGCCGAGGTAGTCGGCCAGCCAGGGCTGCTTGAGCCTGCCGACGCCGTGCTCGCCGGTGATCGTGCCGCTCAGGGCGATGGCGAGATCCATCACCTCGCCGAAGGCGATCTCAGCGTTCGCCCGCTGCTCGGCATCCGTCGGATCCAGCACGATCAGCGGATGCGTGTTGCCGTCACCGGCATGGGCGACCACCGCGATCTCCACGCCTCGGGTCTCGGCGATCACGCGCATGCCGTCGATCAGATCACCCAGCCGCGGCAGCGGCACGCCGACGTCCTCCAGCAGCAGTGCTCCGCGCTTCTCGACCGCCGGGATCGCCTGCCGACGCGCCTCGATCAGCGCCTCGCTCTCGTCGGGATCGCTGGTCGCGTACACCTCGGATGCCCCGTGCATCCCGCACGTCTGCTCGATCATCTCGATCTGCTGTGCGGCGATCTCGACGGATTCGTCGGACTGCACGATCAGCATCGCGGCCGATTCACGGTCGAGGTCCATGCGCATCATGTCCTCGACGGCGTTGATGGTGACGCGGTCCATGAACTCCAGCATCGACGGGCGCATGGCGGCCTTGATGTCGACGACGGCGCCGATCGCGCCCTCGACCGTCGGGAACATCGCCACCAGCGTGGTGGGAGCGCGCTGCGCGGGAACCAGCCGCAGCACCGCCTCGGTGACGATGCCGAGCGTGCCCTCGCTGCCGACGAACAGCTTCGTCAACGAGAGGCCTGCGACGTCCTTCAGGCGCGGCCCGCCGAGCTTCACGGCGCGGCCGTCGGCCAGCACGACGGTGAGCCCCAGCACGTAGTCGGTCGTCACGCCGTACTTCACGCAGCACAGCCCGCCGGCGTTGGTGGCGACATTGCCGCCGATCGAGCAGAACTCCTGCGACGACGGGTCGGGCGGGTACCAGAGACCGTGCTCGGATGCCGCCGACTTCACCTCGGCATTGAACGCGCCGGGCTGCACGACGGCCATCTGCAGGGCCGGGTCGATGCGGATCTCGCGCATGCGGTCCAGCGATATCACGATCGTGCCGTCGACGGCCGAGGAGCCTCCCGACAGGCCCGAGCCCGCACCGCGGGGCACGATGCCGATGCCCTCGCGCGCCGCGATGCGCACGACGGCCTGCACATCCTCGGTCGAGGTCGCGCGCACCACGGCGAGCGGAGTGCCCGCGTTCGGATCCTCGGCGCGGTCGCGACGGTACGCCTGCAGCGAGTCGGGGTCGGTGATGAGCGACCCCTCGGGCAGCGCGGAGCGCAGGTCGGCGATGGCGTTCTCAGCGGTCACAGGGCACCTTTGCGGGAGTCGGATGCCGGCGGCGCCGGCGGGCGGAAGACGTTCAGTCCAGCGTGATGTCGACCTGGATCTCGGCGGCGATCCGCTCGAGCGCTGCGCGCAGCGCATCGAGGTCCACCGACGCCGGAACCGTGGCGGTCACCGATGACTCGAACAGCCGCCCACCGGCCATCGCGGCATCCCGCGTCTCGGTGGTCATGCTCTCGATGCTCAGGGCATGGGTGCTGAGCACACCCGAGATCTCTCGCACGATGCCGGGGCGGTCATTGCCCAGCACGGTCAGCGAGACGCGCTGTTCGACGTCGGATTCCGCTGCGCCCGCGCCCGCGTGGACGGTGATCGTCAGCATCCCCTCGAGGGCGCCGAGCGCCGCACGCAGGTCGCCCACGCGCTCTTCGGCGACCGAGATCTCGATCACCCCCGCGAAGGTGCCGGCGAGCTCGGCGAGGCGGCTGTTCTCCCAGTTGCCGCCGTGGGCATCGACGACATCGGCAACGGCGGAGACGAGTCCGGGGCGATCCGCTCCCGCGACCGTGAGGATGAGCGTGGTCATGCCGCCCAGACTAGCCCGGTGCCGGCCGTCGGCGGTTCACAACTCCGGAGAAAACGGTCCGCTGAGCGGTGAAAGTGGCGCGGAGCGCCCGAACCGGCGTGAATCTCCGGAGTCTTGGACGGCGCGCCGCCCAGAGCGAGCTCGAGAAGCCGGCTCAGCCCCAGGCGCCGCCACCCAGGAACCGCTCCATGCGCTCCCGATGCGGCGCCAGGTCCCAGCCCTGCGCGGCCACCCACTCGTCGGAGTAGTACGTCTGCGCATAGCGGATGCCGCTGTCGCAGATCAGGGTGACGACGCTGCCGGTCTCGCCGGCATCGCGCATCCGCCCGATCAGCTCGAACGCCCCGTACAGATTGGTGCCCGTCGAGCCGCCGGCGAGGTGCAGGCTGCGCTCGCGCAGCAGCCGGATCGCGGCGATCGAGGCGGCATCGGGCACCGGGATCATCTCGTCGATCACGCTCGGCACGAACGAGGGCTCCACCCGTGGCCGGCCGATGCCCTCGATGCGGCTCGGCGCTCCTGTGGCATCCGCGTCGCCCTTCCAGGCGGCGTAGAACGCCGAGCCCTCGGGGTCGACGACGGCGACCTGCGTCGCGTGGCGGCGGTAGCGCACGTAGCGTCCGAACGTCGCGCTGGTACCGCCGGTGCCGGCGCCGACGACGATCCAGCGGGGGATCGGATGCCGCTCCTGCGCCAGCTGGCTGAACACGCTCTCGGCGATGTTGTTGTTGCCGCGCCAGTCGGTGGCGCGCTCGGCGTAGGTGAACTGGTCGAGGTAGTGACCGTTGCACCCGGCGGCGAGGCGTCGCGCCTCGGGCGAGATGTCTTCCGCCCGGTCGACGAAGTGGCAGCTGCCACCGTAGAACTCGATGAGGTCGATCTTCTCCTGGCTGGTCGAGCGGGGCACGACGGTGATGAAGGTCAGGCCGAGCATGCGGGCGAAGTACGCCTCCGAGACGGCCGTCGAGCCGCTCGACGACTCCACCAGCGTTGTGCCCTCATCGATCAGGCCGTTGACCAGCCCGTACAGGATCAGCGAGCGGGCCAGGCGATGCTTCAGCGACCCGGTCGGATGCACCGACTCGTCCTTCAGATACAGGTCGATGCCCCACTCCGCCGGCAGCGGGAACAGGTGCAGGTGCGTGTCGGCCGAGCGGTTGGCATCCGCCTCGAGCACCTGGATGGCGGAACTGACCCACTCACTCATGCTTCGAGCGTAACGGCCGCGATCACGCGATGCGGATGAGCGCCCCGCGGGAGTTCTCGGCGTCGAGCCGGAACTCGAACCGCGAGCGGTCGCCGCGGTGATAGGCGATGAAGAACTCGATCGGCCGGTCGCCGGCGTCGCGGCTAACGCTGCGCAGGCGCAGCAGAGCGGCGCCCGCGGTCACGCCCAGCAGCAGCGCCTGCTCGTGCGTCGCGACGGTCGCCTCGGCCGAGCGGATGCCGTGCGTCGCCGTGATGCCGTGCTCGGCGAGAAGACCGTAAAGCGAGGCGTCGCGCAGATCGGCATCGAGCGAGTGGATGCCGACGGCCTCGGGCATCCACGTCGTCGACAGCGACCATGTGTCGCCGTCGACGTGACGCAGGCGCTCGAGCACGATCACCGGGTCGCCCTCGTCGAGTTCGAGGGCGGCGGCGACCTCGGCGTCGGCGGTGATGCGCTCGTGGCGCAGCACGTCGCTGTGCACGTGCCCGCCGCGCCGCTCGACCTCTTCGTACAGGCCGACGAGGGTGTGCACGAGCGACTCCGGCGTGCGCGGCCGGGCGACGAACGTGCCCTTGCCCTTGACGCGCTCGACGAGACCCTCGTGCTCGAGCTGTCCCAGCGCCTGCCGCACCACGGTGCGGGAGACCCCGTACTGCTCGCACAGCCGGTGCTCACCGGGCAGGGGGTCGCCGGGCTGCAGGCCCTCGTCGTCGATGTGCTCGATGATCAGACGACGCAGCTGGTCGTACATCGGTGCGGCGGAGCGACGGTCGATCGCCTCGATCATGGTGGACTCCTCGTCGGTGACGTTAGTCAGTATGCGACGCCGGCCTGCAGGATCACGTTGGCGTACGGGGTGAACTCGCCCGAGCGCACGAACGCGCGCGCCGCACGGGTCTGCTTCTTGAACTCGACGTGCGGCACGAGGGTGATCTCGATGCTCGGCAGCCGCTCGCGCAGCGCCTCGAGCACGTGCGGGCTCGCCTCGGCGACCTCGGCCGACACCGTCGCGCCCTCCACGACCAGTTCGGCGAGCACCGTGTCGAGCACATCGAGGAACGCGGGGGAGCCGGGCCGGTAGGCGAGATCGATGCGCTCAGCATCCGGCGGGATCGGCAGGCCGGCATCGGTGACGACGATCAGGTCGGTGTGGCCGGTCTCGCTGATGACGCGCGACAGCGCGGGGTTGATGGTGGTGTTCGTCTTGCGCATGGTGGCCTCTCTCAGCTCTCGGATGCCCGGGTCCACCCGGAAGCGGCGAGCAGGGCATCCACCTCGTCCCGCTTGGGCAGGCTGGGCGACGCACCCTGCCGGGTGACGGCGATCGCGCCGGCCGCGCTCGCGAGCCGGGTGGCGTCGGCGAGCGACCAGCCCTCGGCGAGGGCGGCGCCGAGGTATCCCGCATAGGCGTCGCCCGCCGCGGTGGTGTCCACCGGCTCGACGGGGATCGGGTCGATGAACGTGGTGCCCTCGGCGGTCACGACGCACGAGCCCTTCTCGGCCATCGTGATGACCGCGGCCCGCGCGCCCTGGGTCAGGAACCAGCGCCCGGCGCGCTCGGCGGATTCGGCACCGGTCACCTCGATGCCGCTCATGATCGTCGCCTCGGTCTCGTTCGGCGTGACGATGTCGATGTGCGCCCACACCTCGGGGTCGAGGGTCGCGGCGGGAGCCGGGTCGAGTACGACCGTCATGCCGTGCTCGCGGGCGCGCGAGGTGATGTGCAGCGTGAGCGATGCCGGGGTCTCGAGCTGCGTGAGCAGCACCGAGGTCGTGGGGGCGAGGGCCTCGAGCGCCGCATCGATCTGCTCGGGGCTGAGGTGCGCGTTGGCCAGGGGCACCATCACGATGTCGTTCTGCGCCGAGGCGTCGACGCGGATGTGTGCGATGCCGGTGGGGCCGGGCACGGTGCGCAGGTGCGCCAGGTCGACCCCGGCGCCGCTCAGGCCGTCGACGACGAGGTCGTGGAACAGGTCGTCGCCGACGCAGCCGACGAAGCTGGTGCGTGCGCCGGCGAGGCCCGCGGAGACGGCCTGGTTGGCGCCCTTTCCGCCCAGCAGCAGGGTGAACTCGTCGCCCAGGATCGTCTCTCCGCGTGCGGGAAGGCGCTGCGAGAAGGTAGTCACGTCGGCGGTGACGCTGCCGACGATGACGACACCGGTGCGGGTGGACTGGTCGCTGGTCATATTCTCCCGATCGTCGGTGACGTGGCATCCGCTGTGACGTGGCATCGTCTTTTGACAGAGGCGGATGCCGTCATTACATTAGCCGCATCCCCACCTGTAACGACAGGTGGGCGCTCGTGAACGGAGACCCGATGACCGCGCCGCGGCTGTATGTGGACAGTGCCGACCTCGACCGGGTCGGGCGACTGCTCTCGGCCGGCGTCGTGCAAGGCGTCACCACCAACCCGACGATCCTCGAGCGCGGGGGCCGCGCGGCCGCCGAGATCCCCGACCTCTACGCGCGGTGGGTGGCCGAGGGCGCGCACGAGGTGTTCTTCCAGACCTGGGGCGAGGACCGGGCATCCTTCCTGCGCAACGCAGCGGGTCTGCTCGAGCTCGGCGACCGCGTCGCAGTGAAGGTCCCCGCCACCGCGGACGGGTTCGCGGCGGCATCCGCCCTCGTGCGCGACGGTGCCTCGGTCCTCGTCACCGCCGTCTACTCCGTCGCGCAGGCCCTCGCGTGCGCGAGCATCGGCGTGCGCTACATCGCCCCGTACCTCGGCCGGATGCGCGATGCCGGGATGGACGGCGATGCGCTCATCGCGCGGATGCAGGCGATGTGCGCGGACAGCGACACGAACGTGCTCGCAGCCAGTCTGCGCTCGCCCGACGACATCGTGGGCCTGCGCGAGGCAGGCGTGCCGTATTTCACCGCTGCGCCCGACGTGCTCGACGCGCTGCTGCACCACCCGGTCAGCGACTCATCGGCGGCCGAGTTCGACGCCGCCATGGACCGGATCGGCTGACCAGCGGCTTACGCCTGAGCGGCCTGACGCAGCCAGCGCTCCACCCCGGCGACGTGCGCCGTCGCCAGTGACGCCGCCAGCGTCGAGTCGCGGCCCGCAATCGCCTCGGCGATGGCCTGATGCTCCGACAGCGTGCGCGCGACCGCCCCCTGCTCGGTGAGACCGCGCCACACTCGCGCTCGGATCGTCTGGCTGCTGAGACCATCGATCAGGCTCGCGAGATAGCCGTTGCCCGCCAGCTCGACGACCTGCCCGTGAAAATGCGTGTCATGCGCCACGAGGTCATCGATCGACACGGTCTCGGGGTCGACCGACGCGACGTCCTCGAGCAGCTGCTGAGCCTGTTCGGTCGTCGCAAGGCCCGCGGCGAGTCCGGTGGCCTGCGATTCGAGCATCCGACGCACGGCGAACAGCTCGAGCAGCGAGTCGTCGTCGTGCATGTCGACGACGAAGCTGATCGCCTCGAGCAGCAGGTGCGGCTCGAGGCTGGTGACGTACGTGCCGTCGCCGCGGCGCACATCGAGCACGCGGATGACCTCGAGGGCCTTCACGGCCTCGCGCATCGAGTTGCGCGACAGGCCGAGGTGCTCGGCCAGCTCCTTCTCGGGCGGGAGCCGGTCTCCGGGGGCGAGCTCGCCCGACACGATCATCGCCTTGATCTTCTGGATCGCTTCGTCGGTGACAGCCATGGCGACATCCTCCCACAGTGATCGGATGTCTGGGTGCTGTGTTCGCCTCGGATGCGGCAGGATGGGCTCATGCGCGTCATCGACTCCCATCTGCACCTGTGGAACCTCGACGTCCTGACCTACCCGTGGCTCGACGGAGCGCTGTCGGCGACGTACGCAGCCGAGCAGATCGACGCCGAGCGTCTCGCGGGCGTCGAGACCGAGGCCGCGGTCTTCGTGCAGGCCGATCCCCTGGAGGGGCAGTCGCTCGACGAGGTGCGGTGGGTGGATGCCACAGCCGGCGCCACGGGCGTCGTCGCGATCGTCGCCGGTGCACGCCTCGACCGCGGTGCCGAGACCGAAGCGCACCTGGAACGGCTGGCGGCCCTCGATCGCGTCGTCGGCGTGCGCCACCTGCTGCAGGGCGAGGCCGATGGCTTCGCCCGTACGGCTGAGTTCATCGAGGGTGCGCGCGCACTGGCATCCCGAGGGTGGACATTCGACGCCTGCGTCCGTGCCCAGCAGATCCCCGACGTGACCGCGCTCGCCGCGGCGGTGCCCGAGCTGCCGATCGTGCTCGACCACCTCGGCAAGCCGGCCATCGGAACGGCGGATGCTGCGCACGAGCCGAGCGCGGAGTGGCTCGGCGACCTGCGTGAGCTGGCGTCGAGCCCTCAGGTGTTCTGCAAGCTCTCGGGGCTTCCTGCCGAGGCCGGCGGCAACTGGAGCGCGGCGCAGGTGACGCCGTTCCTCGACGCGGTGCTGGACGCCTTCGGTCCGGACCGCCTCATGTGGGGCAGCGACTGGCCGGTCTCGTCCGTCGACTTCACCCCGCCCGAGGGCAGCGAGTACCGCACCGGCGACCGCGCCCGCTGGTTCGACACGGTGCTGGCGTGGGCCGACGCTCGCCGCCTGGATGCGGATGCCATCTTCTGGGCCAACGCCTGCCGGTTCTACGGGATCCGGTGAGTCGGCCCGGTGCGGGCGGTGCTCCAGGTCGCAATGGATGCCGCTTTGGCGCCGGAATAGCGGCATCCATTGCGACGGGAACGGGATCGGATGCCGGGATAGCGGCATCCATTGCGACCGGAACGCGTCGGATGCCGGAGCACGTCGGATGCCGGAACGCGTCGGATGCGGGGATGCGCCGGATCAGGCGCGCAGGGCGGCCCGCACGCGCGCGATGATCTGCTCGGGGTGGGCGAACAGCGCGCTGGTGACCTCGATGACGATCCATCCTGCTGCGCGCAGCCCCGCGATGCGCTCCACGTCGGCGGCGTACTGACCGCTGTGCAGCACGCCGTGGTACTCGATCGCGATCTTGCGGTCGGGGTAGGCCAGGTCGACGCAGCCGAGGAACCTGCCGTCCTCGTACACGTCGTGATTCAGCAGCGGCTCGGGCAGACCGGCGAGCACCAGGTGGCAGCGCAGCTGTGATTCCCGCGGAGACCACGAGTCCTCTCGAACGAGCTCGACCGCCTCGCGCAGGCGCCGGATGCCCGACCAGCGGAACGACGCGATCGTGGAGCGCAGCTGATCGATGGTCGTCAACGGTGCTCGGCCGACGTCCGGGCGTCCGGGGCCGGGCCGCCACTGGCGGCAGTAGTAGTCGCCGAGCGCGACGAGGTCGGGCAGGCGAAGATGAGCGAGCTGAGCCCACGAGGTGGCGGGGCTGACGATCATGAAATCTCGAACCCGGGAGACCGTTGTCGCGTCTGGCGCGGCACGATGACCGCGAACTCCCTTCGCCCGCACCAGTGGACCGTCGCCGATCGTGCTGACGTGTACGTCGAGGTGCTGACCGTCCATCGGATCGGGTGGCGCGCCATCGGTGTCGCTGCGTGGCGTGAAGACAAGCGGCAGCGGGCCACCCAGCACGGCGACCGCCGACTCATGACTGAGGACCTGGTCAGCGCGCAGGCGCGGCGCATAGTGGTACGCCTGGATCCTGCGCTCGGTCACCTGCCGGGTGAACGGATCGAAGTCGGAGAGGTCGGAGGCGATGGGTCGCACCCGCACAGCGTGGAACGGCGCGTCGAGATCCGAGCGCCGCAGACGTCCGGGGGTCGCGCCGGCGTTCAGCGCGTCGGCAACGGCGAACCGCAGGCCGAGCGATTCGGGAAGAGGGCCGGGGTTTCGCATCCCGACACCTTGCCAGCAGACGCGGCGGTGCCGTCTGAGTTGTCCACAGCCCCGCTCCAGGTCGCAATGGATGCCGCTATGGCCTCGGGATAGCGGCATCCATTGCGACGGGAACGCGTCGGATGCCGGGATAGCGGCATCCATTGCGACGGGAACGCGTCGGATGCGGGAACGGGTCGGATGCTGGGGGGGTGCCCCTATGTTGTTTGTCAAGCGGCGAGGGTTTGGTCTGACCGAGTAGGTGGCTGGTAGAGGGTGCCGTCGCGGAGCATGGCGTAGAGGACGTCGGATCGGCGTCGGGCGAGGGCGATGATGGCTTGGTTGTGTCGTTTGCCTTGGGCGATCTTGCGGTCGTAGTAGGCGCGCGATTCGGGATCGCGGAGCGCGGCGAAGGCGGAGAGGAACAGGGTCCGTTTCAGGATCTTGTTCCCGCGCCGAGATGAGTGTTCTCCGCGAATCGAGGATCCTGACCGTCTGGTCACGGGGGCGAGGCCGGCGTAGGCGGCGAGGTGCCCTGCAGTGGGGAAGGTCTTCGTGGTCACTTCGGTCAGGAGCCGGGCTGCGGTCCTGACGCCGACTCCGGGCATGCTCGTCAGGACCGGCTGAAGAGGGTGCGCATCGACGATCTTCTCGACCTCGACGGCGATCTCGTCCCGTTGCCTGCGCAGCGCGGCCAGCTGCTCCGCCAGGCGCGGCAGCACGAGGGCTGCGGCGTCGGTCCCAGAGACCACGACCGTCTGCTCGCCGAGAGCCGCGAGGATCTCTCCCGCCCAGACGCGGCCCTTGCGGGGCGCGTTCTTCAGGAGCTGGTTCCCGAGGCGCTTCTCGCCGGCAGCTTTGAGCGCTGCCGGCGACGGGTAGCGCTGCAGCAGATCGAGCATCGCCGGGTGATCCAGACGCGGGCCGATCACCCGCTCCAGCGCGGGGTGAATCTGGGTGAGCAGGCCCCTGATCCGGTTCGAGACCTGGGTAATCTGCCCGGCGAGGTCATCGTCGAACCCGCAGAGCATCGACAGCTCAGCGACCTGCTCGTCGGCGACCTGGATGGATCGCAGCGTGTGCGGCATCGTGCGGGCGGTTTCGGCGATGATTGCGGCGTCCCTGGCGTCGGTTTTGGCTTCTCCAGGATGCAGGTCCGCGATGCGCCGCATCGCCAACCCGGGCAGGTAGCCCACCAGCGCGCCGACAGCCTGCGCGACCGCGACCGGCAGCGCACCGATCGTCGCGGGCTGGTCGACCACGAGGAGGATCAGACCGCGTGTGCTCAACTGGTCGAGCACGGTCCGCAGTCGGGCCTCGTCGTTCGGGAGTGCCTTGTCGAACAGGCGCTTGCCCACCCGGTCAAGGGCGACCGCGTGGTGCTCACCTTTGCCGACGTCGAGTCCGATGAAAACGTCGACGTCGTCGAATCTATCAATGCTCGTGACCACTTCGTCCTCCGTTCACTGACGACCGCAACCGCAGGCGGCGCGTCTCGGCATCCACGTTACGAACGGCCTCGAGCAGAAGCTCGGGTCCAGCCCCTATCAGCGATCACACACCACCAACCAGGCCCGGTGACAACACCCCCCAGATCATGAGCGACAGGGGGCAGCAATCATGCCGGGCCCAGCAGGCCGTCACCCCTCAGGATCCCTCCATCCGGGGCTACAAAGAAAGTAACGGGGCAGTGCCTACTCGGAGCGGAGGCGCAGGGCGGCCATGCCGCCGTCGACCTCGATGCACGTGCCGGTCGTCGAACCCGACAGCGGACTGACCAGGTACAGCACGGCGCCGGCGACCTCGTCGGGCGAGACCAGGCGGCCGTGCGGCTGGCGGGCGTTGAGCGCGGCGCGCTCAGCGGCGGGGTCGTCGGCCGAGTCGAGCAGGCGGCTCACCCACGGAGTGTCGGCGGTACCCGGGTTGACGGCATTGACCCGGATGCCCTCGCGCAGGTGGTCGGCGGCCATCGCGCGGGTCAGTGCCGAGACGGCGCCCTTCGACGCCGAGTACAGTGCGCGCTGCGGAAGGCCCGTGGTGGATGCGATGGATGCTGTGTTGCACACTGCTGCCGACGGGGATTTCCGCAGCCAGCGGAGTGCCGCCGCGGTCACGCGGGCGATGCCGGTGACGTTGATCGAGAGGACGCGCGCCCACTCGTCATCGTCGTTGGCGGTGATGTCGCCCTGTGCGCCGATGCCGGCGTTGTTGATCACGATGTCGATGCGACCGAACTTCTCGGCGGCGGCGGTCACGGCGGCATCCACCGACGCGCGGTCCGAGACGTCGGCCTGGAACGCGGCGAACGCGGCATCCGCCCCGACGATGTCGCGGTCGAGGACCGCGATCTGCGCGCCCTCGGCATGCAGCTTCGCGGCGATCGCCGCGCCGATTCCGGATGCCCCGCCGGTGACGATCGCGACGAGGCCCTCGAGCACGCCCTTCGTCACTTCGTCTCGCTGCGCTCTCTCAGTACGGCGCTCGCTGCGCTCGCTCAGGGACCGGGGGGTCTCGCTGCCCGCACTCACTTCGCCGCCTCCCAGGCGACGAACTGCTGGCGCTGGCTGCCCAGGCCCTCGATCTCGATGTCGACCACGTCGCCGGCCTGCAGGTACGGGAACTTGCCGCCGAAGGCCACGCCCTGCGGGGTGCCGGTGAGGATGAGGTCACCGGGCTCGAGGGTGACGTACTGCGACAGGTGGTGCACGATCGTGCGCACGTCGAAGATCATGTCGTTCGTGTTCGAGTCCTGACGGGCCTCGCCGTTGACGAAGCTGCGCAGGTTCAGGTTGTCGACGTCGACCTCGTCGGGGGTGACCAGCCACGGGCCGGTCGGGTTGAAGCCGAAGGCGATCTTGCCCTTCGACCACTGGCCTCCCGACACCTCCATCTGGAAGGCGCGCTCCGAGACGTCGTTCGCCACCACGTAGCCGGCGATGTGGGCATCCGCCTCCTCGACCGAGTCGAGGTACGCGGCCCGCGTGCCGATGACGATGCCGAGCTCGACCTCCCAGTCGGTCTTCTCGCTGCCGCGGGGAATGGTGACCGCGTCGTCGGGGCCGACGACGGTGTTCGGCGTCTTCAGGAACATGATCGGCACGGTGGGCGGCTCGGCGCCCGACTCGCGGGCGTGCGCGGCGTAGTTCTGGCCGATGCAGATCACCGCGCTGGGCCGCGCGATCGGCGCGCCGATGCGCAGATCGGCCGCGCCGGCGAGCTCGGGAAGCTCGCCGGCATCCAACGCCGTCTGCGTGCGGGCGACGGGATCCGCAGCGAGGAAGTCGCCGTTCACATCGGATGTCAGGGGGCGCAGGTCGAAGGTGCGGTCGGCGTCGATGACGACGGGGATCTCGCTTCCGGACTCGCCGAGTCGAGC
This sequence comes from Microbacterium bandirmense, assembly GCF_037204185.1. Lineage (NCBI taxonomy): Bacteria > Bacillati > Actinomycetota > Actinomycetes > Micrococcales > Microbacteriaceae > Microbacterium > Microbacterium bandirmense. The sequence goes on along the minus strand of NZ_JBBDGM010000004.1, from coordinate 117,826 downwards.
GAACTTCATGGGTCTCCTCCAGGTCTTCGTGATGGGCTCCCTCTACGGCGCCCACCGATTGACAGTATAGACATCGGATGTTTACACTCCAAGTGTCTGCGTCACATCCACGACGCGTCCGAAGGAGTCTTGTGAGCCGTATCGTCGCGCTGGATACCAGCGACATCCGCTTCCCCACATCGCTGAGCCTCGACGGCTCGGATGCCATGAACCCCGACCCCGACTACTCGGCGGCCTACGTGATCGTGCGCACCGACGCCGAGGACGGCGTCGAGGGTCACTCCTTCGTGTTCACGATCGGCCGCGGCAACGACGTGCAGGTCGCCGCGATCGACGCCCTCGCCGGACACCTCGTCGGTCGCGAGATCGAGCCGCTGCTCGACGATATGGGCGGCACCTTCCGCGACATCATCGGCGACTCGCAGCTGCGCTGGCTCGGCCCCGAGAAGGGCGTCATGCACATGGCGATCGGCGCCGTGATCAACGCCCTGTGGGACATCAAGGCGAAGCGGGCAGGGCTCCCGCTCTGGCAGCTTCTCGGCCGCATGACGCCCGAGGAGATCGTCGACCTGGTCGACTTCCGCTACCTGACGAACGCCCTCACCCGCGATGAGGCGCTCGAGATCCTGCGCGCCGCCGTTCCCGGTCGCGAGGACCGCGAACAGCAGCTGCTGGCGACCGGCTACCCGGCGTACACGACCAGCCCCGGATGGCTCGGCTACTCCGATGAGAAGCTCGAGCGCCTCGCCCGCGAAGCACTGGCCGACGGCTTCACGCAGATCAAGCTCAAGGTGGGCGATGACCTGCAGGACGACATCCGCCGCTTCCGCAAGGCGCGCGAGGTGTGCGGCCCCGACTTCCCCATCGCGATCGACGCGAACCAGCGCTGGGAGGTCTCGGAGGCGATCGAGTGGGTGAACGCCCTCGCCGAGTTCAATCCCGCATGGGTCGAGGAGCCCACCAGTCCGGATGACGTGCTCGGTCACGCCGAGATCGCCCGCGGGATCGCCCCGATCCGCGTCGCCACCGGTGAGCACGCGCAGAACCGGGTGATCTTCAAGCAGCTGCTGCAGGCGAACGCCATCGAGGTCATGCAGATCGACTCGGTGCGTGTCGCCGGCGTCAACGAGAACATCGCCAACCTGCTGCTGGCCGCCAAATTCGGCGTGCCGGTCTGCCCGCACGCCGGCGGGGTCGGCCTGTGCGAGGCCGTGCAGCACCTGTCGATGTTCGACTTCGTGGCCGTCACCGGCACCCGCGAGGGGCGACTGATCGAGTTCGTCGATCACCTGCACGAGCACTTCGTCGTCCCGACCGACATCCAGGGCGGCTCGTACATGGCTCCGACCGCGCCGGGCACGAGCATGGAGATGAAGTCCGAGAGCATTGCGAAGTACACCTGGACGGGACAGCATGTCGTCGACTGACCGCGCACCGCTCGTCGTTCCCGCACTCGGCTACGGCGCGGCGAACCTCGGCAACCTGTTCCGCGAGCTGACCGATGAGCAGGCGTGGGCCGTTCTCGAGGCGGCATGGGATGCCGGCATCCGCTATTTCGACACGGCACCGCACTACGGTCTCGGGCTGAGCGAGAAGCGTCTCGGTGCGTTCCTGCAGACCAAGCCGCGCGACGAGTTCGTGATCTCCACGAAGGTGGGGCGGCTGCTGCGTGCCAACCCCGACCATCAGCCGGGCGGGCTCGACACCGACAACGACTTCTTCGTCGCGGACGACCTGCGCCGCGAGTGGGACTTCAGCGAGGCGGGCATCCGAGCCAGCATCGCCGAGTCACAGGAGCGCCTCGGACTCGATCGCATCGACCTTCTCTACCTGCACGACCCCGAGCGGAACGACCTCGACCTCGCGCTCGCTGAGGCGTTCCCCGCTCTCGAGAAGGTGCGCTCCGACGGGATCGTGAGCGCGATCGGCGTCGGGTCGATGGTGTCGGATGCCCTCGCGCGGGCGGTCCGAGAGGCCGATCTCGACCTGATCATGGTGGCCGGTCGGTACACGCTGCTCGAGCAGCCCGCCGCGGCGGAGGTGCTGCCGGCGTGCGATGAGCGCGGCACCGGCGTCGTCGCGGCATCCGTGTTCAACTCGGGTCTGCTGGCGCAGAGCGAGCCGCGGCGAGACGGGCGCTACGAGTACGGCCAGCTCCCCGACGAGCTGTGGGACCGGCTCGTGCGCATCGCCGCGATCTGCAACGCGCACGACGTGCCGCTCCCCGCCGCGGCGATCCAGTACCCCCTGCGTGCAGCATCCGTCCGCTCGGTGGTCGTGGGCGGCAGCCGCCCCGCCCAGCTGCGGCAGAATGCCGAGTACGCGGCGCTGCACGTCCCCGCGGAGCTCTGGTCGGAGCTCGCCGACGAGGGGCTCATCCCCTGACCCTCGGCGGCGGAGCGATCAGTGACTGTCGATCGTGCGCACGGCGTGCAGGCCGTCGCGAATGAAGCGGTTCGCGTGCGCCGCGAGGTCGTCGGAGTCCTGCCAGAGGTTGCGCCAGATGCCCAGGGTGTTGCTGAGCTCCTCGCTGACCACCGCCGACGAGAACGACTCGAACACGATCGGTCCGGAGTAGTGCACATCATGAAGCGCGCGGAAGAACGAGCCGAAATCGACGCTCCCGGTGCCGAGGTACCCGCGGTGGCTCTCACCGATGTGCACGTAGCCGAGCCTGCCCGCCGCGGCCACATCGTGCACGGGCTGGAAGAGATCGGACTCCTCGATGTTCATGTGGTAGGTGTCCAGATGCACCGAGACGTCCTCGCGGTCGATGCCCGCGATGAAGTCGAGCGCGCCGCGGCCGGTGTTGAACACGTTGGACTCGTAGCGGTTGACGACTTCGAGGGAGAGTCGGATGCCCCGCTGAGCGGCCTTCTCGGCGAGACGTCCGATGGCCGCCTGCGCGTGGCGGACACCACGTGCGGTCGTGGGAGCCATGTACTTGCGCATCGCCGAGTAGATCACGCCGCACAGCACGTCCCCGCCCATCGTCGCGACGTGGTCGAGGCAGCGCTCGAGCATGTCTTCGCCGGCGGCGACGATCGCAGGGTCTTCGCTGGTGAGATCGGTGTCGGCGGTGAGGCCGAGGGACGCCGTCACGGCGAGGTCGTTGTCCTGCAGCATCCGCGCGGCGAGGGCGGAATCGAAGCTCGTGACGTCCATGAGAGGGATCTCGATGAGATCGAAGCCCGCATGCTTCGTCCCCTCGATGGAATGCTGCAGACCGGGCCGGTCGAACGTGCCGCTGAACACCAGGGCGTGCGCGCCGATGAGCATGGGGTCTCCTTTCGGCGTGCGCTGCACGCCATTGTGGCCAAGATGTTATTACAAGTGTACGCTGAGGGCAGATCGTTAGTTACATTTGAGTACAACTTGCGCCGAGCCCATCAGAGGCGCACAATTGATCCGATGTTTGAAACGGATTCCACAGGAATCGTCGACCTCCAAGGGAGCAGGGGATGAGCGATCCAATCCTCAAGGTTGAGGGAATCAGCAAGGGATTCCCCGGCGTGCAGGCGCTCAAGGACGTCAATCTCGAGGTGCGCTCGGGTGAGGTGCTCGTGCTCGTCGGAGAGAACGGCGCCGGCAAGTCGACGCTGATGAAGATCCTCTCCGGGATCTACACCCGCGACGAGGGCACCATCACCTTCGAGGGCGAGCCGGTCGAGTTCACCAGCCCGCTGCAGGCGCAGCAGCTCGGCGTGACGATCATCCACCAGGAGCTCAACATGATGCCCGACCTCACGGTCGCGCAGAACATCTACATCGGCCGCGAGCCGATGGCGGGCCCCTTCGTCTCGGAGCGACGCCTGAACAAGCAGACCGAAGAGCTGCTGCAGCGTCTGGAGATCGACCTCGACCCGCGCAAGAAGGTCGGCGACCTTACCGTCGCCGAGCAGCAGATGGTCGAGATCGCGAAGGCGCTGTCGTTCAACGCCAAGGTGCTCATCATGGACGAGCCCACCTCGGCCCTCACCGACACCGAGGTCGAGACGCTCTTCGGGCTGATCGACCAGCTGCGCGAGCGCGGCACGGGCATCGTCTACATCTCGCACCGCATGGATGAGCTCCGGCGCCTCGCCGACCGCGTCAGCGTGCTGCGCGACGGTGCGTACATCGGGTCGCTGGAGAAGTCCGAGATCAGCATCCCGCGCATCATCGAGATGATGGTGGGCCGCGCGATCGACGAGGGTGCGCGCCCCGAGCCCCGCGATTTCAGCGACGAGCCCGTTGTGCTCGACGTGCAGGGCCTGGCCACCAAGTCGCTGCTGAAGGACGTCTCGTTCCAGTTGCGCAAGGGCGAGATCCTCGGATTCGCCGGCCTCATGGGCGCCGGTCGCACCGAGACGGCACGTGCCGTGATCGGCGCCGACCCGAGTGACGCAGGCACGGTGACCATCGCCGGCCGCACGCGCCGCATCCGCCAGCCCGAGGATGCCGTCAAGCACGGCATCGGCTACCTGTCGGAGGACCGCAAGATGCTCGGTCTGATGCTCGAGCAGGACGTCACCTTCAACACGGTGCTCGCCTCACTCGGCAACTACGTCGGCGCGCTCGGCTGGATGGGCGACCGTTCCGCGAAGGACAAGACCAAGGAGTATGTGCAGCAGCTGCGCATCAAGACCCCCTCGGTCAATCAGGTCGTCAAGCTGCTCTCGGGCGGCAACCAGCAGAAGGTCGTCATCGCCCGCTGGCTGATGCGCGACTGCGACATCCTCATCTTCGATGAGCCCACCCGAGGCATCGACATCGGAGCCAAGGAGGAGATCTACCGCCTGATGCAGCAGCTCGCCGACTCGGGCAAGTCCATCATCGTCATCTCGTCCGAGCTGCCCGAGCTGCTCCGGATCGCGAACCGCATCACGGTCTTCGCGAACGGAGAGGTCACCGGCGAGCTCTCGAACGAAGAAGCAACCCAGGAGAAGATCATGCACCTCGCAGCACACGGAGAGGACAACTGATGAGCGGTTCGACCACGACCGTCGTGCAGGCGGCGGTGAATGAGGACACCCAGAAGGGGCGGCTCGTCGCTGCGCTGCGCAACTCGTTCCAGCAGTCCCTCGCACTGGGCACCCTGGTGGTGCTGTTCGTGTTCTTCGCGATCTTCGGATCGAACTTCACCTCGGCCTCGAACATCGAGAACATCCTGATGTCGACGGTGCTCGTCGGGGTGCTGGCGCTCGGGACGACCTTCGTCATCGTGACCGCCGGCATCGACCTTTCGCTCGGATTCGGCATGACGCTGTGCTCGGTGATGATGGGCACGATGATCACCGGCTGGGGCCTTCCGGTCTGGATCGGCGTGCTGGGCGCGCTGATCACCGGTGCGCTGATCGGCCTGATCAACGGCCTCAACATCACCGTGCTGCGCCTGCCCCCGTTCATCGCGACCCTCGCGATGATGATGATCGCGCAGGGTCTGGCGCTGGTGATCTCGAACGTGCGGCCGATCACGTTCGAGCCCGAGACGCGCACCCAGGTGACCGGCATCGTGCAGTTCGATCCGGTGTTCGCGATGTCCGACGGCTACTTCGCCAGCCTGCCGTCCGGCGTGCTGATCTTCATCGTGCTCGCGGTGTTCGCCTACCTCGTGCTGAACAAGACGATCCTCGGGCGCTACACCTTCGCCATCGGCTCGAACGAGGAGGCCACCCGCCTGTCGGGTGTCAACACCCGCCGCTGGACGATCCTCGTCTACGTCTTCGCCGGCCTGTTCATCGGCATCGCCGGTGTGCTGCTGACCGCGCGCCTGGGGTCGGCGCAGCCGACCGCCGGTGCCGGGTACGAACTGCAGGCGATCGCGGCCGTGATCATCGGCGGCACCTCGCTGATGGGTGGCCGCGGATCGATCGTCGGCACCGTCATCGGCGCCTTCATCATGAGCGTGCTGATCAACGGCCTGCGCAGCATGTCGATCCAGACCGAGTGGCAGTACATCCTCACCGGTGTCGTCATCCTGATCGCCGTGTTCTTCGACTCGCTTCGCAACCGCACCAAGGTCTGACCCGATCCCAACTGAACACCGACCTCAACCCGAGAACGTCCCTCACACAGAACGATGGAGTTTCACATGAAGTATGGAAAGAAGATCGCCGTCGCAGCCGTCGCCGCGCTGACGGCAATCTCGCTGGCCGGCTGCGCCACGGGCAAGGGCGACGAGTCCACCGGTGGCGGTGGCGACGCAGGTGGCGACAAGCAGCTGACCATCGACCTCGTCTCGAAGGGCTTCCAGCACCAGTTCTGGCAGGCCGTGAAGACCGGTGCTGAGCAGAAGGGCGAAGAGCTCGGCGTCACGATCAACTTCGAGGGTCCTGGCTCGGAGACCGAGATCGAGAAGCAGCTGCAGATGCTGCAGTCGTCGATCGCCCGTCAGCCCGACGCCATCGCCTACGCGGCCCTCGACCCCGAGGCGTGCATCCCGGCCCTGGACTCGGCCGACGCGGCCGGCATCCCGGTGGCGTACTTCGACGCCCCCTGCAACAGCGAGGTCGGCAAGACGCTCGCCGCCACCGACAGCAAGGTCGCCGGCGCCCTCGCCGCCGACCACATGGCCGAGCTGATCGGCGGCGCCGGCAAGGTCGGCATCGTCGCGCACTCGCAGATCAACTCGACGGGTGTCGAGCGTCGCGACGGATTCGTCGAGAAGATCGAGGCCGACTACCCCGACATCGAGATCGTCGACATCCAGTACGGCGACGGCGACCACCTGAAGTCGGCCGACATCACCAAGTCGATGCTCAACGCACACCCCGACATGAAGGGCATCTACGCCACCAACGAGGGTTCGGCCGTGGGCGTCGCCAACGCGCTGACCGAGCTCGGCAAGGACAGCAGCGACATCGTCGCGATCGGCTTCGACTCGGGCGCCGCGCAGATCGACGCGATCAAGGACGGCGTGCTGGCCGGCGCGATCACGCAGGACCCGATCGGCATCGGCTCGACCGTCGTGCAGGCGGCGTACGATCTGGCCAACGGCGAGGAGGTCGAGGAGTTCTACGACACCGGCTCGTACTGGTACGACGCGAACAACCTCGAAGACCCCGAGATCGCCGCGGTGCTCTACGAGTGATCTGATCCCCACTCCGTCGAGGCCCCCTCGCAGAGTCGACGCCCCCTCCCAGACACGCGTCTGGGAGGGGGCGTCGACGTTCAGAGGGGGCCTCGACGGGAAGATCAGAGCGTCAGGAACCGCGCGGGATTGGTGACCAGCATCCGGTCGAGCGCGGGGGCGCCGATCAGGGCGCGCAGCCGGGGGAGGTAGCGCTCGCCCAGGTAGGCGAGCCCGGGCATCCCGCCATAGGCGATGTAGCGCGTGCTGCGGGCGACGTCGCCCCCGAGCAGCACCCGGTCGCCCCCGCCGCCGGCGACGACCGCCTCGGTGAGGGTCAGCAGTTCAGCATCCGAGCGCGTGCGCGGCCTCGCGAAGCCGTCGTAGCCGAGGTGGGCACCGCGTTCGGCGAGCGAGAGGTGGAGCCCTGCGTCCGGGTCGCGGTCGGCGTGCGCGAGCACGACGCGGTCGGATGCCACGCCTTCGCCATCCAGCAGATCGAGCACCTCGTGCGCTCCGGTGCAGAACTCCAGGTGCACCATGATCGGCGCTCCGGTGGCGCGGTGCGCAGCGCCGAGTGCCTCCAGGGTGGTCCGCTCGAACGGACTGATCCTCCAGTAGTCGATGCCGCCCTTCAGCATCCCGGCGCGCACCGGCCGGCCGGACGGCCCGAGCGCACGGGGACCGTCGGGATCAGCATCCGACGCCGCCATCCCGTCGCGCACCTCGGCGGTGAACAGGGCGGCTAGCCGGTCGGCACCCCACGCCCTCGTCGGGTGGTCGGCGCCGTAGTGCGCCTCGCGATGACGGCCGGTGGTGGCCACGACGCCGAGCCCGGTCGTGGCGCTGATCCGCGCCAGGGCCGCGGGATCGCGTCCGAGGCCGAAGGGCGTGGCATCCACCATCGTCTCGAAACCGCTCTGCTTCAACAGCCCGGCCTCGGCGGACGACGCCGCTTCGTCGTCGAGTTCGTCGCCGGGCAGCAGGGGAGAGACCTGGAAGAGGTGCTCGTGGTAGTTGACCCGACCCAGTGCGTCGGTCGGGACGTCGCCGAGCACCGTCCGCACAGTACCTTCCACCGTGCCGGCGGTCGACATCAGCGTACCGACTCGGCCGCGGCGGCGAGCCGCTCGACGATGTCGGGGGTGAGCGTGATCTCGAAGACGTCGGCGACGACCTGCGACCAGCCGTGGATGAAGTAGCGCCAGCCGTCGACGACGTGCAGCGAACGCTCCTGCTGCTGGGCGAGCGCCTGGTGCATGAACTCCAGCGAGCCGCGGTAGTTGAACTCCCACACCCACGCGTCCTCGGGGAACACCACCGCATCGCCCAGCGGCGAGCCGGGGCGGTCCTTTCCGAGACCGGTCGCGTTGGCGATGACCGATCCTGCAGGGGCCGCGGCGACGATGGCATCCGCGTCCGCCGCATCGGGCGTGACGACGTAGCGGATGAGTCCTTCTGCGGTCCCGTGCTGACGGTGCACTTCGCGCAGGTGATCGAGCTTGTCCTGGGTGCGGGCGGTGACCGTCACCCGCGCAGGCGCGTCGGCGCGCTCGGCGAGCGCCCAGCTGAGCGCCGTGCCCGAGCCGCCGGCGCCGAGGATGATGACCTCGGCGCCCGTGCGGGCGAAGTGGTCGGCGGGCAGGAAGTCGTTCAGCGCCAGATCGACCGTGATCGGGTCCTTCGCGCGTCCGATGAGCGCGTCGCCGCGCTTGGAGATGCTCGAGATCTCGGAACACGAGGCCGCGAACGGATCGAGTTCGTCGAAGAGATCGGATGCTGCCGCGAACACGTTCATCTTGTGGGTGGTGACCAGAGCGCCGCGGTGGTGCTCGTCGTCGCGGATCCGCTCGACCATCGACCGGTACACGGCCGGATCGGTGTCCATCGGCAGGTCGTGCCCGATCAGGGTGCGGGTCGGCAGGCCGAGGATGTCGGCCCACAGCGGGAACACCTTCATGATCGACGACGACCCGGTGGTCACGCCGACGAAGCCCATGTAGTCGTCGGCGGGGGAGGTGGTGGTCACGAGGATCTCCTAGCGGGTGACGGGGTGTGTCGGTTCGTCGCCGCGCAGCACGGCGATCACGTCGTCGAGCGACATGCGGCCCATGTTGTCGACGGCCTGCGTGGTCTGGGCGGCGAGGTGCGGGGTGACGATCACCCGGGCGGCGAGCTCGGCGTCCAGCAGAGGACTCGCGCTGGCGGCCGTGTCGCCGTCGAGGGTGTCCGCGGCGTAACCGGTGAGCGTGCCGTCGCGCAGCGCGGCCGCCAGAGCCGCCTCGTCGACGAGGTCGGGGCGGGCGGTGTTCACCAGCAGCGTGCCGGGGCGGATGCCCGTGAGTCGCTCCTCGTCGACCAGGCGCTGCCCGCCCGGAGCGTGCAGCGTGATCACGTCGGCGAGGCGGAACAGGTCGTCGAGGTCGGTCGGCTCGGCTCCGGCATCCCGCACCGCCTGCTCTGCGACGAAGGGGTCGGATGCCAGTACACGCGCTCCGAACCCGCTCAGGCGCCGGGCGACGCCGTGGCCGATGCGTCCGAAGCCGACGATCCCGACCGTGGCAGCCCCCAGCTCGCGGCCGCGGCGGACGCTCCAGTCGCCCTCGCGCACGCGGCGGTCGCCGTCGGGGATGGTGCGCAGGGCTGCGAGCATGAGGCCGATCGTGTGATCCGCGACGGCGTCGGCGTTCGCGCCGGGGGTGTTGGTGACGCGGATGCCGCGAGTGGCCGCCGCGGTCAGGTCGACCGACTCGTAGCCGACGCCGTAGCGGGCGATGACCTTCAGCTTCGGGGCGGCGGCCAGGTGCTCGGCGGTGACCGGTCCGGTGCCGGCGATCCAGGCGTCGGTGCCGTGCAGCAGCGGGCGCAGCTCGGCGAGGTCGTGGTGGGCGGGGCCGCGCATGATGCGGTGTCCGGCCGCGGCGGCGCGCTCGACCAGGTCGAGGTCGCCGTCCGAGAACGAGCGGCTGGTGACGAGGATCACGGCCATCAGCGGGAGCCCTTCTTCTGCGCGGGTGCGCCGGCGTCAGGGGCTGCCGCGAACCACGGCGCGAGCGCGGTGTAGGCGTCGGCGAACCGGGCGTGCCGCTCGGCGTAGACCGTGTGCCTGCCGGCATCCGGGGTGAACTCCGCGGTCACCTCGCTGAGCGCGCGGGCCGCCGAGAACTCGGCAAGGCCGAGCCCGACCGCCGCCGTCACGGCGGCGCCGAGGCTGTTCGCCTCCTCGACGATCGTGCGACGCCGCACCGGCACTCCCCACACATCGGCGAGCACCGAGAGATAGGCGTCGCTCTGCGCGCCGCCGCCGACCGCGTCGATGCGGTCGATCGCGGCACCCGATGAGCGGAACGCCTGGATGCACGTGAGCAGGTTGAACGCGGTGCCCTCGAGCACGGACCGCACGAGGTGCGCGCGGGTGTGGTGGCGGCCCAGGCCGATGAACGCGCCGCGGGCATGTGGATCCCAGATGGGCGAGCGCTCACCGAGAAGATACGGCAGGAAGTACAGGTCGTCGGTGTCGATGCCCTCTGCGGCCTCGGCGGTCAGCCTGCCGGTCTCGGGGTGTGCCGGGTCGGGCGAGAGGGCCTCGGCGATCCACTGCACCGAGGCACCGCCGGCCTGCATGGTGGCCGTGGGCACGAAGCTTTTCGGCACGACGTTGTCGAAGGTGAAGGTGCGCATCGCGGGGTCGAGCAGCGGGGCATCCGCCGCGAATGAGATCCACGAGCTGGTGCCGAGGCACACGTACGCGCCGTCTTCGGGGGCGACGATCCCAGAGCCCACGGCCGCCATCGGGCCGTCACCGCCGCCCATCACCACCTGCACGCCGGTGTGCAGGCCGAGCTCTGCCGCGGCCTCGGCGGTGAGCGTGCCGGCGACGTCGGTCGACTCGAGGATCTCGGGGAACAGCGCGGGGTCGAGGCGCGCGGCAGTGAGCACCTCGTCCGACCAGGTGCCGCTCTGCTGGTCGTAGGCGTTGGTGCCCGAGGCGTCGGAGCGGTCGGTGGCCAGGCGGCCGGTGAGGCGCAGCACGATGAAGTCCTTCGCGACGCACGTGCGCCGCACCTGCGACCAGACGTCGGGTTCGTTGTCGCGCACCCACATGATCTTCGAGACCGAGTAGGTGGGGTTCAGGCGGTGGCCGAGCAGGCGGTACGCGTGCTCGGCGCCGAGTGCCGCCTCGAGTTCGCGCTGCTGCGCGCCTGCGCGGGTGTCGGCCCAGATGATGGCGGGGCGCACGGGGCGTCCGTCGGCGTCGAGCAGCACGGCGCCCATCATCTGCCCGCTGACGACGAGCCCGGCGACCTCGGCCGGTGCGGTGCCGGTGCGGTCGAGCAGCTCACGGGTGGCGGCCACCGTGGCATCCCACCAGTCCTGCGGGTTCTGCTCGGCGATGCCTCCGGCGGCGAAGTGGGCGGGGTACCCGACGGTGACCGACGCCACCAGTCGGCCGTCGTCGTGGTGCAGGGAGGCCTTGTCACCGGTGGTGCCGAGGTCGTGCGCGATGATCACGGTTCGTCCTGTCTTGCTGGTGAAAGGGGGATGCCGAATTCCGATTCCGGAGTAGTTGGAGTATACCTGTAATTACAAGTTTCTGTAATGACAAGTGAGCAAGAGGTCACCGTGAGCGTCCACCCCGCCGTCGATTTCCCCGTCCCACTCGACATCTCGCCCTCCGGCGGCGTTGAAGGGCGCTCGCGCCGCTACGAGAAGTTCCTCGGCGACATGGCCGGGGTCTACCGCGACGAGGCCGCGTGGCAGACATCCGTCGACGAGCGCGGGGCCGACGAGCTCATCTACTGGGTCGACGACCACCGCTACCAGGAGGGACCCGGCGCGCTGATCGTCGGCACCAGCACGCTGCTGCCGGGCCGCGTCGGCGACGAGTTCGCCGTCACACGTGGACACCTGCATGCGATCGCCGACCGGGCCGAGCTGTACCACTGCCTGAGCGGGCACGGCGTCATGCTGCTGGAGACGGTCGACGGACAGTCCACGGCGATCGAGCTCACCCCTGGCAAGGCCGTGAACGTGCCCGGCCACTGGATCCACCGCAGCGTGAACGTCGGCGACGAGCCGTTCGTCACTCTGTTCTGCTACGCGGCGGACGCCGGACAGGACTATGAGCTCATCGCGGAGGCCGGCGGCATGAAGAGCCTCGTCGTCGCCGACGGGCAGGGGTGGAAGCTCGTGCCGAACCCGGATCACACCGGGTACCGGAGCCGCTGACTCACCGCCGACCAGACCGGGATCACGGTCTGCGGATCAGCTGCGCCTCGGCGTCGGCGGGGAACGGCTCGGACAGCGACCAGCGGAAGACCAGGCGCGCCGCGTCGACGGTGAGTGCGACGTGGTCGTCATGCACGGTCAGGTCGCGCACCTCGATGGGCGGGATGGCTGCCGGCGCCAGACCCGTCCACCAGATCAGGAGTACGTCGGCGGGCAGAGACCCGAGGCGCACGGCCGGGCAGAGCAGCACGTCGTCGCCGTCGACGACACGGTCGGCGATGCCCTCGCTCTGCAGTGACAGCGGCTCCGGCGCGTCGGCAGGCAGCGCGGACCACCCGCCGACGAGGTGCACCGAACTCGTGAGCCCGCCGGCCCGCACGGCCGAGCTGTGCGGGCCCGCATCGGTCACCGGCTCTTCCGCTGAGGTCACCAGCGCCGACCCGCTCACCCGCCCGGGCAACCCGACACCCCCGGTGAGTCGCGCGACGTGCAGCGTCGCCGGTCCGATGATCTTCGACGACACGAGCGACGAGATGTGCCGCCCACCGGCATCCAGCGCCCTCGTCACCGCGCCCCCACGCGCGCCGACCGTGGCACGGATGGCGGGGCGGTGCACGGCGCCTTCGATCGTCAGATCGCTGTCGCGCACGACGCCACCCGACACCGGACGCGTCGCCGAGGTGAACATCAGCCGCCGGTACAGCGGGTCGTCCTTGGTGGGATGCCCGTCGCTGCCGAAATTGTGGAGCCGCACGATGCCGTCGTCCGCCCGGCCGTCGACGAGCCAGCGCGGCCCGGCGAGCACGCGCCGCACATCCCGCTGCTCGATCTCGGTGGGCGTCTCGACCTGCGTCCACACCGGGTCGGATGCCGGCAGTGCGAGCCCCAGAAAGCCCTTCGCTGCCCAGTAGGGGGAGCCGGCACCGCTGTACGACTGCACCATGCTCGGGTTCGGCGTGCGCTGCCAGCCGAGCGACAGCACGCCGGTGTCGAGGCTGCCGCCGTCGACGAAGTGCTTCAGGATGCCGGCGGTCAACCTCCGGGTGCGCGATAGGGTCAGCGCCTCGACCCCTTCCATCCGCGCCATCCAGAACGGTGCGGCCACCGCCCACCGGTAGATCAGCGAGCGTCCCTGGAACACCGGCGCGCAGCGGGCGTCGAACAGGTGCTGGTAGCCGTCGAGGAACGCGGCGAGCCGTTCGCGGTGCACGGTGCGGCGGTCGTCGAGATCTGGGCCCATCATCCGGTCGATGAAGAACGGGTACCAGTGGAATGCGTAGGCGTTGTAATGGTCGAAGCGGCGCCCGTCACCGTCGGTGTACCAGCCGTCGCCCCGATACCAGTCATCCATCCGGTCCAGCGCGTTCTCGACCGTGTCTCGCCCGTCGGCGTGTCCGTGGGCGTGGTTGAACGCCGCCAACGTCGCCCCCAGCAGCACATGGTTGTTGTCGGCGCACCAGGTGCCGCGGGCCTGGGCGAACCAGGTGTGCACGCCGCGGCGCGTGTCGTCGTCGAGCGCCGCCCACACCGTGTCACGGGTGAGGTGCAGCCCGATCGCGACGGAGGCCGCCTCTACGGTGGCCTGGCTGTGATCGGTCAGGGCGGGCCAGATGCCGCGCGCCACCGCATGGCCGAACGCGGTCGCATACCGCTCGATGAGGTGCCGGGTGCCCTCCGGGTCGCCGGCGATGCGCAGCGCGGCGAGCAGGAACGTGCGCGCGAACCCCTCGAGGCGGTCCATCCGCGAGGCGTCGGCGGCGTAGGTGACCATCGCCCCGTGCTCGTCGGCGCGTGCCCAGGCGGCGTCGAGGATGCGGTCCGCGGCGGCGGTCCAGTGAGCCCGGGTGTACCCGGTGTGCGGGGCCGAGACGGTGTCGGCGGGTGGCATCCACGAAGGGGTGATCAGAGGCATGCTCCTGATGCTTCCCGGTGTGCGGGGGATGATTCAAGACGAAAGGAGGAAAGGGTGTTGAATCCTCCTGCCGACGGTGGATTGACTGGCCGCGACCCTGAATCAGCGACCCGAATCCAGGAGGCCGCGATGTCGCACCGCCCGAACATCCTCGTCGTGATGGCCGATCAGTTCCGCGCCGCCTCGCTCGGCATCCTGGGCGAGGACCCTGTGAGCACATCGCACCTCGATCGGCTCGCCGCGGACGGATGCCTGGTGCGGCAGGCGGTCAGTTCCTATCCGGTGTGCAGCCCGCACCGGGCGATGTTCCTCACGGGCATGCGGCCCGACGTCAACGGCGTCACGCTCAACGTGAACTCCGAGACGGCCGAGGATGGCGTGGGACTGCGCGACGGTCTGCCCACCTGGGCCAGCGCACTGCGCGATCACGGCTGGCGCACCGGCTACATCGGCAAGTGGCATCTCGAGCCGCCCGTCCCCGACGATGAGCAGTTCGGTGAGGGACGCCGCGAAGACGGCAAGGTGTGGGATGCCTGGTCACCGCCCAGTCGCCGGTTCGGCTTCGAGTTCTGGTACTCCTACGGGGCCGCCGACCGCCACCTGGCCCCGCACTACTGGACGACGGATGCGGGCCGCGACGAACGCGTCGACGTGGCCCAGTGGTCGGCCGAGCACGAGACCGACGTCGCGATCGGCTTCATGCAGGATGCCGGCGACGAGCCGTTCGCCCTGATGCTGTCACTGAACCCGCCGCATCAGCCCTTCGACCAGGTGCCCGACCGCTATCGGGCACAGTACGCCGACCTCGACGAGCGGATGCTGCTGAACCGGCCGAACGTGCCGCACGACACCGACGTCGCCGCCGAGGCGGGCGCGATCGCCAGGGACTACTTCGCCGCTATCACCGGGATCGACGAGCAGATCGGCAGGCTGACCGCGGCGGTCGAGCAGCTGGACGGCGACCGGCCGACGGTGGTCCTGTTCACGAGCGATCACGGCATGCAGCTGGGCAGTCATGGCCTGCTGTACAAGAACGTGGCCTACGAGGAGTCGATGCGCCTGCCGCTGATCGTGCACGCACCCGGCCGCGTACCCGCCGGCGCGAGCGACGTCGTGATCGACTCGCTCGACTTCGCCCCGACCATCCTCGGGCTCGCGGGGATTCAGCAGACCGACGATCGGATCGCGGGACGCGACCGCTCAGGTGTGCTGAGAGGAGCCGAGGCCGATGAGGCGGCGCAGGATGACGCGACGCTGTACTGGCGATACGCCTCACGCTCGGATCCGAGCAGCGTACGCGGCCTGCGCACGGTCACCGAGAAGATCGTCGCGACCTGGCATCCGGCATCCGGTCTGGAGATGCGCTTCTCCGATCTCGTGACGGATCCGTTCGAGCTGACCAGCAGACCGTCCGACCCGCGGGCAGCGCAGCTGGTCGCGCGCCTGCTGCGCGAACTCGACGACGCCGCTGACGACTGGGAGGGCGCGGCCGCGCTCGAGGCCCGCTATCCGTCGCAGTTCAGCTGAGCGCAGGGCCGGCGGGCAGCCCGACCTCATCCCGCCACCGGAAATGGGCTCGGGTCAGCTGTTCGACCAGTCGCGGGCGGCGCGCGGCGAGATTGTCGCGCTCGCCGGGGTCGCCGGCGAGGTCGGTGAGGATCATGCCGTCACCGGTCGCCGTGTGCTCCACGTCGCGCACGTAGGCCGCCGTGGGATCGTCGCCGTCGACGCAGAGAAGCTTCCAGTCGCCGCGGCGCACCGCCCACTGCCACCCACAGTCCCAATGGAGCTCGCGGGGTGCGTGCGACGTGCGTTCGGCCGACACCGTCGCCTCACTACTGAGCAGTTCGCGCAGGTCGATGCCGTCGTGCGCGGCGTCCGGGACCTCTGCGACGGCCGCGAAGGTGGTGGCGAGGTCGAGCGCGCTGACCGGCTCCGCGATAGTGCTGCCGGCGGTCGTCACGCCCGGCCAGCGCACCAGGAAGGGCACCCGGATGCCTCCCTCCCACAGCGTGTACTTGGTGCCGCGCAGAGCGCCGTTGTCGCCGTAGTTGCACTGCGAGCCGCCGTTGTCCGTGAGGTAGACGACGATCGTGTCGGATGCTGCGCCGCCGGCCTCCACCGTGTCGAGCAGGCGGCCGATCGCGCGGTCCATCAGCTCGAGTTGGGCCAGGTAATACGCGCGCCCGTCGGGCAGGTTCGGACTGATCGCGCCGTCGTACCAGTCGAGGTACTCCGACGCGCCCGGATGCCAGTCCTCGAACGACGGCAGACCCCGGGCCTCGCGTTCATCGTCCGGCAGCTGCCAGGCGAAGTTGTGCACGGCGTTGAAGGCGACCATCGCGAAGAAGGGCTGCTCGCCCTGCTTCTCGGCGACGTCGTGCCGCCGCATGAAGTCGATCGCACGGTCGGCGATCTCGTCGGTGGTGAAGCCGTCGAACTCGGCCGGCTCCTCGCCGTCCCAGAACGGCTGCACGCCCATCGCCTCGGCGGCATCGCCGTACTCGGCGACGGCATCCGACGTGTGGTGCAGGTAGTGCAGCCGTCCCATCGACTGCCCGGCCAGGCCGTAGAACGACTCCTCGAACCCGTGATGCGGCGGGGCGCCGCGGTCGGCGGAGGTCTCGTCGCCGTAGTGCACCTTGCCGAAGTATCCGGTGGCGTAGCCGGCCTCGCGCAGCTGCTCGGCGATCGTCGGCGCGGTGCCGATTTGCGCCGAGTCGAACCACAGCCCGCCCCAGCGCTGCTGGTACTGCCCGGTGATGAGGCCCGCACGCGAGGGCGAGCAGATCGGTGCGGTCACGTATGCGTCGGTGCACGTGGCGCCCTCGGCGGCGAGACGGTCGAGAGCCGGTGTGCGCACGTCGGCGGTGCCCAGGGCCGACCTGTCGGCGTAACCGTGGTCGTCCGAGACGATGAGCAGGATGTTGGGGCGGTTCATGGCAGCTCCAGGGTCAAGGCAGGGAAGAGGTGGACGCGCCGTCCCAGACGGGCGCGCCGAAGGCGCCGAGCGGATCGCCGGCGAGCGGGCGGATCTGTCCTGAGCCTTTGACCGGAAGGGCCGCGCCGTCGGCACCCGGTCGGGCATGTTCGGCGAACCACTCGGTCAGCATCCGCCGCATGCGCGCCACCTCGTCGGCGCGGGAGGGATCGTCGATGAGGTTCGTCCGCTCCCGCGGGTCGGCGGCGAGATCGTAGAGCTCGTGCGGCCCGTACGGGAAACGGTGCACGTACTTGCGGTCGGCGGTGCGGATCATCCGCACCGGGCCGTACTCGCTGTGCACCACGACGGCGCGGTCGGCGGGTTCCGTCCCGGCCGGGGCGTCGCCGCGCAGCATGCCGGCGAAGCTGCGGCCGGGGCCGGTCTCGAATCCCTCGTGCGGGAGTCTGAGCAGCTCGAGGAGAGTGGCGGGCAGGTCGTAGGCGCTGAGCAGCTCGTCGCGCACCTCACCAGCCGGCAGCATCCGCGGCGCTGACACGATGAACGGCACCATCACCGACTCGTCGTACATGTTCATCGGGAAGGTGCCGTTGCCCTTTCCCCAGAACCCGTGCTGACCGCAGCTGAAGCCGTTGTCGCTGAGGAACACCACGATGGTGTTGTCCTCGATGCCGTGCACGCGGAGCCGGTCGAGCACGCGGCCGATCGCGGCATCCATCGCGGTCACGGCGGCGAAATAGCCGATGAGCGCCTCGCGGGTGTCGGCCTCGCCGCCGATCGGGGCGGCGTCGAGTGTCTGCAGCCACGGGTGCGCCTGCTCCTGCGGGCACGTCTCGAAGGCGCAGTCCCGGTACAGCGCGGTGTACTCCTCGGGATGCTGGCCGGCGAACGGCTTGTGCGGGGCCGTGAAGTTCAGCGCGAGGAAGAACGGCGCCTCGTGCTGCTGCTCGGCGTCGATGAACGAGATCGCATCGTCTGCGATGACGTCTGTGAGGTAATCGGTCACGTGCTCCGGGGCACCCCCGCGGTACATCACAGCATCCCGATACGGACTGCCGCCGCCCTCCAGTGCGTACCAGTGCACGAAGCCGGGGCGCGGCACGTCGCTGGCGCCGAGGTGCCACTTGCCCGACAGGCCGAGCCGATAGCCGGCATCCGCCAGCGCATCGGTCAGCGTCGGCTGATCGGCCAGATGATCGCGACTGGCTGTGCCGACGTGCGCGCCGTCGAGGTAGTCGTGCACGCCGTGCGAGGAGGGGATCCGGCCGGTCAGCATGCTCGCGCGGGCGGGCGAGCACACCGGGGAGGCGCAGAAGAAGCGCTCGAGCCGCACACCGCGAGCGGCGAGATCGTCGAGCACCGGTGTGCGGATCTCATGATTGCCCGCCGCGCCCAGCGCCCAGGGGCCCTGATCGTCGCTGACGATGAGCACGACATTCGGCCGGCGGGTCATGCGATCGCATCCGCGTGCGCATGCGCATGCGCGTTCGCCAGCGACACGGCACCGCCCTCCGCCGCGGAGCGGTACGCGGCGTGCACTAGCTCGACGACGTGGCGGGCATGCGCGAGCGGCACGGTGGGCTCGGCGCCGCCGACGACAGCGGCGAAGTCGGCCAGCTGCGCCGTGAACGCGCGCTGGATGTCATCGGCTCGCGTCCTGTGCACGAGTCGCGAACGCCCATCGGCATGCACGGTCGTCCCATGACGAGGGTCGACCTCGATCACCCCGCCGTCGCAGACGACGGTCATCTGGTCTGCGCGCGTGGCCGGATCGCTGACCACGGCGATGCTCACGCCCGCACCGCTGTCGAGGCGCAGGAGCATCGCCCCGTCGGTCTCGACGGCCGAGCCGAACCGGTTCACGGTCGTCGCGAGCATCTCGACGGCCCGGCCGCCGCCGAACCAGAGCGATCGGTCCAGACAGTGCCCGCCGATGTTCATCAGCGCGCCCCCGCCGGCGATCGCGGGGGAGAAGAACCAGGGCGAGCGCGTTCCCGGTCGGTAGTCGGTGCTGCGGTTGTCGCGGATCATCTGCACCGCTCCGAGCTCTCCGCCGGCCAGCACCTGCTGCGCGGCGATCTTCTCGGGCAGGTAGTGCTGAATGTGCCCCACGGCCAGCGCGACGCCGCCTTCGCGGCATGCGGCGATGAGCCGGTCGCAGTCCTCGGGACTGTTGGCCATCGGCTTCTCCACGAGCACATGGACCCCGGCAGAGGCGGCGTCGGTCCCGATCGGCAGGTGAGTGGAATGGGGCGTGTTCACGATGACGGCATCCACGATTCCGGCATCCAGCATCGCGCGGTGATCGGTGAAGACGGCGGGATTCCCGCCCTGCGCCGCTGCGCGGGCGCCCGCGTCCGCATCGGTGTCGCAGACGGCTGTGAGATGCAGGCCTTCGTTCTCGGCAGCCGCCGCGATGTGGAACGGCGCGACGGCGCCCGCTCCGATCAATCCGATGCGCACGTGTTCTCCTCTTCGACGGATGCTGGTGGTGAGTGCTCGCAGGCGTCTGCGCCTACGGCCGGCGTCTCATGCCGGTTCGAACGCTGTCGCTCCGCACGAGCGGCGAACCACGATGCGCGGGCGCAGCCGGATCTGATGCAGAGGACACTCATCGCCTTCGATCAGTCGGCGGAGCATGACATCGGCCGCCATCCGGCCGATCCGGTACTTCGGGGGTGCGACCGCCGTGAGGGGCACCTCTGCGAGATCGGCGAACTCGTCGTCGTACGAGACCAGTGCGATGTCATCCGGCACGCGGACGCCATTGCGTCGGGCAGCGCCCTCGAGCATCGCCGCCTCGCGGTCACCGAAGACCAGCGCCGCAGTCGCCTGGAAGTCGCGGAGCCGCCGGTAGGCCGATTCGGCCGAATCGGCCTCCCACTCGCTCTTGGCCTGCGAGAACCGCAGATCGTCGGGCAGACCGAGATCGGCGACCGCCTGCTGGTAACCGTGCACGACGCCGTACTCGGTGACCGTGCGGGAGCGGGTCAGCAGCGCGATGCGGCGATGCCCGAGACGGGCGAGGTGCGCGACCGCGTCGTAGGCGCCGCCGGCGTGGTCGGAGCAGACGTGTTCGGTGACGTCGGCCGGGCCCGTGCCGTGCAGGCTGCGCTCTACGAGGACGACGGGGACGGGCAGTGCCATCAGCTGCTGCACACGAGCGGTCGGATCGGCGACGCCGGTGAGCGTGGGAGCGAGCAGAAGTCCATCGACGCCGGCGTCGAGAAGCGATGCGATCGCCTCGTCCTCGCGTTCGGGCTGATACCTGTACGTGGCTAGCTGCAGCGAAGCGCCGGCCGCTGAGAGCGACTCGTCGATCCCCTGCAGCACGCGCGGGTAGTACAGCTGGGTGTCGGGGAGCAGGACGCCGATGCGACGTCGCGCGCGCTCCTCGCGGGGACGGTCGTGTGCGACGAAGCTGCCTGCGCCCTGCCGCCGCACGACGATGCGCTCGGCGACGAGTTCGTCGAACGCGCGGCGCACCGTGGTCAGCGATAGGCCGGTCTCCTTCGACAGCTCCTGTTCGGTGGGCAGCTTCTGCCCTGCGGTCCAGGTGCCGGCCAGAATGCCCCTGCGCAGCTGATCCGCCAGGACCTCGAACTTCAGTCCGCGTGCCTCCGCATCGCGCACGGCTGCGCTGCGCTGTGACGCCATGACCCACCTCCGTCGTACTTCCTTTGATTCTGCTGTCTTGAAAGAGAGGAATAAAGACGTATTCGTCGATTCATCTCCTGGAATTGCCAAAGTTATCTCTTCATGTCCTCGACGCGGGAACTCGAAGAGGTAACGAATTTAGGATTACTCCTTGAATGCTCTGGTCGCTGGGGGTGAGAGTCGTCCGACGAAGGCGAAGACGCCTCACAGATGGAAGGAAATCCCGATGGCGAAGATCCGCACCCTGTCCGCCGCCGCACTCGTCGGCGCGCTCGCTCTCACCGGCTGTGCGTCGGCATCGGGCGATGCCGGCGACTCGAAGGAGCTCACGTACTGGTCGATGTGGAAGGAGGGCGAGGCGCAGCAGAAGGTCGTCGCTGACGCCATCGCAGACTTCGAGGAGCAGACCGGCATCGAGGTGAACGTGCAGTGGCAGGGCCGCGACAACATCAAGAAGACGGTCCCCACGCTGAACACCAACAAGGTGCCCGACATCGTCGACGGCTCCTTCGCCAAGCTCGCGCCGATCCTCGCCGAGACCGGCCAGGCGAAGCCGCTCGCCGAGGCCTACGCCGCGGACGTCGCCGGAGAGAAGGTGTCGTCGCTCGTCCCGGAGGCCTATCTGCGCGACGACGTGCTCACCGTCGAGGGCGACGATGCGCCGTGGATGCTGCCGTACTCGCTCACCGGCGATGCGGTCTGGTTCAACGCCGCCGAGCATCCCGAGCTCGTCGAGAGCCCACCGCAGGACTGGGATCAGTTCCTCGCGGCCATGGATGAGATGAAGGCCGCCGGTGACACGCCCATCGCGATCGACGGCGATGTCGCCGGATACAACGCGTACTGGTACACCTCGGCGATGGTGGGTCTGGCGGGACCCGGCTCGCTGCGCGAGATGGCCGCGGACAAGTCCGGCGAGGCCTGGGATGGGCCCGAGGCGCTCGAGGCCGCGCAGATGATCGAGGAACTCGTCGAGGGCGACTACTTCATCGACGGCTACAACGCCAGCAAGTGGCCGGCGCAGCAGCAGGCGTGGGCCGACAACCAGGCGGTGATGCTGTTCAACGGCACCTGGATCCCGACCGAGACCGGGCCGTACGCCGCCGACGGGTTCGAGTACTCGTCCTTCCCGCTCCCGGGGCTCGGCGACAGCGCTCGCGCCGACTTCGTCGGGTTCGCGGTCCCCGCCCGCGCGAAGAACTCCGACAACGCGCAGAAGTTCGCCTCGTTCTTCCTGGAGAAGGAGTACCAGGACGCGCTCGGCACCGAGGCGAAGATCATCCCCATCCGCGCCGATGCCGCCGTCAGCGAGGAGATGTCGACGATCAAGGATGCACTGGACGCCGCTGACTCCTACTACATGCAGAACGACGGCATCAGCTTCCCCGGGTACAACGAGAAGCTGCTCTGGCCCTCGCTCAGCGACCTGGTGCTCGGCAAGACCGACGCGCAGACCTTCGTCGACACGATGAAGTCGGGACAGATCGACTACTGGGAGCAGAACTCGTGACCGACGTCGCCCTGGCGCCCGCCTCGTCCCGCCCCGCCGCCGCTCGTCGGCGGCGGGGCGGGGGCAGCACGATCGATCGGGCGCGTCGCCGCCTGTTCGTGCCATTCGTCGGACCGGCGTTCGTGCTGTACTCGATCCTGTTCGTCGTGCCGTCGGTCTACGCCATCTGGATCAGCTTCAACAAGTGGGCCGGCGCCGGCCCGATGGAGTTCGTCGGCTTCGGGAACTACGTACGACTGTTCTCCGACAAGCTGTTCCTGCGCTCGTTCGGCAACACCCTGCTGCTGCTGTTCGTCGTGGGGCTGGCGATCTTCGTGATCGCGTTCGCGCTGACTCTGGTGCTGCGCGACATGGCCGGAAAGAAGATCGCCCGCTCGGTGATCTTCTTCCCCCACCTGGTGAATGCCATGATCTTCGGCGTCCTCGCCGGTTTCATCTTCAACCCGGGCGGCCTCGTCAACACGCTGCTCGGCGCATTCGGCGTCACCGATCCGCCCGCCTGGCTCGCTCAGGACAACCTGTTTCCGCTGATCATGGTCATGATGACCTGGATCACCACCGGGTACTTCACCACCATCCTCATGGCCGGCGTCGACCGCATCCCGCCGTACTACTACGAGGACTGCGCGCTCGCCGGCGCGAACGCCTGGCAGCGCCTGCGCTACGTCATCCTTCCACTCACCTGGGACGTGTTCGGCACGTGCGCGGTGCTGTGGACCATCTCGTCGGTGAAGATCTTCGAGATCATCTGGATCTTCGGCGGGTCGAGCGGCGCGGGGATGCCGCCCACGCAGACCTGGACCACCGCGGTGTACACCTACGTCACCGCGTTCTCGGGCGAATCCGTGCCGGCTTATGGCGCAGCGTCCGCATCCGCCGTGCTGTCGCTCGCACTCGTCTCCGTGCTGGTGCTGCTGCCGCGCCGCGTGATGAAGCGCGAAGCGATCGAGTTCTAGGAGAAGACCGTGACCATGACCGATCTGCCACCCGTCACCGACGTCACCACCCGCACGATGGTCGTCCCGCCCCAGCGGCGCCCGCGCCCTCGCCGGGCGGCGATCGGTCGCGACCGCAGCGTCGTCCGCGGCATCGGCCTCGTGCTGCTGTGGGCGTTCGTCGTGCTCAACGTGGCGTGGATGGTGTGGATGGTCATCCAGGCCTTCCGCGACACCCGCTCGATCCTCGCCGACCCGTGGGGGCTGCCGACCTCGCTCGACCCGGTCAACTTCGTCACGGCGTGGACCGTCGGCGATTTCGCGACCGCGACGATGAACAGCGTCGTCACCACCGTGGTGTCGTCCTTCCTCACCGTGGCGCTCGCAGCGCCGGCGGCGTACTACCTCAGTCGTGTGGAGAACCGTCTGACGAGCTCGCTGACGATGTACTTCGTGCTCGGCCTCGGCATACCGGCGCAGGTGATCGTCATCCCGCTGTTCGTGATGCTCAACGAGGTGTACCTCACCGACAGCCTGATCGGACTGAACCTCGTGTACATCGGCGTCTCCATGCCGTTCACGGTGTTCCTGCTGACGGCGTTCTTCCGGTCCCTGCCGCTGGAGATGGAAGAGGCGGCTGCGCTCGACGGCACGACCGCATTCGGGACTTTCTGGCGCATCACCCTTCCGCTGGCCAAGGGCGGCATTCTCACCGCGTTCGTGCTCCAGGTCATCTCGCACTGGAACGAGACACTGCTCGCGCTGACGCTTCTGCAGTCCACCGAGAAGTACACCCTTCCTGTCGCGCTGATCTCGTTCATCCAGCAGCAGACCTACTCGGGAGCCGATTGGGGCGGTCTGTTCGCCGGCCTGTGCATCGTGGTGCTGCCGATGCTCGCAATCTATCTGTGGCTGGGACGCCGCCTCACCGAGGGGCTCACGCTGGGGATGGGCAAGTAGTGCCGGGCGCGGGGGAGCAACCCAACCTGCTCGTGGTGATGGCCGATCAACTCGGCGCGCACGTCATCGATCGCGACGAGGACTGGGTCGAGACCCCGCACCTCGACAGGCTGCGTCGCGAAGGCGCCGAGTTCGCCCGCGCGTACGTCACATTTCCGCTGTGCGTGCCCTCGCGCGCCTCGATGCTGACCGGGCGGATGCCCCACGAGGTCGGCATCGGCGGCAACCGACCCGGCGGGGCCGCGTTGCCCGAACCGGGAACCAGAGCCGACAGCCTCGGCCACCTGCTGACTACGGCCGGCTACGACTGCGCGTACGCCGGCAAGTGGCATGCCACACAGGCGAGCGCACCCCCGGATGCCGGGTTCGACGTGCTGCGTCCGTTCGGCGATCGAGGGCTCGCCGATGCCTGTGCCGAGTGGCTGCACGCACGCACGGCCGCGGATCGGCCGTTCCTGCTGGTGGCCTCGTTCGACGACCCGCACACCATCTGCGAGTATGCGCGCCGTCAGCCGATGCCGTACGGAGACGTCGACCCCGGTGACCCGCGTGACGCTCCACCGCTGCCGGCGAACTTCGAGCCTGCGCCATTCGAGGCCGAGGCGGTGCGGTTCGAGAAGCACGCCGCGCAGCAGGTGTACGGCACTGCGGAGTACACCGCCGACGACTGGCGCTCGTATCGTGCCGCCTATCGTCGGCTGGTCGACCGCGCGGACGCCTACCTCGGGCGGCTTCTGGACGCTCTCGACGAGGCGGGCCTGACGGAATCGACGCTCGTGGTCTTCACCAGCGATCACGGCGACGGGGACACCGCCCACCGATGGAACCAGAAGACCGCGCTGTTCGAGGAGTGCGTGCGCGTGCCGTTGATCGCCCGGGGGCCGGGAGTGGTCCCCGGTGCACGTCATGAACTGGCATCCATCGGCCTCGACCTGCTCCCCACCCTGTTGGCCGCCGCCGGCGCACCCACACCGGACGATCTCCGAGGGGCACGCCTGCCTCTGGGCACCGGTGAGTCATCGGCGTCCGACCGCGTGATCGCCGTCGAGACCCGCTTCGAGCGCGCCGACCCGCCCCTCACACGCGGCCGCGCCCTGTACCGCGGCCGGTACAAGTACACCGTGTACAGCTGGGGTCGCCACCGTGAGCAGCTGCACGACCTGCAGGCTGATCCGGGCGAGCAGCGCAATCTCGCCGTCGAGTCGGCCTTCGACGGCGTGCGCGACGAGATGCGCGCCGCGCTGCTGCGCTGGTGTCGCGACACCGACGATCACGACTTCCTCAAGCTCGTGCCGTTGCCGGCAGGTACGCCGATGGCGGTGCACGACGAGATCTTCGCCGTCCCGTACTGACATCGCCGTGTCGTGCCGAGATCGCAGTGGCTCTTGCCCTCGGCCGGTTCGGGGCGCAGACTTGCCGCGTCGGCGCGAGAGAGGACACGACATGGCACACGGCGACATCACGCACATCGACATCCCGGTGGGCGACATGCAGCGGGCGACCGGATTCTACAGCACGCTGTTCGGCTGGCAGATCGCGGAGATGCCCGGTTTCGAGGGCTACCCGATGTGGCAGGCGCCCAACGGCATCTCCGGAGGCGGGCTCGCTCCGCGGGGCGACGGCTTCACTCAGCCGCGCTCGTACGTCGAGGTCGACTCGATCGACGACACCATCGCCGCGGCGAAGGCGGCCGGTGGCTCGGTGGCGATGGAGCGCTCACCGATCACCGATACCAGCGCCTGGGCTGTCATCGTCGATCCCGACGGCAACCACATCGGCCTGTTCGAGGGCGTCGTCGGCTGACAGCATCCGATGCACTTCGGGGTGTCAGAGCGCGCGTCGTGCGCGTGTGATCCCCTGCAGATCGGTTGGCACGTCATCGAGGAGAGTGGCCCAAATGACGTCCCAGTCGATGCTGTCGCCGTACAAGTGCCCGACCTTGTCGCGCGTGCGCGTGAGGGCACGCCAGCCGACCTCGGGGTGCGCAGTGCGGAATTGCTCAGGCAGATCCTTCGCCGCGTTGCCGATCTGGATGAGCGCCGCGTATGCGGCATAGCGATTCACGAAGTCGGTACCGAAGAATGCTGCTTCTCCACGCCCCGCGAGGTCGGCGCAATCCCGTAGCCGTGCTTCGATGACGGCGAGGTTCCGCGGGATTCGCGCTTCGCGTTCTGCGGCACGTGAATCCGCCTCGTCCGTCACGCGGCCCTCGTCGGCATCGGCAGGTCGAATGCGGTGCGGATCATCTCTGGCGCAGCCGTTCGAGCGGAGACGACCTCGACGTCAACGCCCAGAAGCGCGGCGAGTTCGTCTTCCATCGCGACGAGGGTGGACAGCGGTGTTCGTGGCGCGAGGTCGACCATCAGATCGAGGTCGGATCCAGCACGGTCGCGCCCCTTGGCGGTGGATCCGAAGACCCGCACCCGCGAGCCACCATAGGCTGCCACGATGCGCGCGACTTCGGACTCATTGCCGGCGAGCGCCTGCGAGGGTCGGGGCTGCATGGCCACGACCAACCGCTCACGCAGCGCCGGGGACGGTGACTTGGCGCCTGACTCGTAGGCGGCTATGTTCGGGCGCGCCGTCCCGGCGCGGTCGGCGAGCTCCGACTGCGTCAGCCCGGCGGCGATCCGCATCGCTCGAAGATCACTCATGTATATCAATATACACTGCGGGTCCTGGTCGCGGACAGAGCCCAGAAGGTGTCAGACCGACGCGGTTGCGCGCTCACGGTGAGTTAGGCGCGCGTGGTGGGCACCGATCACGACGCCTCCCGTGCCTGCCGCGCGCGATACGCCGCGACGGCGTTGCGGTTGGCGCAGGCCGTCGAGCAGTACTTCTTCGAGCGGTTGCGGGAGAGATCGAGCGCGATCGCCTGGCATTCCGCATCGGCGCAGGCACTGAGGCGACTGCCCTCGTCGGCGCGGATGACGTCGATGAGGGCCATCGCGGTCTCGACCAGGATGCGCTCGGCGAGGGGTCTGTCGTCGGCCACGGCATGCAGGTGCCAGTCGGCGCCGTCGTGCCGGGCGAGGCGCGGCGCGAGTGAGACGTCGGCGAGTGCGTCATTGACCCGCGCAGCCATCTCGTCGCGGGGAGCGAGCAGCATCGCGCGCAGACGCGGACGCAGCGCGCGGAGATCGCCCAGTTCGGCGTCGTCGCGGTCGATGCGCCCGGTGTATGGATGCTCGGCCAGAAACGCCTCCAGATCGAGCGACTCCGGCGGCTCGGCGGAGTTCACCAGGGTGACGGCGGCGCGCAGCGCCTCGTCCGCGTCATCGGTGAACCTCATGTTGACATCTTACAACGCGAGGCGTAGCGTCACTTGCCATGACAGCTTTGACCCATGACATGCGTCGTTCGGGTGTGCGCACCGGACTGCTCGTCGCCGTCGGCGCGGCGCTGGCGTTTGGCATGTCGGGAGCATGGGCGCGCGGGCTGATCGATGCCGGATGGACGCCGGGTGCCGCGGTCACCGCGCGCATCTGGGTGGCCGCTCTCGTGCTGCTCGTGCCGACGATCCTGGCGCTGCGCGGTCGGTGGGGTCTGGTCAGGAAGAACGCCGGCATGATCCTCGCCTACGGCCTGCTCGCGGTCACCGCCACGCAGCTGTTCTACTTCCAGGCCGTCGCGGTGATGGATGTCGGCATCGCCCTGCTGATCGAGTACACCGCGCCGGTCGCCGTCGTGCTGTGGTTCTGGGTGCGCCGGGGCGAACGGCCCAGCCGTCGCAGCATCCTCGGTGCCGTCGTGGCGTTCGTGGGTCTCGTGCTCATGCTCGACGTCCTCACCGGCGCGCGCATCGATGGCGGCGGGATCCTCTGGGCGCTGGGAGCCATGGTGGGAGCTGCGACCTACTTCGTGCTCTCGGGTCGGAGCGACACGGGCCTGCCGCCCATCGCCCTCGCCGGGCTCGGTCTGCTCCTCGGTGCCGTAGGCCTGAGTATTGCGGGCCTGATCGGTGTGCTGCCGATGACATGGAACACCGACGACGTCGCCTACCGGTTCGGCAGCGTGCCGTGGTTCGTGCCGGTGCTGGCGATCGGCGTGCTCGCGACCGCGCTCGCGTACGTGCTCGGCATCGCCTCGACGCGGATGCTCGGCTCACGCCTGGCGTCGTTCGTCGCGCTCGCCGAGGTCGTCGCCGCGCTGCTGTTCGGGTGGATGCTGCTGGGCCAGCTTCCGGGAGCAGTGCAGCTCATCGGGGGAGTGCTCGTGCTCGCCGGCGTGGTACTGGTCAAGCTCGGCGAACCGGCTACCCAGGAGCTCGTCGAGCCGCTTCCCGAGCCGGTCACCTGAGCTGACCGCCTGAGCCGTTCGTGTCTGCCCGCGAGTCACGCCACAATGGCGTGATGAGCAATCCGGTTCATGACCTCCGCAAGGGGCGCGTCGCGCGGCGGGCGCGATGCAGAGCGATCATGATGGTCGCTGCCGCGCTCGTGCTCCCACTCGGGCTCAGCGCCTGCACCCCGCCCGTGGTCGCCTGTCCCGCGATCGGGTGGATCAACGAACTGGCGATCGCGCTCGAAGGGGATGTCTCCGACGTCGCGGACGTGCTGCTGTGCGTCGACGGCATCTGCGTGCCCGCAGACGACGGAGTCGTGCCGGATGAGCTGGCGCAGGTCGCACCGATGTCGCAGAGCAGCACCGGGAACAGGTGGGTCTTCAGCACAGGCATGAGCACCCCGGATGCGTTCACGGTGCGTGTGCTGTCGACGGACGGGGCGATCCGGACCGAGGTCGAGGCTGCACCGGACTGGGCCCGCGTCGGCGGGAGCGAGCAGTGCGGTGGTCCGGGCGAGGCGACCGTGATCGTCCAGGTGTGACCGTTGCATCACCCCGCCGTGGCGCGTCACCCGATCCGGCGGCGGTAGACGCGCATCGCGAGCAGATACGCGATGACGAGGATGCCGACGCACCAGGCCAGCGCGACCCAGATCTCGCTGCCGACGGGCTGCCCGGCGAACAGTGCCTGGATCGAGTTCACGATCGACGTGACGGGCTGATTGTCGGCGAACCAGCGCACGGGTCCGGGCATCGTCTCGGTCGGCACGAACGCCGAGCTGATGAACGGCAGGAAGATCAGCGGGTACGAGAACGCCGTCGCCCCGTCGACGCTCTTGCCCGACAGGCCCGCGATGGCCGCGAGCCACGTGAGCGCGAGGGTGAACAGCGTCAGGATGCCGATCACCGCGAGCCAGGCCAGTGGGCCCGCCCCGGTGCGGAAGCCCATCGCGAACCCGACGGCGAAGATGATCGCCACTGTCAGGCCGTTCGCGACCAGCGACGTCAGCACGTGCGCCCACAGCACGCTCGACCGTGTGATCGGCATGGAGTGGAAGCGCTCGAAGATGCCGCCCTGCAGGTCGGTGAAGAGGCGCAGGGCCGTGTACGCGGTGCCCGACGCGATCGCGATGAGCAGGATGCCCGGAAGCAGGTAGTTCACGTAGTTCTCGGTGCCGATGCTCTGGCGCAGCGCCCCGCCGAAGACGAAGACGAACAGCAGCAGCAGCGCGATCGGCGTGATCGCCGTCGTGATGATCGTGTCCGCGCTGCGGAAGACGTGCCGCAGCGACCGCCCGGTCAGCGTGGCGGTGTCCGCCACCAGATGCGTGCTCATGCCGCTTCCTCTCTGGTGATGGCGAGGAAGATCTCCTCGAGGGTCGGCTGCTTCTCGACGTACTCGACGGTCGCCGCCGGCAGCAGGCGCTTCAGCTCGGCGAGCGTGCCGTTCGCGATGATGCGTCCCTGGTGGAGGATGGCGATGCGATCGGCCAGCTGCTCGGCCTCCTCCAGATACTGCGTCGTGAGCAGCACGGTGGTGCCGCCCGCGACGAGCCCTTTCACGACCTCCCACACTTCGATGCGCGCCTCGGGATCGAGGCCCGTGGTGGGCTCGTCGAGATAGATCACGTCGGGGTCGCCGACCAGGCTCATCGCGATGTCGAGCCGCCGCCTCATCCCGCCCGAGTAGGTGCCGGTCGTGCGCCCGCCGGCCTCGGTGAGGCGGAAGCGCGACAGCAGGTCGTCGGCCACGCGGCCGGGTTCGGCAAGGTGTCGCAGCTTCGCGACGAGCATGAGGTTCTCGCGACCCGTGAGCACCTCATCCACTGCGGCGAACTGCCCGGTCAGGCTGATCGATTCGCGCACTCTCACGGCGTCGGATGCCACGTCGAAGCCGTTCACGGCGGCCATGCCGGCATCCGCTTTCAGCAGTGTCGCGAGAATCCGCACCATCGTCGTCTTGCCGGCGCCGTTCGAGCCGAGCAGGGCGAAGACGCTGCCGCGTTCGACATCGAAGTCGACACCGGAGAGCACCTCGATGTTCTTGAACGACTTGCGGATGCCGCGCACGCTGACGGCAGGAGCGGTGGTGGTCATGATCCCTGCTCCTCACCGTGTTCCGCGGCGTCGATGGCGCGGGTGAATCGTGCGCGCTCCTTGTCGAGCCATTCGCGTCCGGCGTACGCCTTGGCGAAGGTCTCGGCGAAGTCGACGGGATCGGCGCCGACGATCTCTCGCACGGCGGTGCGGTCGATGGATGCCTGCTCCCACAGGTCGACCATGTCGGTGAACATCCGCATCAGGGTGTCGCCGTCGGTGATGCCGCCCGCGTACATCAGGTAGCGGTGCATCGCCTTGGCCGAGGTGACGTACGGCTCGGGCAGCGCCTCCATGCGGGCCTTGTCGTGCTTGTACTGCTTCTTCTGCTCGAGCGGTCCGGTGAGCATCTCGATCCATTTCGCGGCCATGTCAGTGTCCTCTCTTGCGGAGCTCTTCGATCCGATCGGAGATGAAACCCCAAGTGGTCCAGAATTCGTCCAGTTCTGCGGTGCCCCTCGTGTTCAGGGTGAACACCTTGCGTGGCGGGCCCTTCTCGCTCGGCACCTTCTCGACATCGACGAGCCCCTTCTGCTCGATGCGCACGAGCAGGGCGTACACGGTGCCCTCGGCGATGTCGGTGAAACCGCGCTCGCGCAGCTCGGCGGTGATCTCGTAGCCGTAGGCGGGGCGGCGCGTCAGCAGCGCCAGCACGATGCCCTCGAGCGTGCCCTTGAGCATCTCCGTCATCTGTCGGCGCATGGGCCCTCCTGAGCTACTCAGTGTTGCTGACTACTGCTACATGGTAGCACTGAGTACCGCGAGCGCAAGCCTGGGTTGAGATAGTCGGGTTGTATACGCAAGTTGCAGTGTCGATGAGATCGGATGCCCTTGGCGCGGCTTTATGTATACACTGAGGTCATGTCCGTCGCCGTCGAACGCATCCGCGCCAGCGATCGCGCCTACGCGATCCTGCTCGACGAGATCCAAGAGGGCACGCTCGCGCCCGGAACCGTGCTCGGCGAGGTCGAGCAGGCGGCCCGACTGGGAGTCAGTCGCACTCCGCTGCGCGAGGCGCTCCGCCGGCTCGGCGCCGACGGGCTGGTCGCCCAGGCCTCGCCGCGCGTCACGGTCGTGACGGCCATCGAAGCCGACGACATCCGCGCACTGTTCGAGATCCGCCGTGCGCTCGAGGAGACCTCCGCCCGCCTCGCGGCCGTGCGCGGTGATGCCGCGCTGTTCCAGGAGCTCGCCGACCAGTTCGCGCACGTGGATCTCGACCGCGATGAGGGACGGGACGCCTACTACCGGCTGATCGCGCGCCTGGATGCCGCCATCGACACCGCGGTCGCCAACGACTACATCACCTCGGCGCTGCGCACCGTGCGCACCCACCTCGTGCGCGTGCGTCGCATGGCGAGGGACAAGCCCGAGCGCCTGGCGGCATCCGCCGCCGAACACCACCTGATCGCCCGCGCCCTGGCATCCCACGACGCTGACCTGGCCGCCCACGCCACGCACGTGCACCTGCACAACGCCCTCGACAGCATCCTCGAATCCCTGGAAGGAACACCATGACCGTCAACCACCCCGTTCGCGTCTACCGCTCCGAGGAAGACCTGCCCCGCGAGGAGCAGCTGGCCTGGAAGATCGCCGAGGTCGCCACCGACGCTGTCGAGGTCGACGCCGAGGTCGTCGACATGATCATCAACCGCATCATCGACAATGCTTCGGTGGCTGCGGCATCACTCACCCGTGCGCCCATCAACGCCGCCCGTGCCCAGGCCTTCGCCCACCCCGTCCCAACCGGTGGAAAGGGCGCCACCGTCTTCGGCGCCGAGCTCGACCACCGCACCAGCCCCGAGTGGGCGGCGTGGGCCAACGGCGTCGCCGTGCGCGAGCTCGACTACCACGACACCTTCCTCGCCGCCGATTACTCGCACCCTGGCGACAACATCCCGCCGATCCTCGCGGTCGCCCAGCACGTCGGCGCAGACGGCATGGCACTGGTGCGCGGCATCGCCACCGGGTACGAGATCCAGGTCGACCTGGTGAAGGCGATCTGCCTGCACAAGCACAAGATCGACCACGTCGCCCACCTCGGCCCGTCGGCCGCCGCCGGCATCGGCACCCTGCTCGGCCTCGACGCCGAGACCATCTACCAGGCCGTTTCGCAGGCCCTGCACACCACGACCGCCACCCGTCAGAGCCGCAAGGGCGAGATCTCGACGTGGAAGGCACACGCCCCCGCGTTCGCCGGCAAGATGGCCGTCGAGGCCGTCGACCGCGCCATGCGCGGCCAGACCTCGCCGTCGCCCATCTACGAAGGCGAGGACGGCGTCATCGCGTGGATGCTGGACGGCCCCGACGCTGCGTACGAGGTGCCGCTGCCGGCGGCCGGCGAGGCCAAGCGGGCCATCCTCGACACCTACACCAAGGAGCACTCGGCCGAGTACCAGGCGCAGGCGTGGATCGACCTGGCGCGCAAGCTGCACGGCGAGCGCCCCGAGCTGGGCGACCCGGCGAAGATCGAGAGCATTGTGCTGCACACCTCGCACCACACGCACTACGTGATCGGCTCCGGCGCGAACGACCCGCAGAAGTACGACCCGACCGCTTCGCGGGAGACGCTCGACCACTCGATCCCGTACATCTTCGCGGTCGCCCTGCAGGACGGCACCTGGCACCACGTCGACTCGTACGCCCCCGAGCGTGCCGCCCGCGAGGACACCGTCGCGCTGTGGCACAAGATCACCACGCTCGAGGACGCCGAGTGGACTCGCCGCTACCACTCCCTCGACATCAGCGAGAAGGCCTTCGGCGGTCGTGTGGAGATCACGCTGACCGACGGCACGAAGGTGATCGACGAGATCGCCGTCGCCGACGCCCACCCGCTGGGGGCGCGCCCGTTCGCCCGCGAGAACTACATCAACAAGTTCCGCATCCTCGCCGAGCCCGTCCTGGAGCCGGCCGAGATCGACCGCTTCCTCGAGCTGGTGCAGCGCCTGCCGGAGCTGACCGCCGACGAGGTCGCCGAGCTGTCGATCATCGCGAAGCCCGGCCTGCTGGCATCCGCCCCCGCCCCGAAGGGACTGTTCTGATGCTGTACTCCACCGTCCCCGCCTACGAGAAGCGCCGCACGTTCCGCGAGCGGCTGCGCAGCGGCGAGCTGCTGCGCTTCCCCGGTGCGTTCAACCCGCTCTCCGCCCGCCTCATCGAGCAGAAGGGCTTCGAGGGCGTCTACATCTCGGGTGCCGTGCTCTCGGCCGATCTCGGACTGCCCGACATCGGCCTGACCACGCTCACCGAGGTGGCAACGCGCGGTCAGCAGATCGCCCGCATGACCGACCTGCCCGCGATCATCGACGCCGACACCGGCTTCGGTGAGCCGATGAACGTCGCGCGCACGATCCAGACGCTCGAGGATGCCGGTCTCGCCGGCGCCCACATCGAGGACCAGATCAACCCGAAGCGGTGCGGTCATCTCGACGGCAAGGCCGTCGTCGACTCCGGAACGGCGGTCAAGCGCATCCGTGCCGCCGTCGATGCGCGACGTGACGAGAACTTCCTGATCATGGCGCGCACTGACATCGCCGCCGTGGACGGTCTCGAGGCAGCCAAGGACCGCGCGAAGGCACTGGTGGATGCCGGTGCCGATGCGATCTTCCCGGAGGCGATGCGGTCGCTGGAGGAGTTCGCGGCGATCCGCGAGGCGGTCGACGTGCCGATCCTCGCCAACATGACCGAGTTCGGAAAGAGCGACCTGTTCTCGGTGGATGAGCTTCGCGGCGTCGGAGTGAACATCGTCATCTGGCCGGTGTCGCTCTTGCGTCTGGCGATGGGCGCTGCAGGGCGCGCACTGGATACGCTGAGCGACGAGGGGCACCTCACGAGCAGGCTCGGCGAGATGCAGCACCGCGCCGACCTCTACGAACTGATCGACTACGAGTCGTACAACCACTTCGACTCGGGCGTCTTCAACTTCACCGTCGCCCGCTGACCCACCGGCCGCCGAGCGCATTGCAAAGGAGCACAGCATGACCGAAGAGATCAAGAAGGGCCTGGCCGGGGTCGTCGCCGATGTGACGGCGATCAGCAAGGTCAACCCCGAGACGAACAGTCTGCTCTACCGCGGGTATCCCGTGCAGGAGCTGGCGGCCACTCAGTCGTTCGAGGCCGTCGCCTACCTGCTGTGGCACGGCGAGCTGCCCACCGCCGCCGAGCTGGCCGAGTTCCGCGCGACCGAGCGCGCGAACCGCGCCATGGCGCCCGAGGTCAAGGCGGCGATCGACGCGCTGCCGCTGGACTCGCACCCGATGGACGAGGTGCGCACGGCCGTCAGCGTGATCGGCGCGATCGAGACGGCCGGCACCGGCAACGTGCTGGATGCCGTCGGGACGCCCGAGCAGAACCTCGAGCGCAGCCTGAAGCTGTTCGCGGTGCTGCCGGCGATCGTCTCATACGGTCAGCGCCGCCGGCGGGGACAGGCGCTGGTCGAGTCGCGTGACGACCTCGACTACGCCGCGAACTTCCTCTGGCTCACGTTCGGCGAGGAGCCGTCTGCGGTGGTCGTCGATGCGTTCAACCGCTCGATGATCCTGTACGCGGAGCACTCGTTCAATGCATCCACGTTCACCGCTCGCGTGATCACCTCCACGCTTTCGGATCTCTACTCAGCGGTGGTCGGCGCGATCGGCGCACTGAAGGGGCCGCTGCACGGCGGCGCCAACGAGGCCGTCATGCACATCTTCGACGAGATCGGCTCGGCCGACCGCGTCGTGCCGTGGCTCGATGAGGCGCTCGCCGAGAAGCGCAAGATCATGGGCTTCGGCCACCGGGTCTACAAGCGCGGCGACTCGCGCGTGCCGACCATGAAGGCGGCTCTCGACACGCTGGTCGAGCACTACGATCGCCCCGACGTCGCTGAGCTGTACGCGACGCTGGAGCGCGAGTTCGTCGAGCGCAAGGGCATCTACCCGAACCTCGACTACCCCTCGGGCCCGGCGTACAACCTCATCGGGTACGACACGCTCACCTTCACCCCGCTGTTCATCGCCTCGCGCATCACCGGGTGGACCGCCCACGTCCTCGAGCAGCAGGCGTCCAACGCGCTGATCCGCCCGCTGTCGGCATACAACGGCGTCGATGAGCGGCACATCGAGGAGTACGAGCCCGACACCGCGGCGATCGAAGTGCAGGAGCGTCCGGAGGAGGCGGCGGGATGATGACTTCGGCGGCCGGCTCGCGCGAAAAGGTCGCGATCGTCTCCGGAGCCCGCACCCCGATCGGACGCTTCGGCGGAGGCTTCAAGGACACCGACGCGTACGAGCTCGGTGCCGTCGCCGTCACCGAGGCCCTGCGGCGCTCCGGCGTCGCACCCGAGCGTGTCGGTGAGGTCGTCATCGGCACGATCGGCCAGGTCGCGGGCGACGCGTACATCTCGCGCCGCATCGCGCTCGCCGCGGGACTGGACGTGAACACCCCCGCGTTCACCGTCAACCGGCTGTGCGGCTCTGGTCTGCAGGCGATCTGGTCGGGCGCACAGGAGCTGCTCTGGGGCAGCACCGACGTCGTCGTCGCCGGCGGCGCCGAGAGCATGACTCGGATGCCCTTCTACGACTTCAACGCGCGGTACAACGACCGGCTCGGGCACCGACAGCTGCTCGACGGCACGATCGCGATGCTCACCGATCCGTTCACGAACAAGCACATGGGCACCACCGCGGAGAACGTCGCGGAGCGCTTCGGCGTGACCCGCGAGGACCAGGATGCCTTCGCCCTCGAGTCGCAGCGCCGCGCCGCGACGGACGAGGCACAGGCCGCCTTTGCCGAGGAGATCGTCGCCGTCACGACCTCGGGCCGCAAGCCCATCGAGGTGGCTCGCGACGAGCATCCGCGCCCCGACACCACGCTGGAGGGTCTGGCGTCGCTGCGCGCCGCCTTCGCCAAGGACGGCACCGTCACGGCCGGCAACGCCTCGGGCATCAACGATGGCGGGGCCGCGACCGTGCTGATGCGGGAGTCGGATGCCCGCGCCGAGGGCGCTCCGGTGCTCGCGACTCTCGAGGCCGTCACCACGGCTGCGCTCGAGCCGGAGATCATGGGCTACGCCCCGACGCTGGCGCTGAAGAAGCTGTTCGTGCAGACCGGGCTCACGCCGGACGACGTGTCGACGGTCGAGCTGAACGAGGCCTTCGCCTCGCAGGCACTGGCCGTGATCCGCGACGCGGAGCTCGATCCCGTTCGCACGAACCCGTACGGCGGGGCGATCGCCCTCGGGCATCCCGTCGGAGCGACCGGTGCGATCCTCACCGTACGCGCGGCGCTGACGCTGCAGCGGACCGGCGGAGAGTACGCGATCGTCACGATGTGCATCGGCGGCGGGCAGGCGCTCGCGGCACTGCTGAAGCGGGGCTGAACGGCCGCGCTCCGCCGACACCCCTACCTGCCGCCGACACCCCCACGTGTGGAACTCCACACGTGGGGGGTGTCGGTGAGAACTGGGGGTCTCGGCGCCGTTTCGCGACGCCGAGACCCTGGCGATCAGGTCGCGTCGACGACCCCGCGGCGGCGGGTGGCGAACAGCAGCACGCCGGCCGCGATCAGCGTCGCGGCGCCCAGGGCGATGCCCCACGGCAGCTCCGACCCGGTGAGCGCCAGCGCGCCCGGTTCGACGACGGTCACGGCCACCTCGATCGGCTCGAGATCACCCGAGGTGATGACGAGCCGGTGAGCACCGAGCTCGAGGTCCGCGGGGATCGCGACTGTGAAGCTGACCGTGCCGTCAGCATCCGCCGCGGGGATTCCCTGCACGATGATCGGGTCACTGTGCAGCGTCGCCGCGATCTGCTGGCCGGGCTCGAGGCCCCGCACCGTGACCTCGAGCGTCCCGCCCTGCTCGACGCGCGACGAGCCGAGTTCGACCGTCGCCCAGTCGCCACCCGTGCCGGGCTGCTCCTCCCCGGAGCCGTCGCCATCGCCGGAGCCGTCACCATCACCGGGTCCCGACCCGTCCGCGACGATCGCACGTCCCATCTCGGAGGGCGCGACCGGGCTGTTCGCGGCGAAGTACGCGACGGTCGCCGTGAGGTCAACCTGACCGGTGTCGGTGCTGTTGACCCCCTCGGTGAACACGCTGAACGCGTCGCCGCCGGCGGCGAGGAACGAGTTCGTCGCAACCGTGTACACATCCTCCGGCTGCACAGGTGCACCCTGGAAGCTCATCGACACGATGCGCTCATCCTGCGCGGCGGCGGGGTCGTACTCGTACGAGAAGCCCTCCGACACACCCAGGTGCAGCTTCGTCGTGGACTCTCCGTCCAGCCGCCACTGCTGCTCCAATAGCGTCTTCAGCTGAGCCCCGGTGAGGTCGACCGTGACGAGTGTGTTGGCGAACGGCTGCACGTTCGCGACGTCCCGGTAGGTCAACGAGCCGTCCTCGCCGTACAGCAGGTCGGTGCGCAGACCGCCGGGATTCATGACCGCGATGTCGGCCGGCGTGCCCGCGTAGTCCTCGTTCGAGGTCGTCCACAGGTACACGTCCGCGATCGTGTTGCCCAGCGTCGACTCCACGCCGCGGTCCGATCCCGCCGGCGTGCCGCCGCGAAGGATGTCGGCAGTGATCGATCCGACGTTCACCGAGCCCTTCTCGTCGGCGACATCGACAGCATCCGCCACGATCTGGGCGACGGCAGGGTCGGCGGGGAACGCCGCGGCGCCGTCGACGACGAGCGGCACGAGCTCGCTCGAGATCGAGCGCAGCTGCTTCGTCTCCGCGTCGACCGAGATATCGATCTTGCCGAGCGTCGTGCCGTACTGGTGCGCCTGCACGACAGGACGCTCTACGCCCGTGGGACCTTCGATCATGCACGCGTACGACTGGTGCGTGTGCGCCGAGACGATGGCGTCGATCTCTTCGGATGCCCGGGAGACCAGCGCACCGAAGCTGCTCTCATCAGCCTGCACGGCCTCACAGCCCGACTGCGCGGTGCCGGAGTGGGTGAGCAGAACGATCACATCGGCAGCATCCGACTCGGTCAGCTCGGTCGCGACGCGGTTCGCCGCCTGCAGCTGGTCACCGAAGTCGAGGTCGGCGATGCCGGTCGGGGTGACCATGCTGGCGGTGTCGGGCGTGACGACGCCGATGAAACCGACCCGCACGCCGTCGACCGTCGTGATCGCGTACTCGTCGAGCGCCGGTGTCTGCGAGCCCTTCTCGTAGACGTTCGCCCCGAGGCCGAACTCCGGGCCTCCGAAGCGGGGAAGCACCCGGTCGGTGAGGTCGGCGAAGCCCTGGTCGAACTCGTGGTTGCCGACCGCACTCACATCGAGTCCGGCCGCGACGAGCGCGTCGATCGTCGGGTTGTCGTCATCGATGAACGACGTGAAGATCGAGGCGCCGATGTTGTCGCCGGCCGAGACCAGCAGCGTGTTCGGGTTCTCCGCCTCGAAGGCGTCGACGGCCCCCGCGAGTACAGCCGCTCCCGCGACACCGCCCCGCAGGTCCTGCTCGATGCGCCCGTGGAAGTCGTTGATGGTGAGCACCTGGATATCGGTGGTCTCCTCGGCCGCTCCGGTTCCGATCTCGAACAGCGTCGTCGTTCCCGACACCTCGTTCGCGACGGCGAGCAGCGGCTCGCCGGTGGCCGATTCGGATGCCGGGATGAACGTCAGGCCCTCCGGGCCCAGGTCCCCGGCCGCGGAGAGCACGCTCGCCGGGTCATCCGCCTCTTCCACCGAGACCGCGAAGTCGCGGTTGTTGATGTAGCTGACATAGGAGGCGGATGCCGGATCGGTGATGTCGAACACCATCACGCCGCCGACACGCTCGAAGCCGATGAAGGCGTAGGTCTGTCCGTCGATCTCGCCGATCGTGAGACTCTCGGGCTCGGGGCCCTTGTCGTCGCTGCGGCCCTCGAGGTTCGACTCGCTGTGGTTGGAGTTGAAGAACTCCGGCGCGGCCTCCGCCGTGATCTGCTCGAACGCGTCGCCCGAGTCGAACACCTGCGCGCCGTCGGTCGTCCAGATCGAGAACGAGCGGGCGCCGAAGGCGTACAGCTCGTCGTAGCATCCGGCGTCGGCGTCGAAGCCGTTCTCGATCGAGACGTTCAGGCGGCCGAGCTGCGCATCGCCGGTCAGGTCGGCGAGGTTCTCGCAGACGGGCCCGTAGCCGTCCTCAGCGAGGTTCTTGACCCGGCTCGCCTCGACATAGTCGCCCCACTCGCGGGCATCGCCCTCGTTGGCCGTGACCAGGTAGGTGCGATCCCCGGCGGAGTACGAGGTGATGCCGTCGGGCATGTAGACGCCCTTGAGGCCCTCAACGGTGCGGATGTCGATGCCGCCGTCGCGGTCGCTGGGATCGAGGCCGTTGCCCTCGGTCGAGTGGTCCTTGAAGCCGAGCGCCCAGATGTCGGTGACGGATGCCGACGCCAGGTCGACCACGGCGACGGCGTTGGCCTCTTGCAGAGCCGCGTACGCTGTACCGCCGTCGATGGCGATGTACTCCGGCTCGAGGTTGCGGCTGACAGGCAGGTCATCGCCGTGCGGCGTCGGTCCGAAGATGCGCACGTCGGCAGGAAGGGTCTTGCCGCCGCCGACCTCGAAGGCGTTGAAGCCCGCAGTGCGCACAGCATCCTGCGCCGGAGCCGCGACGCCGCCGGGCAGAGCGACGACACCCACCGATCCCTCAGGGTCGGTGCTGAAGTCGTCGGCGGGCTCGCCCTCGTTCGCGACGACGGCGTAGCGGCCGTCCTCAGAGATCGTCACCATGTCGGGCAGGGCGCCGACGGTGACCTGACCGAGCACGGCGGATGCCGCATCCTCGGCGTTCGCGTCGAAGAACAGCAGGTGTCCGGGGCCGGTCTTCACCGGTGCCTCGAAGGCGATCACGCCGAGCCCGTCGGGGCGGATGGCGACCGAATTGGCGATGCCCTCCGACGCGATGGCGAACAGCGGGGCGATCGCGGTCGGGTCGGAGTAGTCGAGCACGTCGACCGAGCCGGCCTGCGCGTTCACGACGAACAGCCGGTCACCGTGCGCGTGCACGATCTCGGCCGCAGACGCGTCGAACACGCCGGTCTCGTACGAGCCCAGCGGGCTGAGGGTGAGCGGGGCGTCTGCCGCGGCGTGGCGGATCGGCTCGTCGACGAGCGCCGCCTGCGCGGACGAGACGGCGATGAGCGGTGTCAGCGCGAGTGCGCAGGTGAGGGTGGTGGCGGAAGCAGCGCGGAATGTGCGCCGGCGTCGATGGGTGGGCATCTGATTCCTCGGGATCGAGTCTGATTGAGGGGCGGCGGTGCGCTCCGCGAAGGACTCTCCAGAACTATCGAGTGCTGGTGGCGAACAGGTGAACGCGCAGGGAACATCACCAGCGACACGGTCTGGCTAGACTGCCGCCCATGCGATTCGGTCTCTTCATTCCCCAGGGTTGGCGTTTCGATCTGGTGGGCATCGAGCCCGCCGAGCACTGGCAGGTGATGAGCGGGCTGGCCCAGGCGGCGGATGCCGGGCCGTGGGAGTCGCTGTGGGTCTACGACCACTTCCACACCACCCCGGTGCACAGTGACGAAGCCACCCACGAGGCGTGGACGCTGATGTCGGCGTTCGCCGCGTCGACCAGCCGCATCCGCCTCGGGCAGATGTGCACCTGCATGGGCTACCGCAACCCGGCGTACCTGGCGAAGGTCGCCGCGACGGTCGACATCGTCTCGGGCGGACGCACCGAGATGGGCATCGGCGGCGGCTGGTACGAGCACGAGTGGCGCGCGTACGGGTACGGCTTCCCCGCGGCCGGGGACCGGCTTCGGATGCTGGATGAGGGCGTGCAGATCATGCGGCAGGCCTGGAGCACCGGCCACGCGACCCTCGACGGGCGGTACTACCAGGTGGATGACGCGATCGTGCAGCCGACGCCGCTGCAGCACGGCGGCATCCCGCTGTGGATCGCCGGCGGCGGCGAGAAGGTCACGCTGAAGATCGCCGCGAAGTACGCCCGGTACACCAACTACGCCGGCGGCAACCCCGAGGAGTTCACGCACAAGAGCGAGATCCTGCGTGCACACGCCGAGAAGGTCGGCACCGAATTCGACGCGATCGTGCGCTCCACGAACTTCAACACCGTCATCGGCGCCACCGAGGATGAGGTCGAAGAGCGCCTCGCCGTGATCGAGCAGCGTCTGGCACCGCACCTCGGCGACCGACTCGAAGGCGTGATGGCCAACTACCGTGGTCCGAAGGCCTACGGCGTCGGAACACCCGAGCAGATCATCGAGCGGCTGCGCGAGCTGCAGGGCCGGGGCCTCGGCTATGCGATCCACTACTTCCCGGAGGCGGCCTACGACCGCTCCGGCATCGACCTGTTCGAGCGCGAGGTCATCCCCGCGCTCAGCTGAGATCTTCGCATCCCGTAAGAAGGACGAATCCTTCTGGATCATTTGGTCATAAGGGGGTTTGTTCCTTCCATAACGTGAGAGCGTGACCCTTCCCGCTCCCGTGACCTCTGCGTCCACCCGCGCCGCGTACTTCGTGTCCGACAGCACGGGGGTCACCGCCGAAACGCTGGGAAACGCGCTGCTGGCGAACTTTCCTGGCATCCGATTCCTGAAGCACACGATCCCGTTCGTGATCACCGACACCGAGGCGCAGTCGGTCGTCGCGAGCATCGACGCGGATGCTGAAGCAGGACGCGATCCGCTCCTGTTCATCACCGTCAAGAACGCCGCGCTGCGCGGCATCCTCAGCGCCTCCCGCGCGACCGTCATCGACCTGCTCGCCGGCCACCTCACCGAGCTCGAGAGGGCGCTCGGCGTCACAGCATCCGAACAGCTCGGCAACTACCACGGCCTCGGCGACACCGACCGCTACTTCGCGCGCATGCGCGCCGTGGAATACGCCATCGAGCATGACGACGGGCAGAGCTCGCGCGCCCTCGACCAGGCCGACGTCGTGATCATCGCGCCGTCGCGCTGCGGCAAGACGCCGACGACGATGTACCTCGCGCTGCAGCACGGACTCCGGGTCGCGAACTACCCGCTCACCGACGACGACTTCCCGACCGAGGCGCTGCCGCGCTCGGTCGCGAAGTACGGCGCACGCTGCTTCGGGCTGACCACGACGCCGCTGCGCCTGAGTCAGGTGCGCCATGAGCGCCGGCCGAGCTCGCGCTACTCCAGCCTCGAGCAGTGCACGATCGAGCTGCGCCGCGCCGAAGACCTCTACCGACGAAACCGTGTCCCGTTCCTGAACTCCTCGACCAAGAGCGTCGAGGAGATGTCCGCGGTCATCATGCAGACCATGAACCTGCGTGCCTGACCGACCTTTCCCCACCCCAGCGAAAGAAGCAGCGCAATGAGCAACGTCCTCTGGTTCCACGAGGTCGGAATCGCCGACCTTCCGCAGGTCGGCGGCAAGAACGCCTCCCTCGGTGAGATGGTCTCCAACCTCGCCGACCTCGGCGTGCGCGTCCCCGGCGGATTCGCCACTACCGCCGACGCGTATCGCGCCTTCCTCGCCGCCGATGGCCTCGACACCCGCATCCGAGAAGCCGTCGAGGCGATCGACGTCGACGACGTCACCCAGCTCTCCCGCGTCGGCGCGGCGGTGCGCGAGTGGATCGAGCAGCAGCCGCTCCCGGCAGACATCGAAAACGACATCCGGGCCGCGTACGCGCACCTCGTCGAGAACGACCCGACCCCGGATGCCGTCTCGTGGGCCGTCCGATCGTCGGCGACCGCCGAGGACCTGCCGGACGCCTCATTCGCCGGTCAGCAGGAGACGTTCCTGAACATCTCCGGCATCGAGAACATCCTGCAGGCGGTCAAGCAGGTCTTCTCCTCCCTCTACAACGATCGCGCGATCGCCTACCGGGTGCACAACGGCTTCGACCACCACGACGTCGCCCTCTCGGTCGGCGTGCAGCGCATGGTGCGCTCCGACATCGGGGCATCCGGGGTCATGTTCACCGTCGACACCGAGTCGGGCTTCGAGGACGCCGTCTTCATCACCAGCTCGTACGGGCTCGGCGAGGCGGTCGTGCAGGGTGCCGTGAACCCCGACGAGTTCTATGTCTACAAGCCCGCGCTCGCCGCGTCCCGGCCCGCGATCCTGAAGCGGTCGGTGGGCGAGAAGGCGATCGCGATGCGTTACACGGCCAGTCGGCAGGTCGGCGGGACGACGGTCTTCGAAGACGTGCCGGCCGAGGACCGCCGGCTGTTCAGCATCTCGGATGCCGAGGTGGAGGAGCTCGCCCGCCACGCGGTCACGATCGAGCGGCACTACGGCCGTCCGATGGACATCGAGTGGGCGCGTGACGGCGTCGACGGAAAGCTGTACATCCTGCAGGCCCGCCCCGAGACGGTCGTCTCCCGCGCGGATGCCAACGTCATGCGGCGCTTCGTGCTCGCCGAGCGCAGTGACGTGCTCGCCACCGGTCGCGCCATCGGGCAGAAGATCGGCTCGGGTGCGGTCAGCGTGCTGCGCTCCATCGACGACATGGCGCGCTTCCGCGCGGGCGACGTGCTGGTGGCCGACATGACCGACCCCGACTGGGAGCCGATCATGAAGAAGGCCTCGGCGATCGTCACCAACCGCGGCGGGCGCACCTGCCACGCGGCGATCATCGCCCGCGAGCTCGGCATCCCCGCGGTCGTCGGCACGGGGGACGCGACCCGCGTGCTGCCCGACGGCCTCGATGTGACCGTCTCGTGCGCCGAGGGCGACGACGGCTTCGTCTACCAGGGGCTGCTCGAGTACCGCGAAGAGGAGACGCACCTCGATCGGATGCCCGAGGTGCCGGTCAAGATCATGATGAACGTCGGCACCCCCGACCAGGCCTTCTCCTTCTCGCGGCTGCCCAACCGCGGCGTCGGTCTCGCCAGGCTGGAGTTCATCATCAACCGGCAGATCGGCATCCACCCGCGGGCGCTGCTCGAGCTCGATCAGCTGCCCGCCGAGATGCGCAGCGAGATCGACGAGCGCATCGCCGCGTACCCGT
Organism: Microbacterium bandirmense; assembly: GCF_037204185.1. Lineage (NCBI taxonomy): Bacteria > Bacillati > Actinomycetota > Actinomycetes > Micrococcales > Microbacteriaceae > Microbacterium > Microbacterium bandirmense. The sequence continues at coordinate 73,320 of NZ_JBBDGM010000004.1, read as the reverse complement.
CGCCGCGTGAGTTCTTCGTGCAGCGGGTCGCCGAGGGCATCGGGATGCTGGCGGCGGCGTTCGCGCCCGAGCCGGTGATCGTGCGGATGAGCGACTTCAAGTCGAACGAGTACGCCAACCTGCTCGGCGGCGACCGGTACGAGCCGCACGAGGAGAACCCGATGATCGGGTACCGCGGCGCGTCGCGCTACATCTCGGCGGAGTTCCGCGAGTGCTTCGACATGGAGTGCGAAGCGATTCGCCGTGTGCGGGATGACATGGGACTGACCAACGTGAAGATCATGATCCCGTTCGTGCGCACGGTTGCCGAGGGTGCAGCCGTGGTCGAGCTGCTCGCCGAGAACAGGCTGCGCCGGGGTGAGAACGGGCTCGAGGTGGTGATGATGTGCGAGGTGCCCTCGAACGCGCTGCTGGCCGACGAGTTCCTGGAACACTTCGACGGGTTCTCGATCGGCTCGAACGACATGACCCAGCTCACGCTCGGCCTCGACCGCGACTCGGCGCTCGTCGCATCGACCTTCGACGAGCGCGATCCGGCGGTGAAGAAGATGCTCGCGATGGCCATCGAGGCGTGCCTGCGCCGCGGCAAGTACGTCGGCATCTGCGGGCAGGGTCCATCGGATCACCCCGATCTCGCCGACTGGCTGCTCGATCAGGGCATCGAGTCGATTTCGCTGAACCCCGACACGGTCGTGGAGACGTGGATGCGGCTGGCGGAGCGGACGGCGGTGGCAGTGCCCCTGCCCGCTTAGGCCCTCGTCAACTCCGGACCCCGAGCGCTTCCGCCAGAGCCCCCAGGGTCCGATCGGACGATCCGCCGGTCGTCGCAGTCGTCATGTCAGCGTCCGATGACCTTGTCGATCGACATCACCAGGATGACGCGCTTGTCAGCATCCGCCGGCGCCGCCGGGTCGGCCTGGCCGTAGCGACGCGCGAGACGCTGGTAGAAGCCCCCGGTCGGATCGGGAGTGGCCTCGACGAGCCGGCCGCGCACCTCGATGTAGCGGTACGGGTTCTCGGGGTCGTAGACCGCCAGGCTCATCGACGGGTTGCGCAGCAGATTGCGGTACTTCGCGCGGGTGTTCGTGTGCGTGAAGCGGATCGTGCCGTCCACCAGCTCGAACCACATCGGGCTGACCTGGGCGGTGTCGTCGCGCCCCACGGTGGCCAGCGCGCCGTACACGGGGCGCTCGAGAAGGTCGATCAGCTCGGTCGGGATCTCTGTGGTGCTCATGCGACCGAGCCTACCCAGGCGCTTGTGCCCGGGGGTGAAGCCTCCACGGACGCCGGCGCCCAGAGGTGGCGACGCAGGACGGGGCCCCGCCGGCGCCCCCGGTCGCGTCAGGGCATCCGCTCCCGCCACTGCGTCACGATCTCCGGCATCGTTTTGCGGTCGGTCACCGGCGCAGCGTGCGCGCCCCACGTCGGCCGCGAACCGGTCAGCACCCACGCCGCCTGCGCTGCCGCACCGAGCGCGACGTACTCCCGCGGCTCGGGCACGCTGACGGGCACATCGAACACCTCCGCCGCGATCGCGCGCACGGCGGGACTCTGCGCGGCACCACCGATCAGCAGCACCCGCGTGGCCTCGACACCCTGCGCCCGGATCGCATCCAGACCGAAAGCCAGTCCGCAGAGCACGCCCTCGATCGCGGCACGGGCGAGGTTCTCGCGCGTGGTGCCGGCCAGGGTCATGCCGAACAGGGTCGCGGTGGCATCCGGGCGGTTCGGGGTGCGCTCACCCTCGAACCACGGCTGCAGCACGAGCCCGCCCGCGCCGGGTGCGGCGGCCAGCGCGAGCGCGCTCAAGCCCTCGTGGTCGACGCCGAGCAGGTCCGCGGTGGCATCCAGCACCCGCGCGGCGTTGAGCGTCGCGATCAGCGGCAGCCAGCCGCCCGCCGCGTCGGCGAAGCCGGCCACCGTGCCGCTGGCGTCGCGCACCGGGGCATCCGTCACCGCGAACACCGTGCCGGACGTGCCGATCGACACCACCGCATCGCCGATGCGGGCACCGAGCCCGAGCGCCGCGCCGGCATTGTCGCCGGCCCCCGGCGCGACGCGCCGGACCACAGCGCCCGACCCCACAGCATCCGACGCCGCAGCGCCCGACGCCGCAGCATCCGAGACGTGCTCGTGCGGCGACAGCACGCGCGGCAGCACCACATCCGCCGCGTCGCGGCGCAGCGCACGCGAGAGGATCTTGCGGTCGTAGCCGGTCGCTCCCCAGTAGCCGGTGCCGCTGGCATCCGATCGATCCGTCACCAGCTCATCGAGCCGCGGCCGATCCGGTCCGTACCCGCGCAGCCGCCACGTCAGCCAGTCGTGCGGCAGCGCGACGGCGGCCACGCGTGCGGCGTTCACCGGCTCGTGGTCGGCGAGCCAACGCAGCTTCGTGACGGTGAAGGATGCCACCGGCACCAACCCGGTGCGCTCGGCCAGCGCGGATGCGCCGAGCTCCGCGGTCAGATCGGCGGCGGCCTCGGCCGACCGCGTGTCATTCCACAGCAGCGCGTCGCGCACCACGCGCCCGGCGTCGTCGAGCGCGACCATCCCGTGCTGCTGGCCCGCGATCGACCAGGCCTCCACATCGGCCAGACCACCGGCATCCGCTATCGCCGCCCGCAGGGCATCCCACCACGCTGACGGATCAACCTCGGTGCCGTCGGGGTGGGCGGCGCGTCCCGTGCGCACCACCTCACCCGTTGCAGCGTCGGCGATGACGACCTTGCAGGACTGCGTCGACGAGTCGACGCCCATCACGAGTGCCATATCGGCATCCTTCCTCACAGTGACACTGCCGCGCCGCCCCCGCTGGTCGTCCTCGCCCCGTCGCATTTACGCAGCTGAACAGGGGCGGCGACGATGAACAGGGGCGGCGACGATGAACAGGGGCGGCGGTGGCCTCAGCGCGCACCCATCAGGTGCTCGGTGGCCAGCTGCTGCAACCGCACGAAGCCGAAGCCGTGGCCGCCGAGGTAGGCGGCGGCGTCGAAGTCCTCGAATGCGCTGCGGTCGGCCAGCAGATCGTCATAGCTCTCGCCCTCGCCGAGTGTGGGCTGTGACAGCTCCGCCACGCGAGCGGCCGCCAGTGCCTCCTGCACCTCGGGATCGGCGCGGAACGCCTCGGCGCGCTCCTTCAGCAGCAGGTACACGAGATCGACGACCGGCTCGACGCCCTCGAGAGGCGCCTCGCACCGCACCTGGGCGACCGTCTCAAGGGCGTGATGGCGAACTATCGCGGTCCGCATGCTTATGGCGTGGGCACCGTGGCGCAGATCATCCACCGGCTGACGGACATGCGCGAGCGCGGGCTCGGCTATGCGATCAACTACTTCCCCGAGGCGGCCTACGACCGCTCCGGCATCGAGCTCTTCCAGCGTGAGGTCATCCCGGCGCTGAGCTGAGATCTTCACATTCCACACTGTGAGAGGTGACCCACCCCGCTCTCGCGGTGAAGTGCGCGCCCATCTCCTCAGCAACACGGCAGGCAGTGAAAGCGCTTGCGTAACGGCGGCATCGCGCAATCTCGGGCTCACGCGAGTTTGCGGATTATCACGGATCAAGTCCTGTAAGCGCTTGCAGATGTTCCGCGAATCCTGCTAGCTTCTCACGCACAGCCCGGGCACCCAGCGGTGCCCGCCGTCCCCGATGGAGCCCCCGTGTCGAAGAAGACCGTCCTGTCGAACGCCCGCGCACCTCGCCGCACCCGTCACCTCGCGCTGCTCACTGCAGGCATCGTGGTGGTGTCCGGCTTCTCGGCGCTGGGGGCGTTAGCAGCCCCCGCCATCGCAGCCGAACGCACGGTGGCGCTGGTCGGTGATCTGCAGTCCGAACTCGGCTGCGCTGCCGACTGGGCACCGGACTGCGGCGCCACCGAGCTCGCACCGACGGGGGCTGAGGGCATCTACTCGGCCGAGTTCGAGGTGCCGGCCGGCAGCTACGAGTACAAGGTCGCCCTCGATGACGGCTGGGATGAGGCGTACGGGCTCGACGGCGGAGGCGACAACATCCCACTGACGGTCGAGGGGCCGAGCACACTGCGCTTCACGTTCGATGACGTGCTGAAGCGCGTCGGTGTCGAGGTCGCCGATCTGCGGGGGAGCTACGCGGCCGCTGATGACGCACTGATCGCAGAGCCGGTGCGCCAGGCCGGAGCCGACGAACAGTTCTACTTCGTGATGACAGACCGGTTCGCCAACGGCGATACATCGAATGACACCGGCGGCCTCACCGGCGACCGACTGGCCACAGGCTTCGACCCGAGTGACAAGGGGTTCTACCAGGGCGGTGACCTCGCGGGTCTGCACGAGCGGCTCGACTACATCGAGGGCCTGGGTACGACGGCCATCTGGCTGACACCCAGCTTCGCCAACAAGCCGGTGCAGGGCGAGGGGGCGAACGCGAGCGCCGGCTACCACGGCTACTGGGTCACCGACTTCACCCGCATCGACCCGCACTTGGGCACCAACGCCGAGCTGGAGGCGCTGATCGATGACGCACACCAGCGCGGGATCAGGGTGTACTTCGACATCATCACCAACCACACCGCCGACGTCATCGACTACACCGAGAAGCAGTATTCGTACATCGACCAGCAGACCAGCCCGTACACCGACGCCGACGGCACAGCCTTCGACCCCGCCGACTACGCGGGCACCGATCGGTTCCCCGCGCTCGATCCCACCACGAGCTTTCCGTACACGCCGGCCATCGCCGAATCCGAGAAGAACGTCAAGACGCCCGACTGGCTGAACGACCCCACGCTTTACCACAACCGCGGCAACTCGACGTGGACGGGCGAGTCGGTCACCTACGGTGACTTCGACGGACTCGATGACCTGATGACCGAGAACCCCACCGTCGTGGACGGCTTCGTGAAGGTCTACCAGGACTGGATCGACCTCGGCATCGATGGGTTCCGCATCGACACGGTCAAGCACGTGAACTTCGAGTTCTGGCAGCAGTGGACCACTGATGTGCTCGACTACGCGCACGCCAACGGCAAGGACGACTTCTTCATGTTCGGCGAGGTGTACGACGCCGACCCGGCCAAGCTCGCGCCGTACGTGCGCGACACCGACATGAACTCGGTGCTCGACTTCACCTTCCAGTCCTCGGCCATCAGCTTCGCCTCCGGCAACTCGGCCAAGGGCCTGCAGTCGCTGTTCGCGGGTGATGACCGCTACACCACATCTCACTCGTCGGCATCGGCCCTGCCCACCTTCCTCGGCAACCACGACATGGGTCGCGTCGGCTCCTTTCTGCAGCGCACCGACGCTCCGCTGCAGCGCGTCGAACTCGCCAACGAGCTGATGTTCCTCACTCGCGGGCAGCCCGTCGTCTACTACGGCGATGAGCAGGGCTTCGCCGGCGCCGGCGGTGACAAGGACGCCCGCCAGACGCTGTTCGCGACCCAGGTCGACGAGTACGCCGACCAGCAGCTGGTCACCGGCGAGCGGGCCGGATCGGTCGACAGGTACAGCACCGAAGTGCCGTTGTACGAGCAGATCTCCGCACTGTCGGCACTGCGCCGCGACAACGCCGCTCTGCGCGACGGCGCCCAGATCGAGCGGTACACGGCGTCCGGTCCCGGCATCTACGCCTTCTCGCGGGTCGACGCCGATGAGCGCGTCGAACACCTCGTCGCGGTCAACAACGACACCCGTGCGCAGACGGTGGAACTGACCACACTCACCTCAGATGCCACTTACCGGGTGCTGCACGGCGATGCCGAGCAGATCTCGACCGACTCAGGAGCATCGACGACGATCACCGTGCCTGCGCTGTCCGCCGTCGTCTGGAAGGCGGATGCCACCGTCACCGCTCCGGCAGAACCGGCGCCCCTGACAGTCACCGTCCCCGCCGCCGGTGCGGGAATCACCGGTGAGACCGCGGTGCAGGCCGACATAGCCGACCAGTGGGCGCAGACCAGCTTCTCGTGGCGGGTCGTCGGCTCTGACGACTGGCACGCGCTGGGCACCGCAGAAGACACCGAACCGCGCGTCTTCCATGACGTCCGCGGACTGAAGAACGGCACGCTCATCGAGTACCGCGCGGTGACCACGGACGCCGCGGGGCGTCATGCCGCAGCATCCACCTACGCGTCCGTCGGCAACGGCGTCTCGCTGGCACCCGACGAGGAGCAGCCGCCCGCGGCGGCGGAGATGGTCACCGTGCCGGGCAGCCTGAACTCGGAGATGGGCTGTGCGGCCGACTGGGATCCGGCGTGCGAGAAGGCAGGGCTCACGCTGCGTCCAGACGGCGTATGGGCGGGCACGTTCGATCTGCCGGCAGGTGACTACGAGTACAAAGCGGCCATAGACGGCAGCTGGACGGTCAACTACGGCGCGAACGGCGTGCCGGACGGTTCGAACATCGTCATCACGCACGCCGGCGGGCCGGTCACGTTCTACTTCGACCCGCGCAGCAACATCATCCAGTCCACTGCCGAGGGCCCGATCGTCACCCTGCCCGGATCGCTGCAGGACGAGCTCGGCTGCTCTGCCGACTGGATGCCGGACTGCCTGGCCACTCTCATGGCCGACGGAGATCGCGACGGTGTGTACGAGTTCTCGACCTCGCAGCTGCCCACAGGTGCGTATGAGCTCAAGGCCGTGCACGGTCTCAGCTGGGATGAGAACTACGGCGCAGACGGCGTGCGTGACGGTGCGAACATCTCGTTCAGCGCCACCGATGGCAAGGTCACGACCTTCCGCTACACGCTCGCCACGCACGTGCTCGAGATCGCCAGCGACGACCCGCCGCTGCCGGGCACCGGTGAACAGCGCGCGCAGTGGATCGACAAGCGCACCATCGCGTGGCCGGCCGCACTCGGCGAGCCGAGCCGTGCCGCATACCGCCTGCTGTCAGCATCCGACGCCTCACTGGCTGCGACCGACGACGAAGCCGGCGCCGACGATCTGATCGAGCTCGCCGTCGTCGACGGCGGCCTCACCGACGCGCAGAAGCAGCGCTTCCCCGCGCTGGCCGGCTACCTCGCGCTGCAGGTGCCGGCCGATGCCGACGTGCCGACGCTGCTGCGCACCCAGCTCGCCGTTGCCCAGAGCGACACCGCCGGTGCCGTCACGGCGTTCACCGGGGTGCAGATCCCTGGCGTGCTCGACGACCTGTATGCGGCACAGCTGTCGGATGCTGATCTCGGCGTCACTTTCCGAGGAGGGTCCCCGACGTTCCGCCTGTGGGCGCCGACAGCGCAGCAGGCGACCCTGCTCACCTGGGATCCGCAATCGGCCGGCGCCGAGGAGCCCACCCGATACGAGGCCGCGTACGACGAGGCCTCGGGGGTGTGGAGCGTGAAGGGTGCGAAGGCACTGAACGGTGACGAGTACCTGTGGGAGGTCAGCGTCTACGCTCCCACCACCGGTCGGATCGAGACCAACCGTGTCACCGACCCGTATTCGGTCGCTCTCACGGTCAACTCCACCCGCTCGGTTGCTGTCGACCTCGCCGACAGGGCCCTCCAGCCAGAGCAGTGGGTGAGTGCAGACAGTCCTGTGATCGGCAAACCCGTCGATCGTGCGATCTACGAGCTGCACATCCGCGACTTCTCGATCGGCGACGAGACCGTCCCCGAGGCGGAGCGCGGCACCTACCTGGCCTTCACCCGCGACAGCGCGGGCACCGACCAGCTGCGTCAGCTCGCCGATGCCGGCATCAACACCGTGCATCTGCTGCCCTCGTTCGACATCGCCACCATCGAAGAGGATCGCGATGCGCAGGCCGTGCCGGAGTGCGACCTGGCCTCGTACGGTGCGGCCGGCACCGAGCAGCAGGCGTGCATCGCGGCGATCGCCGATGAAGACGGCTTCAACTGGGGTTACGACCCGTACCACTACACGACCCCTGAGGGCTCGTACGCAGTGAACCCCGACGGCGGCGACCGCATCGCAGAGTTCCGCTCGATGGTCGGTGCACTGCACGACATGGGCCTGCAGGTCGTACTCGACCAGGTGTTCAACCACACCGCGGCCTCGGGTCAGGCAGAGCGCAGCGTGCTCGATCGAGTCGTGCCCGGCTACTACCACCGCCTCAACGCGGCCGGCGCCGTCGAGACCTCGACGTGCTGTCAGAACGTGGCCACCGAGCACCAGGTGGCGCAGAAGCTGATGGTCGACTCGGTGGTCACCTGGGCTCGTGCGTACAAGGTCGACGGGTTCCGCTTCGATCTGATGGGACACCACTCTGCCGAGAACCTGAAGCAGGTGCGCAAGGCGCTCGACCAGCTGACGCTTCAGAAGGACGGCGTCGACGGCAAGGCTATCTACCTGTACGGCGAGGGCTGGAACTTCGGCGAGGTCGCCGACAACGCGCTGTTCGAACAGGCCGTGCAGGGCCAGCTCGGCGGCACCGGCATCGGCACCTTCAACGACCGGCTGCGCGACGCTGTGCACGGCGGCAGCCCGGTAGATGGCTCATCGACGTTCCGGCAGGGATTCGGCACCGGCTTGGGCACCGACCCCAACGGCGATCCGATCAACGGCAGCACAGAGCAGGCCCTCGCCGATCTCGGCCACGAGACCGACCTGGTCAAGCTGGGCCTGGCGGGCAACCTGCGCGACTACACCTTCACGACAAGCGACGGTGAGCTCACCGCTGGTGAGGACATCGACTACCGCGGCGCGAAGGCCGGCTATGCCGATCAGCCCGACGAGGTGATCAACTACGTCGACGCGCACGACAACGAGACGCTGTACGACCTGTCGGTGCTCAAGCTGCCGGTGGACACGTCGATGGCTGATCGGGTGCGCATGAACACGCTCGAGCTGGCCACGGTCACGTTCTCGCAGTCGCCGTCGTTCTGGCACGCCGGCACCGAGCTGCTGCGTTCGAAGTCGCTGGATCGCAACAGCTACAACTCCGGCGACTGGTTCAACCGCATCGATTGGACCGGTCAGGAGTCGACCTTCGGCTCTGGTCTGCCGATGGCGGCCGACAACGAGGGCAAGTGGGCGCTGATGGCGCCGCTGCTCTCGAATCCCGAGCTCAAGCCCACGGCCGCCGATATCGCCGCGGCCGAGGCGTCTGCGCTCGATCTGCTGCGCGTGCGCAGTGAGGTCGGACTGCTGCGGCTGGGGTCGGCGCAGGCGATCACGCAGAAACTCACCTTCCCGAATGGGGGTGCTGACGCCGCCCCCGGCGTGATCGTGATGCAGATCGACGACACCGTCGGCACCGATCTCGACCCCGAGCTCGATCGCGCGCTGGTCGTGTTCAACGCGTCGCCCGAGGTCGTCACGCAGACCGTCGACGCCCTCGCCGGCCACGACCTGGCACTGACGCCGGCGCAGGCGAAGGGGGCGGATGCCGTCGTGCAGACCACCACGTGGGAATCGGCGACCGGCACGGTCACCGTCCCCGCGCGCACCGTCGCGGTGCTGGTGGAAGCGCAGGAGGGCACCGGACCCGGCGGCGGAGAGGGCGAGCCCGGTGGCACTGAAGAGCCCGAGCCCGGCCAGGCAGAGATCGCGCTTTCGGCCGACACGGTCGAGCAGGGCGGCACGGTGACGGTGACGGTGCGCGGACTGCAGGCCGGTGAGAAGCTCACGGCTGCAGTGCACAGCGACCCGATGGTCGTGACGGGTGTTCCCGCGGCAGATCGCGATGGCATCGTGCGCTTCGAGGTCACGATACCTGTCGACTTCGCCATCGGCACGCACACCGTGGTAGTGCTCAGCGATGCACGCGCGCCGCTGCGTGCCTCGCTGACCGTGGTGGCAGAGGGCGACCTCGCGACGACGGGTGCGACAGTGCCGTGGGGTCTGCTGCTCGGTGCCGCGCTGCTGCTGTTCGCGGGCGTACTGCTGGTCGTGTTGCGCAGACGGCGGGTGGCGCGGGACTGAACGACCGACGGGCATGCGCGAGCACGGCGCGCGTGCCGTTCCAGAACGCTCTTGCATGCATCCGTGCTCGGGTGGATAATCCCGTGCAGGACCGGTCACTGGGGCGGTCCATGGCATCCGGACGTCTGGGACTCCGCCCGGTTGAGCACGGCCGGGCGAGGAAGCCCGGTCGGGATCAGGAGGCATCATGCGCCGTTCTCGTGCGCTCTTCGCCGCCGGGGCCGTAGCGACCCTGGCCATCATGCTCCCGATGTCCGCGTCGGCAGCATCCGACCCGCCACCGCCGCAGCAGTGGACCGACCAGCTGGCCGCGCCGTTCAGCCTCGCCGCCGACGGGCACCGTGTGCTCATCGCCGACGGCGGAACGGGCGTCATCGGGCAGCTGCAGCCCGACGGCAGCGTGGTGCCCGTCATCGACGGGATCCCGGGGCTCACCGGTGTCGCGACCCGCGGCGCCTGGATGGCCTACGGCTCGACGATCAGCGAGGATCCCACGCAGGAGGAGTCGCCGATCCTGGAGAGCGGTCTGAACATCCGCACCCCGCAGGGAGACACGATCTACGCCGATCTGCACGCGTACGAGGAGCAGCACAACGCCGACGGCGCGCTGCGCTACGGCATCACCGACCCGGAGTCCTGTGTGGCCTCCGACCCCCGGGCGACGTACACCGGCCTGATCGATGCGCACGTCTACAACGTGACGGCGTACCGTGGCGCGTGGCTGGTGGCCGACGCCGGGGCGAACACGGTCATGAAGGTCACCGACGAGGGGGAGATCAGCACGGTCGCCGTACTCGACCCGGTGCCGGTGGAGATCACCGGGATGATCGCCGGCGCGATGGGGTTGCCCCCGTGCGCCGTGGGTGACACCTACTACGCCGAAGCGGTGCCCACCGGCATCGCGATCGGACCGGGCGGAGCAATCTACGTCAGCACGCTTCCCGGTTTCCCGGGGATGATCACCACGGCCGGTGCGGTGTGGCAGATCGACCCGAGGAGCGGGGATGCCACGCAGCTGGCGTCGGGGCTGTCGCAGCCGACCAGCCTTGCGGTCTCCGGCAAGAGCATCTACATCGCCGAACTGGAGGGCGCCGGCGTCTCGGTGCTGAAGGGCGGAGAGGTATCGCCGTATGCGGCGCTGCCCGGTGCGCTGTCGGTGGCCACGGCGACCAACGGCACGGTGTGGGCAGCCACGATGGCATCCGATGCCGGACCCGGTGCGCTCTACAGCATGTGGAAGGGCAAGGTGAAGGTGCAGGGGCACGTGATCCGCTGAGTCTCGAGCTCCCGAGACAGAGGAGACCCCCGCCGACCCGATCCGGCGGGGGTCTCGCGGTCTGTGACCGCGGCGGGAGGCAGAGATCGCACTCACCGCGACGCGGAGTCCGACGACACCCGATTCCGATCAGCCTTCATCCGCGCAGGAACATTTCTAAGCGCCCCAGGTGGCCACTCGGTGAACGATCGGAGAACGCCCCTCTGAGTCTTCCTGCACAGTCGTGGAATCCCGCCTCCGAGAAGCGGGTGACGGACCCGCCGAGGCCGATACTAGGGCTCCCTAGTAAATCGTCTGTGGGCCGAGTACCATGGGCACTGTGCCAACGACGGCACAGAGGAGCGTCACACAATGACTCGTTTTGTCCCCCATTACGTAGGCGGAAAGCCGCTGGAGTCGACCGGAGGCCGCGTGGCCGACGTGTTCGATCCGAGCACGGGAGCCGTGCAGGCGCGCGTTCCGCTCGCCACCGCCGATGAGGTGCGCGCGGCGATCGACGACGCCGCCGCGGCACAGCCGGCCTGGGCGGCCACCAGTCCGCAGAAGCGCGCCCGCGTGATGATGCGCTTCGTCGAGCTCGCGCATCAGAACATGGACGAGCTGGCACGCCTGCTCTCGAGCGAGCACGGCAAGACCTTCGAGGATGCCAAGGGCGATGTCATCCGCGGGCTCGATGTGATCGAGTTCTGCATCGGCGCCCCGCACCTGCTCAAGGGCGAGTACTCCGCCGAGGTCGGCACGGGCATCGACGTGTACTCGATGCGTCAGCCGCTGGGCGTGGTGGCCGGCATCACGCCGTTCAACTTCCCCGCCATGATCCCGCTGTGGAAGGCCGGCCCGGCGCTCGCCAGCGGCAACGCCTTCGTGCTCAAGCCCTCCGAGCGTGACCCCTCGGTGCCGGTGCGGCTGGCCGAGCTGTTCCGCGAGGCGGGTCTGCCCGCCGGCGTGCTGAACGTGGTGCACGGCGACAAGGAGGCGGTCGACACGATCCTCACCGACCCGCGCATCCAGGCGGTCGGCTTCGTCGGATCCACGCCGATCGCCGAGTACATCTACGCCACGGCCACGGCCAACGGCAAGCGCGCCCAGTGCTTCGGCGGTGCGAAGAACCACCTCGTGATCATGCCCGACGCCGACCTCGACCAGGCCGCAGACGCGCTCATCGGCGCGGGCTTCGGCTCGGCGGGCGAACGCTGCATGGCCATCTCGGTCGCCGTGCCGGTCGGCCAGGAGACCGCCGATGCGCTCGTCGCCAAGCTCACCGAGCGCATCGGCCGGCTGCGGGTCGGACCCGGCTCGCAGGACGACGTCGACTACGGTCCGCTGGTGACGGCGGCCGCCAAGGCCCGCGTCGAGGGACTCATCCAGGAGGGGGTGGATGCCGGGGCGAGCCTCGTGACCGACGGACGTGGACTGGTCGTGTCGGGCCACGAGTCCGGCTTCTACCTCGGACCGACGCTGTTCGATCACGTCACCACCGACATGTCGATCTACCGCGAGGAGATCTTCGGTCCGGTGCTGTCGGTCGTGCGCGCCGCCGACTACGAGGAGGCGCTCGCGCTGGCATCCGACAACCCCTACGGCAACGGCGTCGGCATCTTCACCCGCGACGGCGACGCCGCGCGCGACTTCGCCGCGCGCGTGAACGTCGGCATGGTCGGGGTGAACGTGCCCATCCCTGTGCCGATCGCGCACTTCACGTTCGGCGGCTGGAAGGCGTCCGGCTTCGGCGATCTCAATCAGCACGGCGCCGACGGCTTCCGCTTCTACACGAAGACCAAGACGGTCACGAGCCGCTGGCCCTCCGGCATCCGCGAGGGCGCGAGCTTCGTGATGCCGTCGACGACGGGGGAGGGGCACTGATGACCATGATCGATCCCGACACCACGACGGTCACGGCCGAGGAGCGCGAGGCCATCCTCGGCGCCGTGCGGGAGTTCGCCGAGACCGAGCTCGCCCCGCACGCCGCCGAGCGCGACGAGAAGCACCTGTTCCCGCGTGAGACCCTGCGCCGGGCCGGTCAGCTGGGTCTGGGCGGCATCTACATCCGCGAGGAGTTCGGCGGCACCGGTCTCGGACGTGTCGATACCGTCGCGATCTTCGAGGAGCTCGCCAAGGGCGACCCCACGATCGCCGCGTACATCTCGATCCACAACATGGTCGTGTGGATGATCGACAGCTACGGCGACGACGCGCAGCGTGGTCAGTGGCTGCCGCCCCTGACCGCGATGGAGCAGTTCGGCGGGTACTGCCTGACCGAGCCCGGCGCCGGATCGGATGCTGCGAACATCGCCACCAGCGCCGTGCGCGACGGCGATGACTACGTGCTCACGGGTGTCAAGCAGTTCATCTCGGGCGCCGGCGAGGCGGGTGTCTACGTGGTCATGGCGCGCACCGGCGCCGCAGATTCGGGGGCGAAGGGCATCAGCGCGTTCCTGGTGCCGGGTGACGCGGAGGGCCTCAGCTTCGGAGCCCCTGAGAAGAAGATGGGCTGGCACGCACAGCCCACGCGTCAGGTGATCCTCGACGGTGTGCGCGTTCCGGCGTCCGCCCTGCTCGGCGACGAGGGCCGTGGCTTCGCGATCGCGATGTCAGCCCTCAACGGCGGCCGACTCAACATCGCCGCCTGCTCGCTCGGCGGCGCGCAGTGGGCGCTCGAGCGGGCCCTGCAGTACGTGCACGAGCGAGTCGCCTTCGACGAGCCGCTCGCCGAGAAGCAGTCGATCCTGTTCACGATCGCCGACATGCGCACCGACCTGCAGGCCGCGCGGCTGATGGTGCGCGACGGTGCACAGGCCGTCGACGAGAAGGCGCCGGATGCCACGATGCGCTGCGCCATGGCCAAGCGCTTCGCGACGGATGCCGGATTCGACGTCGCCAACCGTGCCCTTCAGCTGCACGGCGGCTACGGGTACCTTCAGGACTACGGGATCGAGAAGGTCGTCCGTGATCTGCGGGTGCATCAGATCCTGGAGGGGACGAACGAGATCATGCGACTCATCGTCGGACGCGAGATGCTGCGTCCCGCCGGCTCCGCCTCGATGCGGAGCGCATCATGACCCGCATCGCCTTCCTCGGCCTGGGGCACATGGGCCTGCCGATGGCGAAGAACCTCGTCACCGCGGGGCATGAGGTGCACGGCTTCGACCTGGTGCCCGCGGCGATCGACGCTGCGCGCACCGCGGGCATCCCGGTCGCCGCGAGCGGGGCGGAGGCCGTCGCAGACGCCGAGGTCGTGATCACGATGTTCCCCGCCGGCAGGCACGTGATCGCCGCCTACCAGGACGAGCTGCTCGCCGCGGCCGCACCCGGCACGCTGTTCATCGAATCGTCGACGATCGCGGTCGACGAGGCGCGCGCCGCGCACGAGCTCGCGCTCGCCGCGAGCCACCGCAACATCGACGCCCCCGTCTCGGGAGGCGTGGTGGGTGCCGAGAACGGCACCCTCGCGTTCATGGTGGGCGGATCGGATGCTGACTTCGCCGATGCCCTGCCGCTGCTGGAGGTCATGGGCAAGCGCATCGTGCACTGCGGCGGACCTGGTCTCGGCCAGGCCGCGAAGGTATGCAACAACATGGTGCTGGCGGTCTCGCAGATCGCCGTCGCCGAGGCCTTCGTGCTCGGCGAGCGCCTCGGACTCGAGCATCAGGCGCTGTTCGATGTGGTCTCCCAGGCGTCCGGTCAGTGCTGGTCGATCACGACCAACTGCCCCGTGCCAGGACCGGTGCCGACGAGCCCCGCGAACCGCGACTACCAGCCTGGTTTCGCGGGTTCGCTGATGGCCAAGGACCTGGGACTCGCCCTGCAGGCGATCGAGCAGACCTCGACGGATGCCAGGATGGGCCGGCTCGCGCAGCAGATCTACGCGGCGTTCGCCGACGGCGATGGTGCGACCCGGGACTTCTCGGGCATCATCACCGACATCCGTGCCGGCGAGGGGTGAGGCACGGCTCGCAGCTGCCCGCTCGCATCAGAGGCCGCGCGCCTCAGAACTTGCTGAGCCGCACGGCGCGACGGCGTCCGACCAGCATCCGCACCAGGTAGTGCCCGCAGATGGAGCCGGATGCCAGCGCGGCGGCGATCGCCGCCGCGGCGAAGGTGTCGAACAGTCCCGCGACCGAAGACGCGGTGAGCTGCATCAGCCCGTTGAAGAGCACCAGGCCGGGCAGCATCGGCACGATGCCCGCGACCATGAGCGGCAGCGCAGGAGTGCGGGTCGCCCGGGTGATCAGCGACGCCCCGGCGCCGACGGCGATCGCGGCGAGGGCGGCCGTCCAGACGGCGTCGAGCCCGGCGCGCGCGCAGATCACGGCAATGCCCTCGCCGGCGGCCGTGACCACGACGACGCCCCAGAACGCCCGCCACGGCGTGGCGGTGCCCAGGGCGAAGCCGAGTGCCATCACGATCGCGGCGATCAGCGCGACGAGCGGTGTCTGCTCGGGGCGCGCCTCGGTCACGCTGATCGCCACCGGGGCACCGAGCACCTCCAGCAGCAGAGAGGACGCGATCACCCCCGCGGCGATGCCGGTCGTGGCGATGACGGCCTCCATCAGGCGGGCGAGTCCGGTGATGTAGTACGCGGTGAGGATGTCCTGCACCCCGCCGAGCACGGTGACGCCGGCGAGCATCACGATGACGGTCGAGACGACGACGAGGGTGGCCGAGGCCTCCGGATCGATGATCCCCACGAGGACGGCGGCGAGCGGACCGATCGTGCCGCCGATGAAGGTGCAGAACATCAGCGGCACACGTCGGCGCTGCAGCGTGGCCAGCAGGGTGTCGATCAGCAGTGCGGCGAGGAAGGCCACGCCGGCGACGAGCGGTCCGCCGCCGAGCAGCACGGTCGCGCCGCCGCCGAGCACGGCCCAGCCGATGCGGCGGACGGCTGCGGGGACCGGAGGTCGGGCGACGCGGATCCGGGAGAGCTGCTTCGCCGCCTCTTCGAGTTCCACGCGGCGACCGACGATTCGACCGTGCAGCGCGGCCGCGGCGGTGAGGCGGGTGTAGTCGAGGCGACGGGCCGGCAGGTTGTGGCGCCGCGAGATCGACTCGTCGGTGCTCGTGTTGGTCCAGGTGAGGGCCACCGAGCCGGGGCTGACATCCGCGTCGATGTTGCGCAGGCCGTAGGCCCGGGTGACCGCGCTCATCGCCTCGGTCGTCTCCTGCGCGCCCGAGCCGGAGCCCCACATGACCATGGCCAGGCGGATGGCGAGATCGAGGATCGCGCGGATTCGCGCCGAGGTATCCGGAGCACTCCGTGAGAATCGCATCGCAACCATTCTGTGTCGGTGTCTCCGGTCGGACAATGCCCACCGCCCTGGCGTCATGTGACCGGTGGCGGAGCCCGGTGCCGCCCGCACCTGGAATACTGGAGGTGCCGCAGCGTCGCGGCGGAGGGAGCGGATATGCCTGAACAGAACGTCACCGAGTACGAGACGATCCTTGTCGAACAGCGAGGGCGAGTGGGCTGGATCACCCTCAACAGGCCGCAGGCCCTCAACGCCCTGAACGGCCGGGTCTCGGAAGAGGTCGCGGTGGCGGCCGAGGCGTTCGACGCCGACTCCGGTATCGGCGCGATCGTCGTGACGGGCTCCGAGAAGGCCTTCGCCGCCGGTGCCGACATCAAGGAGATGGAGTCGAAGACAGCATCCGAGATGCTCGAGACCGACCACTTCGGCGCATGGACCCGGTTCGCCGCGGTGCGCACCCCGGTCATCGCCGCCGTGTCGGGCTACGCACTGGGCGGCGGCTGCGAACTCGCGATGATGTGCGACATCATCCTCGCCGCTGATTCGGCCCGCTTCGGTCAGCCCGAGATCAACCTCGGCGTCGTGCCGGGCATGGGCGGCACGCAGCGTCTCATCCGCGCGGTCGGCTACTACAAGGCGGCCGAGCTCATCCTGTCGGGCCGCATGATCGATGCGGCCGAGGCCGAGCGCATCGGCCTCGTCTCGCGCGTGGTGG
Source organism: Microbacterium bandirmense (assembly GCF_037204185.1). NCBI lineage: Bacteria > Bacillati > Actinomycetota > Actinomycetes > Micrococcales > Microbacteriaceae > Microbacterium > Microbacterium bandirmense. The sequence continues at coordinate 56,220 of NZ_JBBDGM010000004.1, read as the reverse complement.
CGGCGACCGAGCTGCTCGCCGAGGCGACGACGCTCGCCGACACGATCGCGTCGAAGTCGCTGCCCTCGCTGTACGCGGCGAAGGCGACGCTGGATGCCGCCATGGAGACGTCGCTCGAAGACGGCCTCGCCGTCGAGAAGCAGCAGTTCGCCGCCCTGTTCGACACCGCCGACCAGAAGGAGGGGATGGCCGCCTTCCGCGAGAAGCGCCCCCCTCACTTCGCACACCGATGAGCATCATCGTGAGCACGCAGCCCGACGACGCAGACCTGAGGCTCCCCGAGGCCGACCGCCGCGAACTCGTGGAATGGACGGTCGCGTGCGCGGAGCGGCTGCTGCCGCTGTTCGTGGCGGAGCGTCCCGACGACTCCCGGCCCCGAGAGGCGCTCGATGCCGCACAGGCGTTCCTGCGCGGCGAACTCGAGATCGAAGAGGTGCGCGAGCGTTCATTCGGCAGCCATGCGGCCGCACGAGAGGCCGCCGACGCGGCTGCCGTCGCCGCGGCGCGGGTGTGCGGGCAGGCCGCTGCCGTCGCCCACATGGCCGGCCACGCCCGGCAGGTGCCGAGATACACGGCGAAGGCGTTCCCCGGCGACCGGTCGCGCCGCGACGAGGAGCTCGCGTGGCAGCGCATGCGCGTGCCCGCGCGTTTCGACCGGTACGTGTACGACGGCGACTGAGCCGGCCTGGTTCCTGAGTCAACCCGGTTCCTGAGCGAGCGCCGATTGGGTTGTTCCGGTTCCTGAGCGAGCGTCAGCGAGACGAAGGACGCCTCCTACGACGCCGATCCGCGCCGGCGCAAGGGGGTGCCCCTGAGTCGTGGAGCGAAGTAGCGTCGCTGCCATGAGCGACGTGACGATCTTCGCCCCCTCGCCGACCCTCACCGTGACAGTCGAGAGCGCCGGCGGCGACGACCAGATCCATATCCATGCCGGCGGTCAGGGTGTGTGGCAGGCGCGGATGCTGCGGAGACTCGGCATCTCGGTGACGATGTGCTGCACCCTCGCGGGGGAGGCCGGGGAGGTCATCCGGCATCTGCTCGAGGATGACGGCATCCGCGTCGTCGCGATCGAACGGCAGGGGCGCGGATCCGCCTACGTGCAGGACCGCCGCGACGGAGAGCGCGTCACGGTCGGCGAGGAGAGCGGCGACCCCCTCGAACGGCACGACCTGGACGAGCTCTACACCGCGGTCATCCGCGAGGGGATGCGGTCCGAGATCGTGATCCTCAGCGGTCCCGCCGACGACGACGTGCTGCCGGCCGACACCTATCGACGACTGGCGGCGGACCTGCGCCCGGCCGGCTGCACGGTGGTCGTCGACCTCGCCGGCGAGCGGCTCGACGCTTCGCTGGAGGGCGGCGTCGACGTGCTGAAGATCAGCGATGAAGAGCTGCGTGAACACGGTCTGCAGGACGAGTCCGTCGCCGGTGTGGTCGACGCCATGCATCGTTTCCGTGAGCGCGGTGCCCGCACCGTGATCGTCACCCGCGCGGGAGACCCGCTGCTGCTGCTCGATGACGAGGGCGTGCTCGAGATCACACCGCCCAAGCTGGAGGTCGCCGACAGTCGCGGGGCCGGTGACTCGCTCACGGCGGGAGTCGTCGCCGGGATGGTGCGCGGCGAGCCGCCGCGGGCGGCGGTCACGCTGGGGGCTGCCGCGGGCGCCATGAACGTCACCCGACACGGGCTGGGTACTGGCGACGCCGAGACGATCGCGGGACTGCGCGAGCGCGTGGGCACCCGAACCGTGCACGAGGAGGATGCCGGCACCAGCGCGCGGGTGAGCCCCGACGGGCTGGCGGCCCTGGCCGGTCAGGAGGACGACTCATGACCCGGGTGCTGGTCACGAACGACGACGGCATCGAGTCGCCGGGCCTGCATGTGCTGGCATCCGCGCTGCTGGAGCACGGCATGGACGTCGTCATCGCCGCGCCCGTCACCCAGTCGAGTGGATCGAGTGCGTCGATCATGGCAGCCGATGACGGCGGCCGCATCGCCGTGGACCGGCGCACGCTCGAGGGGCTCGAGACGGTGCCGACCTTCGCGGTGCACGGCGGACCAGGACTGATCGCGCTGATCGCCGCCCGGGGTGCATTCGGCGAACCGACCGACGTGGTGGCGTCCGGCATCAACCACGGGGCGAACGTCGGCCGGGCCATCCTGCACTCCGGCACAGTCGGTGCCGCGCTCACCGGCGGACTCAACGGGGCATGGGGCATCGCCGTCTCACTCGATGTCGGCATGTCGCCGACCGAGTTCCGGTGGGAGTCCGCGGCACGCGCGGTCACCGGACTCATGCCCGAGCTGCTCGAACGGCCGCGGGGGACCGTCATCAACGTGAACGTGCCCAACACCGCCGAGCCGCGCGGCGTCGTCGAGGCATCGCTGGCGCCGTTCGGAATCGTGCAGACCACGCTGACCCAGCAGGGTGAGCACGACATCCGCCTCGCCGTGGAGGACCTGCCCAACGCGCCCGAACCGGGGACGGATGCCGCCTACCTCGCCGACGGCTGGGTCACGGTGAGTGGCCTGGATGCCGTCTCCGACGTACGGCTCGACCTGCTCCAGTAACCGTCCGGGGTTGTCAGACCCGCAGGTCGGCGATGGCCTTCGCGATGCGGCGCTCGCGCGTGGCATCCTGCTTCGCCTCGGCGACCGAGCGCGCGATCTCCTTGCGACGCGAGTACGAGAGCGCGTCGAACGCCGCTCTCGCGGCGGGATCGGATGCCAGCGCCGCGGCGAGCCCGTCGGGGATCTCCACTGTCCGCTCAGCGCTGTCGAGCGTGATCGCCGCGTCGATCTCGTCGCCCAGCTCCACGCCCATCTCGGCGCGGACGGCCTTGCTGAAGCCGATGAGGTTCTTTCCGCCCATGCGCGCCAGTCGCAGTCGTGCAGTGCGCTCGCCGATCGTCACGACGACGGGGAACGTCTTGGCGGTGCTCAGGCTCGCGACCTGATCGTCGTCGAGGACGATCGCGCCGGCGGGCCCCATCGGCTCGAGGACGGTGTGCAGGTGCAGTTCGGTCATGCGGTGATCCTATGTGCGGAGCGCGGCGAAGTGGCTGCTGATGCCGTCATTGCGCTCGGTGATGACGCGGATGAGGTGACGGCGCATCACGACTTTGTCGACGAGTGCGCCGATCGATCCGAGGGGCGAGTGGAACTCGATCGTGTCGCGCATGAGGGTTCCGCCATCGGCGGCGGCGAACTCGTGCGTGTGCAGGAACGAGCCGAAGGGGCCCTTCGTCTGCCGGTCTCGGAACCGGTGGGGTCGCTCGACGTCGAACACCATCGAGGTCATCTGGAAGCGCAGCCCGAAGTGGCGTGCACTCCAGGTGATCTGCTCGCCTTCCTCGAGCCTGCCCGTGGTGCGCCCTGCGGCGACGCGCTCGCGGTGGCGGCGCTGGGATGCCAGATGCAGGCCGACATCGAGCGACAGGTCGAACACCGCCTCGGGTGGTGCGGGGATGAACCGCTCGAGGACGAACTGCGGCATCAGAGCGGCTCGGGCAGCGGGCGAGGGTCGGTGAAGTCGCCGGCGTTCTTGCGCAGCCGGGCGACGATGCCGACCAGCTCCTTGGCGTCACCGGCATCGAGCCCGGGGGAGGAGAACACCTCGGTGTTCAGCGCAGCAGTGGCGCGTTCGACGAGGTCGCGGCCGGCATCGGTCAGCGACAGCAGCGCGGCGCGGCCGTCGTGCGGGTGCGGGTCGCGGCGCACCAGGCCGTCGCGCACCAGGCGCTCGGCCGTGCTGGTCAGACTCGTGGCGTGCACCTGCAGACGGGCCACCACACTCGACAGCGGCAGCGTGCCGGAGCGGCTGAAGGCCAGCAGCCGCAGCACCTCGTAGCGCGCGAAGGTCACACCGAACGGCTTCAGTGCAGCATCCACTCTCGCCAGCAGCAGCTGCTGGGCCCGCATGATCGATGTGACCACGGCCATGCCCTCGGCGGCATCCGTCCAGCCGTGCGCGAGCCACTGCCGCTTCGCCTCGGCGAGCGGGTCGATGGGAAGGGGGCGAGGGCGAGCCATGAGGCCACGCTATCGGCTCGGATATCGGATGCCCGCAATGTATACATTCCATGCAATATTTCCCATTCGAGGGGGCTTCTGTTGGCGCATTGGCTACATAGCCGTCGTGCAATGGGATTGGGTGCGTGGAAAATGGCCGGATAGACTCGAATCCGGCGTGAGGAGGCTCGATGAAGATCTACGTCCTGGTGAAGGAAGTCCCAGACACCTACGGTGACCGAAAGCTCGACCTGGAGACAGGGCTCGCAGATCGTGGGGCCGGTGACGTCGTGCTCGACGAGATCACCGAACGCGCGCTCGAAGTCGCACTGTCCTACGCCGACAAGAACGCAGGTACCGAGGTGGTCGCGCTGTCGATGTCGCCCGAGTCGGCCACTGCATCGGTGCGTCGCGCACTCGCGATCGGCGCAGCCTCGGCGGTGCACATCGTGGATGAGGAGCTGCGTGGCGCCGACCTCACACTGACGGCCGAGGCCCTCGCCGCAGCGATTCGCCGCGGCGAACCCGACCTGGTGATCACGGGCAACCTGTCGACCGACGGGTCGGGCGGCGTGATCCCCGCCATGCTCGCCGAGCACCTCGGCTTCGCGCAGGCGACCGCGCTCAGCGCCGTCGAGATCTCCGACGGCCAGGTCACGGGCACCCGCACCGGAGACGACGGCACGCAGCAGGTCACCGCCCCGCTGCCCGCGGTCATCTCGATCACCGAGGCGCTGCCCGACGCCCGCTTCCCGAACTTCAAGGGCATCATGGCGGCGAAGAAGAAGCCCCTCGAGGTGCTCTCGCTCGCCGACCTCGAGGTGTCGGCCGATCCGGCCCTCGCCCCCCGCTCGATCATGACGACCGTCTCGGAGAAGCCCCCGCGGGCGGCCGGTGTCAAGATCACCGACGAGGGCGATGCCGCCGCTCAGCTCGTCGAGTTCCTCGCGCAGAACAGGCTGGTGTGACATGGCGTACCCCGCGAACCCGATCCTCGTCCTCGTCGACGTCGACCCCGCAGGCGCCGCAGCCAGCAGCACCGCGGCGCTCATCGGCGCGGCCTCGACCATCGGCGCGCCGGTCGCGCTGATCGTCGGTGGCAGTCCGGCGGCCTCGGACGCTGCGGCCGCCGCCGGTGCGCAGGTCGTGCTCACCGCCGCCGGTGATGCGTCGGCGCTCACGGTGCCCGTCGTGGACGCGCTGCAGGCCGCTTACGCGCAGGTGCAGCCAGATGCCGTGCTGATCTCGAACTCGATCGCCGGTCGCGATGTCGCCGGTCGATTCGCCGTGCGCGAGAAGCTCGCGCTGTCGGTGGATGCCATCGGCGTGGCCCGCGATGACGAGGGCGTGACCGCTCAGCACTCCGTCTACGGGGGTTCGTTCCTCACCGACTCGGCGCCCACGTTCGGCGTCCCGGTCGTCACGGTCCGTCAGGGCGCCGTGGATGCCCGTGCCGAGGCTGCGACGCCCAACGTCGAGGAACTCTCGGTCACAGCATCCGATGCCGTCGCCGCGACCGCCGGCGAGATCGCCGCCGAGGAGAAGACCTCCTCGCGTCCCGAGCTGCGCGGCGCGACCCGCGTCGTCTCCGGCGGGCGCGGTCTGGGCTCGAAGGAGAAGTTCGTGCTCGTCGAGCAGCTGGCTGACGCGCTCGGTGCGGCCGTCGGCGCCTCGCGTGCCGCGGTGGATGCCGGATACATCCCCTACGCGCACCAGGTCGGCCAGACCGGCGTCTCGGTGTCGCCGCAGCTGTACATCGCGCTCGGCATCTCCGGTGCGATTCAGCACCGCGCGGGAATGCAGACCGCCAAGACGATCATCGCGATCAACAAGGACGGCGAGGCGCCGATCTTCGACGTCGCCGACTTCGGGATCGTCGGTGACGTCTTCACGGTCGTGCCGCAGCTGATCGAGGCACTCGAAGCGCGGAAGAAGTAACCATGGCGGTTCCGGAGCCTGTCGCTCGTACTGAGCGAGCGTCAGCGAGTCGAAGTGAAGGGCGGATGCTGCGCCGTGGCCTGCCGCGGGTGAAGGGCGGCGAGGCCTGGCCTCCCGCCACGACGGTGGAGGGCGCAGCACCCATGCAGGACCGGTTCCTGAGCGAGCGCAGCGAGACGAAGGGCGCCGAGAGCACGGGATCTTCGCGTGAAGAGCCCGTGCAGTCGGCAGCAGGCGGTGCACCCGCCGCGCCTGTCGCCGCGGATAGTGCTGCGCCCGTGGCTGCTGCCCCCGCGCCGGTGGCTGCAGCGTCTGCGCCCCTGGCTGCTGCTCCCGCGAGCTCGGGCGGAGCCCTGCGTCGCGGCCTTCCCCGCGTCGCAGGTGGCGATCCCTGGCCTCCGGCGGGTGCCGCCGCTGCAGCCGGTGCGGCGACCGCTGCATCGAATGCGCGGGATCTCGCCGAGAGCACCGGAACGCCGGGTGAACAGCCCGTGCAGTCGACAGCATCCGGTGCTGTCGCCCCGCAGGCGGGTGCCGCCCAGCCGAGCGCCGTGCAGTCGGATGCTGTCGCGCAGACCACCGAGGGTGCTGCGCTCCGTCGTGGTCTGCCGCGCGTCGCCGGTGGCGACCCGTGGCCGCCCGCGGGTGCGGCGCGCATCCGCGACACTTCCTCGCAACCGCTGCACCCATCGGTGGCGCAGACGCAGGAAACTGCAGCGGATGCTGTCGTGACGCCTGCTGCTTCGGCTGGTGTCGTGGCTCCTTCGGCCGGCTCCGGAGTCGAGGAGACCGATGTCTCCACGCCGTTGCCGTTCACCCGGACGGTCTGGCAGGGTCGGGCGCCGCGGCATGCGGCTGAGCCGCTGCCTGAGCCGTCGAAGCTGCGTCCGGCGTGGCCGCAGGCCATCGGCGGTCTCATCGGTCTGGCGTCGTTGGGCCTGCTCGCCGTGGCAGCCGTGTTCTTCGTGCGGACCTTCCTCAGCCTCCCGTTCATGCAGGACTTCCTCGCGGCCTACCCGGGCGAGTATCACCCCGCGATCGAGGTCGAGCCCGGTTTCGCACCGTGGGCCAACTGGGCGCACTTCTTCAACATGTTCCTGATGGTGCTGATCATCCGCTCCGGCCTGCGCGTGCGCAGCGAGAAGCGCCCGACGGCGTTCTGGACACCTCGCGGCAACGGCAAGGGCAAGATCAGCCTCACGCTCTGGTTCCACCAGGCGCTCGACATCCTGTGGCTCGTGAACGGCGTCGTCTTCGTCGTGCTGCTCATCGTGACCGGGCACTGGGCGAGGATCGTGCCCACCAGCTGGGAGGTGTTCCCCAACGCGCTGTCGGCTGGGCTCCAGTACGTCTCGTTCGACTGGCCGACCGACAACGGCTGGGTCAACTACAACAGCCTGCAGCAGCTGGCGTACTTCGCGACCGTGTTCATCGCCGCGCCGCTGGCCGCGATCACCGGGTTCCGCATGTCGGGCCTGTGGCCGAAGAAGGCCGAGAAGCTCTCGAAGGCGTACCCGGTCGAGTGGGCGCGTGCGCTGCACTTCCCGGTCATGCTGTACTTCGTCGCGTTCATCATCGTGCACGTCGCGCTCGTGTTCCTCACCGGAGCGCTGCGCAACCTCAACCACATGTTCGCCGCGCAGGGCTCGGTCGACGGCACAGCCTACGCGAGCGTCTGGACCGGCTTCTGGGTGTTCGTCGCAGCCATGGTCGTCATCGCGGCCGGCTGGTTCGCCGCACGTCCGCTGGTGCTCGCCCCGATCGCGAAGCTGTTCGGGCAGGTGTCCGGGCGCTGAGGCGAGCCTCGAAGACGCAGAACGGCGCCCCCGGACCGGGGGCGCCGTTCTGGCGTCTGCGAACGGCACCGGACTCTTGACTTTTGGCCAAGCAAGCGCTTGACTGGCGACGTGTTCGCGCCACTCGCCTTCTTCTCTCTCGTCAGCCTGGATGACCGTGCTCTGCACGGCGAGTACAACCGCTGGCATCAGCTCGATCATCGGCCAGAGAACCTCGCGTTGCCCGGGGTAGCGTGGGGGGACCGGTGGGAGCTGCGTCCTGAGACGACCGCGCTGCGCGCGGGCACGCTCGCCGGAGAGGTCGACTTCGTCGCGATGTACTGGTTCCGCGAGCCGGTCGAGCAGTCGGTGGCGGAATGGGATGCCCTCGGCGAGGCGTCGTTCCAATGGGGTCGCGGGCCGCTCATTCCCGGCATCCGACGTCCTATGCTCGCGTTCTTCAAGCCGGTCAAGAGTTACGCCGCACCCCGAGCGCTCGTCGCGCCCGAGGTGCTGCCGTACCGACCGAACCGCGGCGTACACATCACGCTGACACGGTTCGAGGACCCGCACGCCGCGGACGTGCACGAGGCGCACCGCCGCGAAGATCAGCAGGTGATCCCCGCGCTCCTCGACGTCGCCGGCGTCGCGGGCGTCTGGACGTTCTCGTACAGTCATCCGCAGCGGCACTCGTCGCTGCCGTTCGAATCGTCTGCAGCGGATGCCCCCGGAAGTCACCGCATCCGCCTGATCTATCTCGAGGACGATCCGGTTGCGGTGACTCCGCAGCTGCACGCGGTCGAGGAGCGATTCCCGACCGGGCCCGGAGAGGTCGTGCTCTCGGCTCCTGTGTCGACCATCATCCCCTGGCAGGACTGGTGAGCGCCGCGCTGGAGCGCCGCCTGCGCGCGCTCGAGGATCGCATCGAGATCGCCGACCTGATCGCTCGCTACGGACCTGCTGTCGACTCCGGCGACGGCGAGGCGGTCGCTGAGCTCTGGGCGGAAGATGGGACGTACCAGTTCGACGAGACCGTGCTGGATGCAGACGGCATCCGAGGTCTCACCGGGCTCGCGTCGCACGTCGAGTACATGCGTCGTGGCTGCGCACACGTGCTCTCGGCGCCGAGGATCGAGATCAGCGACGACGAGGCTGTGGCGATCACCCACTCGCTCGTCATGCTGCACGACGGCGAGCGGTGGATCGGCGAGCGCGTGAGTGCGAACCGGTGGGAGCTCGTGCGCGCGACCGAGGGGTGGCGCGTGCGGCGCCGCATCAACCGTCTGCTGGACGGCGCTGCGGCCGCGCGTGAGCTGCTCAGTTCGTGAAGCGGCGGGGTGTCCCGACTTTCGCAGCCTCTGTGCGATACCGCCTCCCGGGCTCACTCCAACGTGGGCACGGCTGAGGTCGCACTGGGGTCCGCCACGCGATGTTTCAGCTTCCAGCGTGTTCCGACGCGCACGAAGGTGTCGCTATACGTGCCCATGATCGGGATCACAGCTGGCGATTGATTCCCGTCCACGTAGAGAAAGTACGAAGTCGCCTCAGCGGAATCGGGGCCGGTCAGGCGAACGGCGAGTGTCGTGTTCAGATGGAAGGTTCGCGTTCCGGGACCTTGGAAGCCGACCGCGCGCAGTCGACGCCGGTCTCTCTCTATCGCGTCGCGTCCCACCAGGCGATGGGCCTCGCGCTCAGGAACCTCGTCAGCTTGCGGCGGCGCTGAATATTCCCAGATCGCGTCCTCGGTGAACAGGTCGAGGTAATCCTCGATATTCTTCGATCCATCAGCATATTGTGCGAGCAGTGCCACGAGATTTCGGATCTCAAGATCGTCCGCGATTGCGCGGAATGCTTCTTCCATAGACAGATTTCCATTCAACAGGCCAGTTGTGACACTTTCGGGCGTCAGGAGTCACGTGCTTCCAGCAGAGGTTCGAGAAAGGTCGCGAGATCACGGAGGGAGTTGCAGAACATGAGAGGATGCACGATCACCGTGTCGGCGCCCGCCTCCCACAGGGCGAGCGCCTCATCCAGCGGATGAGAAATGCCCTGGGCGCGCGGCGAAGAGCTATCCAAAGGCAATGTGACCGCAGCCGTGACCTTCAAGCGCTCACGCTCGGTGTTCGCGGCGTTCAGCTTCGCGACCGAATCTGAGAACTCCTGCATGGGCATGGGTGGTGCTGCCCACCCTTGTGCGAGGTCTCCGATCCGTCTGATACCTCGTTCGGTGAGTTTCAGACCCAGCAGAATTGGAAGATCGATGCCTTGCGGCGGCAGGGGATAGCTGTGCAGCTCATCGAAATCGACTCGCGGGCCGTGGTGGGAGGCGGGGCCGCCAGCCCACAGGGCGCGACATACTTCGATCTGCTCCTCAAGCACGCCGAATCGTCCATCGAATACGCGCTCGGTTGCTTCGAACTCCTCTCTCTGCCAGCCCGCGCCGAGCGCAACCTCAACGCGACCGTAGGAAATCGCGTCGAGAGTCGCGATCTGCTTAGCGAGCAGCACCGCCGGACGGAGGGGTGCGACGAGCACATTCATGCTGAGTCGCGCGTGCACCGTGACGGCGGCGATTGCGGCCAAAGACGTGAGCGGCTCGAACCACTGGGCGTCCAATGAGTGCGGAAATCCCTCGCGATCAGACCGTGCGGTCTCGTGTATGGCGACGTGATCAGGCAGCACGAGGACGTCCACGCCAAGGGCATCGGCAAGCTTGGCGTTGTCGAGGATGGCTGCGAAAGTTCCGTCACCGAATCGCTCTGTGGACATGAGGTTCAGCGCGAGGCGCCGTTTCGTTCGATTGCTCATCGCAGTGGACTCGTTTCTTGGTGACTCAAGCGCTTGCTTGTTCGAAGCCAAAGGCCGATGCCCGTTTAGCCCTCGAAGCGACTGAGCGGTGTCTCTCCAGCCTCCGCCAGCCGCCCGAGCGTGCGGTGACGCGGCCCCAGGGCGCTGCCGAACCGGACATCCCAGGACGCGTGTGAGTCGTCGCCCAGCGCCAGGCGCGCGCGGTGCGCCCAGTTCGGGTCGTCGAGCATCTCCCGCCCGAGCAGCACCAGATCGGCGTCGCCGTGCTCGAGGAGCAGGTTCGCCTGCACCGGGTCGACCACGAAGCCGACGGTGGCGGTGAGCACGTCGACCTCGCGGCGGATGTGTCGCGAGAAGTCGGCGTGGAACGCGAATCCGCGGCGCACCCGGGTGTCGGAGGAACGGTCGGTGATGATGCCGCCCGAGGACGTGTCGATGATGTCGACGCCGGCAGCCGCGAGGCGGCGCGCGACCTCGACGAGGTCGTCGAGTTCCAGGCCACCCTCGGCGCCGTCGACGGACGAGATCCGGTAAGACAGCGGGATGCCGTCGCCGATCGCCTCGCGCACCGCCGCGACCACCTCAAGCGGGTACCGAAGTCGGTTCTCGGCACTGCCGCCATAGGCATCGGTGCGGCGGTTCGACACCGGGGAGAGGAAGGAGTGCAACAGGTAGCCATGGGCGCCATGCAGCTCGACGAAACGGAAGCCCGCCCGCATCGCCCTTGCGGCGCCGTCGTGCCAGTCCTGCACCGAGCGGGCGATCTCGGCGACCGTCATCTCGGCGGGCACCTGGTGACCCGGTCCGGCGGGGATTTCCGAGGGTCCGACGAGCGGCCAGGCGCCGAAACCGGCGGTCGCATCCGCGTCGTCCAGCGGAGCGCCCGCCCGCCACGGCTCGCGCACGGCGGCGCGCCGCCCGGCGTGGCCGAGTTGGATGCCTGGCACCGAGCCCGCCCTGCTCACCAGGTCGGCGACACGACGCCATCCGGGGATGTGCGCGTCGTCCCAGATGCCGGCATCGAACGGCGAGATCCGCCCGACCGGGTGGACCGCTGTGGCCTCGGCGATGACGAGTCCGGCGCCGCCGAGGGCGAACCGGCCGAGATGGGCGACGTGGAAGTCGTCGGGAAACCCGTCGGTCGAGGAGTACATGCACATCGGCGAGACACCGACGCGGTTGGGCAGGGTCGCGTCGCGGACCGTGAGCGGGCTGAAGAGGGTCATGCGTGCTCCTTGTTCTCGGGCAGACGGAGGAAGGCGGCGATCACTACGGTGATGATGCCGCACGCTGCGGCTGTCCCGAAGGACAGCACCAGCGCGAAGTGCGAGAGGTAGGCATCATCGACCGGTGACGGGAGGGTGGCGATGACGAAGGCGAACAAGGCGGCGGCGACGGCACCCGACAGGGTGCGCACAACGGAGTTCACGCCGTTGGCGGCGGCGATCTGGTCGGATGGCACGGAGGCCGTGATGAGTGAGGGCATTGCGGCGAAAGCGAAGGCCACGCCCACGCCGACCAGTCCGGAGCCGATCATCACCGCGATCGGGTCGGAATGCACCAGCATCCGGAAGACGAAGGCGCCTGCCATGATGCCCGCGCCGAGCATCAGCGCGACGCGGCCCCCGAAGCGCGAGATGACGCGCGCCGCGATCGGCGAGAGCAGCACCATCACGACGGCAGACGGCAGCAGATAGGCGCCGGCGGTGGCGGTGGCCGCAGCCAGGCCGTATCCGGTGGCCGAGGGGGAGAGGGCCTCCTGCGTGGTGAGCAGGTGGTTGGCGTACATGCCGAAGGTGGCGACGAACGAGGCGAGATTGATTGGCAGCACGGGGGACGTCATCGCGATTCGCACGTCGATCATCGGATGCGGGTGACGCCGCTCCCACAGCAGCCAGAGCGGCAGCACCGCCGCGGCGGTGGCGATCAGACCCAGGGTGATCGGGCTCGTCCACTGCCACGCCTGCCCGCGCGAGATCGCGAGCAGAAGAGCGGTCAGTCCGATGGCCAGCAGCACGGCGCCGAGATGGTCGAACCGCCCCGACGAAGCGGCCGGGGTCTCGCGGATCCGCAGCAGCACCAGCACGAGGAAGATAGCCCCGATGGCGCCGGACACCCAGAAGATGGTCGACAGTCCACCCCAGGCGACGAGTGGGCCTGCAACGGCGAGTCCGAGGGCGGAGCCGATCCCCAGGGTGCCGCTCATCAGCGCGATGCCCAGAGTGGCGCGGTCACGCGAGACGGTTGCGCTCATCAGGGCGATCCCGATGGGAACCACGGCGGTGCCGAATCCCTGCAGCGCACGCCCGATCATCACCGCCGCGAATCCGGGGACGACGGCCGCGAAGAAGGAGCCGCCGACGAGCAGCCCCAGTGCGGTCAGCAGCATCCGCCGCCTTCCGTGCATGTCGGCGAGTCGCGTGATCACCGGCGTGCCGACGACCCCGATGAGCAGAGTGATCGTCATCAGCCACGAGGCGTCGGCCGCACTCGTGCCCAGCAGTTCGGGGATGCGCGGCAGGACCGGCACCACGAGGGTGAACTGCAGCGAGCTGAGCATGCCGCAGCCTGCGAGCAGCGCGATCACAACACGCTCATGCCGCTCCCGACCCTCCGTCACGTCCCCTCGCCGACGATCAGCTGCGCGTGATGACGCGCTGGCGGAGCTGCCAGCCATCTGCGCCTCTGACGAACGCGTCGCTGTACATGCCCAGTGCGACGATCGCAGGGACGGCGTCGGTGCCGGTGTAGTAGCGGAAGTAAGAGCGCGAGCGGGCGATGTCGCCCTCCACGTCCACGACGATGCTCGAGACGTCGTGCCGGGTGTGGGATCCGGGACCCTGGATGCCGTCGGCGCGTCGCGAATGGACGCCGGCGAGGATCTCGTCGCGTCCCTCGACCCTTCCGCCGGACATCGGCAGGCCGCCGGAATCGGCGAGCTCCCACATGGCATCCTCGGTGAAGCACGCGATGTACTCCTCCGGAGTGCCGAAGTCGGCGTGCTGGGCGATGCGCGCGATGAGCATCGCGATCTCGACGCGGTCGGCGGCTGCTCGCAGGCCCGCGTCGGCGCTCACTGGGTCACCGTCCAGCCGCCGTCGACCGGCAGATAGACGCCGTTGATGTAGCAGGCGAGCGGGGAGAGCAGGAAAAGGGTCGCCCAGGCGATGTCGTCGGGTGTCGCCATGCGCTTGAGGGGGATGCGCTGAAGCACCCGCTGCCCGGTCTCACTGGCCGCGAAGCCGGCAAGGCGCGGCGTGTCTGTCATGCCGGGAGCGACGCCGTTGGAGCGGAACTCGCCTGCGCGGTACGACGCCAGGTGTCGGACGTATCCCATCACCGCAGCCTTGGAGGCCGAATACCATGCGTTGTCGGTACCGAGCAGATTCCCTGCGATGGAGGTCGTCGCGACCATCGCCGCGCCCTCGCCAGGACCGGCCGCGGCCCAGGCGTCGGTCACGCGGCGGACGCTGCCCACGCTGATCTCCACGGCACGGTCGAACGGGATGGCGGATGCCGAGGCCGGGCCTGCGTTGTTGTGCAGGTAGCGGATGCTGCCGAGTGCGGCGACCGCGTCGGCCATGCCGGTCTGCACCGCGTCGTCGTCGGAGACGTCGGCCACCCAGGTGTGCACGCGCGGGGCATGGGAGCCCACCAGTTCCGCCGTCGTCTCGAGTCCGGTCGGGTCCAGGTCCCAGAGGCTCAGCGACAGGCCGAGCTCTGCGGCGCGCAACGCCGTCGCCCGTCCGATGCCGCTGCCGGCGCCCGTGATGAGCACCGCCTCACCCGCGGGGAATCCGAAGTCTCTGCTCACCGCTGCTCCTTTGCACAAGCGTTTGCTTGTTTGGACTCTAGTCCGGTCCGGTCGGCGAGGGCAACCCGGCGACCGGACCTCGCTTTCGTCAGCGACTGGTCATGACGAAGCCCGGGTAATCGGCCTCCGCCACCTTGTCGCAATGATCGATGTATGTGCGGAAGCCCCCGATGTACGGCAGGAAGCCACGTGCCTTGCCGGCGATGTTCGCCCCGGTGTACCAGGAGCGCGCCGAGCCGAACAGAGTCTTCTCGGCGAGTTCGAGCCCGTGCGCGGTCCATTCGCGAGCCGCATCCGCCATCGCCTCGGCGGAACTGTACCCCTTGCGCCGGCAGTGGTCGATGAGGCGCAGCGCGTAATCGCCCTGCTGCTCGGAGGTGAGCGCCATGTTCGACAGCACACTGGGCGAGCCGGGACCGTTGAGCACCAGCAGGTTGGGGTATCCGGGCAATGCGACTCCGAGATACGTCGACGGGAATCCTCTCCACTCCTCGCGCAGCGAGCGGTCGCCTCGCCCGCGGATGTCGATCGCGGTGAGTGCGCCGGTCATCGCATCGAATCCGGTCGCGTAGATGATGACATCGTGTTCGCGCAGGCGCGCGGAAGTGCGGATGCCATCCGCAGTGATCTGCTCGATCGGCTCGCGACGCAGGTCGATCAGCGAGACGTGATCGAGATTGTAGGCCTCGTAGTAGCCGCTGTCGGTGCAGATCCGCTTGGTGCCCACGGCGTGGTCGCGCGGCGTCAGTGCGGCGCGCACTTCCGGGTCGGACACCTTCTCGGCGAGTTTGCGCTCGAAGAACGCGCGCGCCGCATCATTGATCATGGGATCGACAGTCAGCCCGTTGAACGCCTTGGCGAACAGCACACCGCCGCGGGTCCAGCTCTCTTCGAAGATCGCCGCGCGCTCCGCGTCGTCCGCCTCGGCGTACGGGACCGGCTGAGTCGTCCAGGGGGAGCCGGCGGCGCCGTTCCATGACAGCTCGCGCCGATGCCGGAGGTTCTGCTGCTGGAGGGCCCACTCGGCGTCGTCGATCGGGCGGTTGAATGCCGGGACGCTGTAGTTCGCACTGCGCTGGTAGACGGTGACCTCGGATGCCGCATCGGTGATCGTCGGGATGAGCTGTACGCCCGAAGACCCGGTCCCGATCACGGCGACCCGCTTGCCGCGCAGGTCGACCGGGGCATCCGGCCAGGCGGAGGTCTGCAGCACCTCGCCGGCGAAGTCATCGCGTCCGGGGATATCCGGCAGCTGCGGCTGCGACAGTCCGCCGGTCGCCATGACGAGCCAGCGCGCGGAGGTCTCGAGACCCGACTCGGTCTGCACGTTCCACATCTGCCCCGACTCATCCCACACGGCCGAGGAGACGCGCTCGCTGAAGCGGTAGTGCGGTCGCACTTCGAAGCGGTCGGCGACGTGGTTCAGATACCGCAGGATCTCGGGCTGGGTCGCGTAGCGCTCGGTCCACCGCCACTCGCGCTGCAGGTCGTCGTCGAATGAGAACGAGTAGTCGATGCTCTCCACGTCGCAGCGCGCACCGGGGTAGCGATTCCAGTACCAGGTGCCTCCGACGTCGGATGCCGCCTCAAGGCCGAGCACGTCGAGCCCCGAACGCACGGCGTGGACGGTCGTGTACATGCCGGCGAAGCCGGCGCCGACGATGATGAGGTCGTGGGCGGGAGCGGTCATCGTGACTCCTTCGTCAGGGTGTGGGAGAGGTGGCGCAGGTCGGCCCACAGCACCTCGGAGGCGCTGGAGGCCGGCCCGTAGTCCGGAATGGTGAGGAACCCGTGGAACTGGCCAGGGTAGTGGCGCTCCACGACCGGCACGCCCGCGGCGCGGAGACGGCTCGCGTACTGAATGCCCTCGTCGCAGAGCGGGTCGAGGCCCGCGGTGACGACGACGGCGGGAGGGAGTCCGGTCAGATCGGCGATGGCGAGCGGAGTGACGTCGGCGTCGGCTGCGGCGTCGGCGGGTTCGCGACCCGCGCCGACATACACCTGCCAGTAGTAAGAGAGCAGTGCGTCGGTCACGAAGTATCCGGTGGCGCGGGTGCGGTGGCTCTCGGTGGACATCGTCGGGTCCAGAAACGGGTACAGCAGCGCCTGGCCGACGACCGGGGTCTCGCCCAGGTCGCGCAGCACGATCGCCGCCCCCGCGGCGAGATTGCCGCCGGAGCTGTCGCCGGCGAGGATGACGCCGTTGTCGGCGAGTGCGGCCTGCTGCGCCCAGCGCACTGCAGTGACGAGGTCGTCGCGAGCCGCGGGAGGGGGAGCCTGTGTCGAGACCCGGTATTCCACCGACACGACGGTGCCGCCGGTGCTCTGCGCCCAGCGGCGGCAGAATCCATCGTGCCCGATGATCGATCCGTGCAGGAAGCCGCCGCCGTGCGCGTACACGGTGACGGGTGCGTCCGGAGCCGTCACGTGCGGACGGTACACCCGAACCTCAAGACGATGGGTGCCGGCATCCACCGTCACATCCTCGGCGTTGACCGCCTTATCGGCGGCGGCGGGGCGGATGCGGGCATCGGCCGCCCGGCGGGCGTCCTCCGGGGCCATCCGCGTCAGGTCGGGGAACGTCTCGTTCAGCAGCGCCAGCATGCGGGCGGTCTCGGACACCGGATCTCCTTCGATCAAAGAATATGACTAACAGTCATAGTATGATCAGGAATATGCCATGCTCTTCCATGGAGGTCAAGTGAGCGCCGATGAGGTCACATCCGAGCTGCCCGAGCTGCCGGCCACGAGCTGGGCGGTGCTCGGCATCCTCTCGTTCGACAGTGAGCTCTCGGGGTACGACGTCAAGCGGTGGGCGGACCAGAGCCTGGCGTTCTTCTACTGGGCCCCCTCGCAGAGCCAGATCTACACCGAGTTGCGTCGGCTCGAGAGGTTGGGGCTGGCGACGTCCCGAGTCGAGCAGACACACGCGGCCAAGAGCCGTCGCCTCTACTCGATCACTTCACTCGGGCGCCGGGTCATCCGCCGCTGGGCTGATGAGGTGCCGCCAGAGCCCGTCGTGCTCAAGCACTCGCACATCCTGCGCCTGTGGGCCGCCCACAATGGGGACCTCGACCGGCTGCGTGCGAGCCTTCGCGCCTACCGCGATCAGGCGCTGCGCACCGCAGATGCGGCAGAAGCGCATGCCCGCGGTGCCCAGCGCGAGTCCGCCTGGCGCTTCTCCGGCATAGCGCTGGAGTGGTCGGAGAGGTTCTCGCGAGATGAGGCCGCGCGCATCGACTGGCTGCTGGAGCGCCTGGACGCGTGAGCGCTGTCGGGGTCCGCGACGTCCGGGGGCACCGGATCCTGCGCGGGCGGCCCGGGTCAGACTCCGAAACCGCCGTCGACGTCGAGCTTCTGCCCGGTGATGAACCCGGCCTGCGGGGAGGCCAGGAAACTGACTGCGGCCGCGATGTCATCGGCGGTGCCGAAGCGGCGCAGCGGGATGTTGCTCATCGCGGCGTCGAGCGCGCGCTGATCGAGGTCGCCGGATGCCATCAGGCGTGCCGACATGCCGTCCCACAGCATCCCCGGACCCACGGAGTTCACGCGCACGCCGAAGCGGCCCTCTTCAGCAGCCAGCCCCCTGGCCAGCGCCTCGACTCCGCCCTTGGGGGCGGCCGAAAGGCCATCGCGCAGCGGGTAGCGCCGCGTCGCGGCGCTCGTCACGACTGTCAGAGAGCCGGACGACTCGCGCAGCGCGGGGAGAAAAGCCGTCGCGACCGCGAAGAAGCCGACGAGATCTTCATCGACCTGTCGCGCGAACTGGGCGACGGGCACCTTCGAGAGGTGCACCATCGGCACATGTGGACCGGCCGAATGCACGACGGTGTGCACACCGCCGTGTCGGGAACTGAGATCGTCGGCCAGGGCGCGCGCAGTGCTGTCGTCGCGCACGTCGAGGTGGTGGGCCTCGACGCCGGACCCGAGTTCGTCCAGAAGGTCGTCCGGCCGGGTGGACCGGTAGGTGACTGCCACTTTGACGCCCTCGGCGACCAGCCGGCGCGCGACGGCGGCTCCGATGCCACCGCTGCCGCCTGTCACGACGGCGATGCCGGGTAGAGTGCGAAATTCCGGGGCTTGAGGGCTGCGAGTCGTGTCCATGACTCGGAATGTAACAGCTTGTCCGAACCGTTACCAAGCAATTGACCGGTTGGGCATTGCCCGAGTGCTCTCGGGTGTGATTTACTAAGCAAGCGTTTGGTCGCTCTACTCAACGATGAGAGGTACGGATATGCGAATCGGCAGACTCGCGGCAGCCGCCGCAGGGCTCGTGGTGTCGACGGTTGTGCTGGCTGGCTGCTCCGGCGGTGCGGGTGGCGACGAAGGTTCCGGCGGCGGTGAGAACGATCCGATCCAGGTGGTGGTCCTGGGTGGCCTGGGGGCAGAGGGCATCCTCGGCGACAACGCCACGACGGCGGTCACCGCTGCGCTGGCTTCGGTCGACGCCGTGAACGACATGGGCGGCATCCTCGACCGCGAGGTCGAGATCACCCACCTCGAAGACAACGCCGATCCGACGGTCGCTGTCACGAAGCTGCGCGAGTACATCGCCACCGAGGGGAAGCCCGATCTCGTCATGAACTCCGGACCCTCGACCATCACCGAGGCGATGCTGCCGATCCTCACGCAGAACAAGGTGTTCTCGTTCAACATCGGTCCGACCGCCACTTCCGGCGACCCGAAGGTCAACCCGTACAGCTTCGACCTGAGCGCCTCTGTTCCCGACTACCTGGGATCGTTCGTCGATGAGGTCGGTGCGCGCGGCTATGAGAAGGTCGCCGTGCTGCACGGATCCAGCGCCTACGGAGAGCTCTTCGGACAGCAGGCCGAGGAGATGCTGTCCGAGGAGGGCTTCGAGGTCACGGGCAACCAGGGCTTCGACAACGCCGCGCTGGACATGACTGCGCAGCTGTCCGCACTGAAGTCCGGTGATCCTGAGGTGCTCGTGCTCGACGCATACGGCGCTCCGCTCGGCTATGTGCTGCAGAGCCTCGAGAAGCTCGGCTGGGACATCCCCGTGATGGGGAACACCTCGGTCTCCGCGACGGGCCTCATCGCGCGTCCGGCACCGGACGGAGTGCTGGGAACCGACCAGGTGAAGAACCTGACGATGCAGGTGTACACCAGCACGCAGTACAACCCCGACGACACGGTCGTCAATGAAGCGGTCGAGCGCATGGTCGCCGCCGGGGACATCCGCTCCTCGCTCATCACTGCCTACAACTACGACTCGGTGCTGCTGTTCAAGGCCGCGGCGGAGAAGGCCGGTGGCGTCGACGACATCGATGCGCTCGTCACTGCGATGATCGATCCTGAGGTGCAGAAGTCCGCGGGCACCGCGATCCTCGGCAACTACGCCTTCACCGCCGATCTGCACAGTCCGCACGTCACACCCGACCAGTTCGCCTTCATCCCACCGGGCGAGCTCGTCAACGGCCAGTTCCAGCCCTGATGACAGCGGATTGACCGCTGTCGCCGACGGCTCGGATCTCGATTCGGATCCGAGCCGTCGGCACACCAAGCCCTAGATGTGATGGAAGGAACCCGACCGCAATGACCATCATCTGGTCCGGTCTCGCCCTGGGAGCGATCTACGCGCTCGTGGCGATCGGATACAACATCGTCTTCCTCTCTCAGAAGACCTTCAACTTCGCACAGGCCGCGCTGATGATGCTCGGTGCCTTCATGGCATACATGGGCATCGCGGTCATGGGCCTGCCCTGGTGGCTGGTGGCGCTCGTCTCCGCCGTCGTCATCGGTGCGATCGCGGCGCTCGAGGAGCGCATCGCCATCCGCCCCGTCAAGGATCCGCACAACCTGCTGGTCACGACTCTCGGCGCGTCCATCATCATGGAGGGCGTCGCTCAGGTGATCTGGGGCGGCGAGCCGAAGCGAGTCCCCTTCTTCATGGGGGACGAGGTCCTCACCTTCCTCGGCGGACGCGTGTATCCGGTCGAGCTGGCCCTGATCGTGCTGGTCATCGTGCTCGTGGTCGTGCTCACGCAGTACGCCAAGCGCAGCATGACGGGTATCGCGATGCTCGGCATGAGCGAGGATCGCGAGGCCGCCCAGCTCCGGGGTGTGAACGTGCGCCGCTTCGCGCTGATGGCCTTCATCTTCACCGGTGTGCTCGCAGGATTCCTCGGCGTCTTCATCGGCCCGAAGACCTATGCGGTCGCCACCTTGGGTGCATCACTCGCGCTCAAGGGTTTCGTCGTCCTCGCCATCGGCGGGTTCGGCTCGCTCGGGGGGACTCTGGTGGGAGGGTTGATCGTCGGGCTTGCCGAAGCTCTCGCGACGCGGTACATCGGTGCCGACTTCGCCGGGATCACGATCTTCCTCATCCTCATCGTGATTCTCATGGTCAAGCCGACGGGGCTGTTCACCCGTCGCGTGGAACGGACGGTGTGAAAATGTCGAAACTCTGGCTTCGGCTGCGTGCCGTCCCGGGCTGGATCTGGCCGCTGGCGTGCGGTGTGCTCCTGTTGCTGCTCCCGACGCTCGGGATGAACTACGCGGTCACTCGGCAGATCGAACTGACGCTGATCCTGGCGCTCATCGTCGTGGGGCTGAACCTGTCACTCGGATACGCCGGCGAGCTCGCCATGGGGCAGACCGCGATGTACGCGGCCGGCGCCTATGCGGCGGGCCTCTCCAACAAGGCCGGGGTCACCGACATCTGGCTGCAGATCCTGATCGGGGCGGGCGCGGCGCTCATCATCGGCCTCATCTCGGGCATCCCGGGACTGCGTCTGGGCAGCTGGTCGCTGGCGATGACCTCGTTCTTCCTCATCCTGATCGTCCCGGACGTCCTCTCGATCTTCAAGACCGACACCGGTGGCCGCAACGGTCTGGCCGGCATCATGCCGGCGACGTCTTTCGGTCAGATGATCGACGGGCAGACCTATTACCTCATCATCGTCAGCGTCACGATCGTGGTCTTCGCGCTCATGCGCAACCTGATCATGTCGGAGCACGGTACGGCGCTTCGGGTGCTGAAGCAGAGCCCGGTGCTCGCCTCAGCGATGGGCATATCGGTGTTCCGCGCCAAGCTCACCGCCTACGCGATCGGCGCACTTCCCGCGGGCGTCGCCGGTGCGCTGTTCGCCAACCTCGACCTGTTCATCTCGCCAGAGGCCTTCGCCTTCTCATTCGCGATGACCGTGCTCGCAGCCTCGATCTTCGGCGGCTCGGCGAGCATCTACGGCGCGCTGATCGGTGCCACCGTGCTGCAGTTCGGCATGAACCAGTCGACCAATTTCCAGCAGTACGGACTGATCATCTCCGGTGCTTTCCTGCTGATCGGCGGCGTCGCCTTCACGGGCGGCCTGGCCGGCCTCATCCGCAAGCTGGTCCGCAAGGCCGATATCGCAGCGAAGAAGAAGCAGCGCATCTCCGTCGAGCAGGCCGCCGCCGCGGAGGTGGAGCCGCTCCAGGGAGCGCACCTGCGCACAGCCGGGGTCTCGAAGGCGTTCGGCGGCAATCAGGCGCTCGCCGAAGTCTCGATCGATGCGGAGCCTGGACAGATCACGGCGATCATCGGTCCGAACGGTTCCGGCAAGACGACGCTGCTCAACATGATCTCCGGCTTCTACCGCACGGACGCGGGCGTCATCTCGCTCGATGACGCGGAGATCCAGGGGCTGCCTTCCTATCAGGTTGCGCGCGCGGGAGTCTCCCGCACCTTCCAGACGCCGAACGTGCCCGAGAAGCTGACGGTATTCGAGGCCGTCGAGGCTGGTCGCTACGCCGCGGGCAGGGCAGGCGTGCTGCCGTCGGTGCTGCGCCTGCCGTCGTACTGGCGCGAGCGTCGTGCCGACCGGCACGAGGCGGAGCGTGCACTCGCCCTCGTGGGTCTGAGCGAACATCGTGATGAGATGGCCGATTCGCTTCCCTTGGGCAACCGTCGCCTCCTCGAGGTGGCGCGCAGTCTGGTCAGCTCGCCGAAGGTGCTGCTGCTGGACGAGGTCGCGTCCGGACTGGACGAGGACGAGCTCGAAGTTCTCGAGCAGCTCGTCCGGCGTCTGCGCGATGCCGGGATGACGGTCATCCTGGTGGAGCACAATTTCCAGCTCGTGCTGCGCGTGGCGGATGACATCTACGTGCTCGCGCAGGGATCGGTGATGGCACACGGCACATCGGATGAGATCGAGAGCAATCCGCGTGTCATGGAGGAGTACCTCGGCGTGGCTGTCGAGGCGAGCGCGGCAGGAGGCGGCGACCATGAGTGAAGTGCTGCTGGAGGTGGCGAGCCTGAAGACCGGCTACGGAGATCTGACGGTCGTGCGGGACGTATCTCTCACCGTCCGCGCGGGTGAGATCACCGTGCTGCTGGGGCGCAACGGTGCGGGAAAGACCACCACGCTGCGCGCGATCACCGGGCTGAACAGGATGTCAGGGGGAAGTGTCTCTTACCTCGGTGAACCCCTGGCGGACGCGCCGCACAAACGCGTCGCGAAGGGTATCTCATACGTTCAGGAGGGCAAGAAGGTCTTCCGTGAGCTGACCATCGAGCAGAACCTCCTGCTGGGCGGGTTCTCGCGCAAGATGAGCAAGCGCGCCCTCGCGGATTCGGTCGAGGAGATCTACCAGCTGTTCCCGATCCTGGGCAGCAAGCGGGCGCTGCCGGCGGCGAGCATGTCGGGCGGACAGCAGCAGATGCTGGCGATCGGGCAGGCGCTGATGGCGAAGCCGAAGCTGCTCATCCTCGACGAGCCGAGTCAGGGACTCGCCCCCGTGATCGTCAAGGAGGTCATGGAGCGGGTCCACGAGCTGAAGAACACCGGGCTCGGGATCCTGCTCGTCGAGCAGGCCGTCCAGGAGTCGGTGGCCATCGCGGACGAGGTGTCGGTGATCGAGATGGGGCGCACGACGCTGCACGGTGCGGCCGCTGACATCACGATCGAGGATCTGCAGAACGCGTACTTCGGGGCCGCCGCCTGACGGCATCCCCGTGATCGCGCGAAGGGGAGGGGAGGAGCCGCGGCTCCTCCCCTCCCCTTCGCCTCGCGCAGATCAGGGCGTCGGCAGACCGGGCCGCGGCGGGTAGCCGATGACAGTGCGCTGCTCACGGCTGAACGCCGTCGTCACGCGGTGGCGGATGCGCCAGCGGCCGTCGACCCGTCGGTATGCGACGTCGTAATACCCCTGCATCGCGAGTCGCGGTGCGCCTGCGTCGGCGCCCCACGAACCGTGGAACTCGAGGTGGATGCGCGCCGTCGCGGTGTCGCCGTCGAAGGAGAGCTGCGGCAGGTGCAGGAAGTGGATGCCGTCGAACGGCGCCGTGCGGCAGTACTCAGCCAGCGCAGCCCTGCCCTGCACGAAGGTCACCGGGGGAGCGTCGTCCACCGGACGCGACTGGTAGATCCCGTCGTCGGTGAACAGCCCGCTCCACGTCGTGCCGTCGTGTTCGTCGAAGGACCGGGCGTACGTCGCTTCGAGCTCGATGATCTCGAGCCGGTCCTCCAGCGCCCGCAGACGCTCCTCGATGGTTGCGGTCATCGTGTCCTCTCCTCGGCGGCGATGCGTCGCACGCGGTCGCGTGCGCCATCGAACGGATCATCCGGTCCGCGGCTGCCCCGTGGGCCGTCGCCCTCCGGGTCGCGCAGACGGCCGGCATCCGATCTCGTCCACTGCCTGACCGCGATGCGCTCGACGATTCGCCAGCCCTCCGGATCGCGGCGCAGATGATCGAGATATTGGAAGCCGCTGGTGAAGTTCAGCGACTCATCGTCGCGAGGCGTTCCCCAGTGCACCGCGGTGCCGTAGGTCTCGGCGAAGGCGCGGTCACCGAGGAGCTCCACGAGGTGGTTGCCGACCAGGTGCATGCTGCCGTCGAACCCGGCTGTGCGCACGCGCAGCCAGGCGACATATTCGTCAGCCGGGCCGGAGAAGCCGGTGTGGTGGTCGACGCCGTCCCGGGCGTAGACGGCTCGGACGCCGTCGTAGTCGGCACGATCGACGGCCGAGCAGTAGCGCAGCACCAGATCGTGGATCTGCTGGCGGTCGGTGAGCTCCCCGAGCGCAGCGGCGTCGTCGGGCGCGCTCACGCCTGATCCGGCATGTTGGTCCAGCCCCGGCCGGCCGCCTTGCCGTACCACCCGGATGCCGCGAGCGTGCCCCCGTCGACCGGCACGGTGTGGCCGGTGATGAACGCCGCATCGTCAGAGGCGAGGAAAGCCACGACCCCCGCGAAGTCCTCAGGCCGGCCGAATCGGCCGAGCGGCAGCCAGGAGCGCAGCAGCGCCGGGTCGCGCCCGGCGAGCATCAGCTCCGCAGTGGTCTGCGGAGTGTCGGCGAGATCGGGAGCGATCGCGTTGACCCGGATGCCCGATGGTCCGAGTTCCACAGCGAGGCTCTTCGTGAACGCGGACACCCCCGCGTTGTACGCCGAGTACACGGCGTTGCCGGGAATGCCGCGGAACGCCTCGACGGTCGACACGTTGATGATGCTGCCCGCGCCGGCGGCGAGCATGCCGGGGAGCAGAGCGTGGGTGACCGTCAGCACGTGCCAGAGATTGATCTCATGCAGCCGGCGCCACTGTTCGGGCGGACTCTTCGCGAAGAACGACTTCGCGGGACGGAAGTCGCCGACGTTGTTGACCAGCACGTCGGCGTGACCGTGCTCCGCCTGCACATGCTGGGCGAGGCGCGTGACGGTCTCATCGGCGATGATGTCGCCGACCAGGACGGTGACGCTGCCTCCCGCCGCCTCGATCTCGGCCGCCGTGGCGGTCGCGGCCTCGCCGTCGACGTCGAGGAGGATGACATGGTCGCCATCGCCGGCGAATCGCCGGCTGATGCCGCCGCCGATGCCGAGTGCGCCGCCGGTCACCACGACCGTGCGCGGGTGCCGCTGAGGAACATCATTGTGACCCATGCGACAAACCTAGCATTTGGTTGGTACGATTGACAGGTCGCGCATCGAGGCGCCACGATCAAGGGAGACGGATGTGAGTCTGGCCATCGATTTCGCGGGTAGAGTCGTCGCGGTCACCGGCGGCGGCCGCGGAGTGGGCCGCGGCGTCGTGGAGGCGTTCCTCGCCGCCGGCGCCGATGTCGAGTTCTGCGGACGCACCGAACCGGAGCAGCTTCCGCAGCGCGGTGGGCGAGCCGCGCGGTTCACAGCCGTCGACGTCCGCAACGCTGCCCAGAACCAGGCATGGATCGCCGACATCGCAGCACGCCATGGACGCCTCGACGTGCTCGTCAACAATGTCGGAGGCTCGCCGTTCGGCCGCTTCGAGGCCGGATCGCCCCGGTACTTCCAGGCCATCACCGAGATCAACTTCCTCTCGGCGGCCGTTGCAACCAGTGCCGCCTTCGAGCACCTGCTCGCTACCGGCGGCAGCGTCATCAACATCACATCCATCAGCGCCAGACGCCCCAGCCCCGGCACCGCCATGTATGGCGCGGCCAAGGCGGCGCTGGAGAGCCTGACGCGCAGCCTCGCCGTCGAGTGGGCCCCTGAAGTCCGCGTGAACGCGGTCAGCAGCGGGCTCGTGGCCACCGAGAGCGCGGTGGATCACTACGGCACCGCCGAGCAGTACGCGCAGGTGGCGCGCACCATCCCGCGAGGGCGCATGGCTTCGCCCGATGAGCTCGGCAACGTCTGCGTCATGCTCGCCTCGCCGCTGTCGGCGCACGTCACCGGTGCGGTGATCCCTGTCGACGGCGGCGGCGAATGGCCGGCGTTCTTGAGCCACACCCCCAACGCGGACATCGTGCAGCAGGCCGACCGCGTGACCGACACCGGAGGAACCACAACATGACCGACGCCGTCATCGTCTCGGCCGCGCGCTCGCCCATCGGCCGCGCATTCAAGGGCTCGCTCAAGGACATGCGAGGCGACGACCTCGTCGTCCAGATGATCCAGGCGGCCATGGACGCGGTTCCAGGGCTGCACCACAACGAGATCGTCGACCTCATGCTCGGCTGTGCGCAGCCGGCGGGGCAGCAGGGATACAACATCGGCCGCATGGCTGCGCTGCAGCTCGGCTGGGACGACGTGCCCGGCACCACTGTCAATCGCTATTGCGCCTCGTCGCTGCAGACCACTCGCATGGCTTTCCACGCCATCAAGGCGGGAGAGGGCGATGTCTTCATCTCGGCCGGCGTTGAGACCGTCTCGCAGTTCGGCTCCGGCAAGTCCGACGGGATGCCGGACACGAAGAACCCGCGCTGGGCGGAGGGAGCCGCGCGCACCGCGCGCGACGCCGAGGACCCCTCATTCGTCTGGTCGGATCCGCGCGAGCGGGGCGAGCTGGCCGACATCTACATCTCAATGGGTGAGACCGCCGAGAACGTCGCCTCGTACCGCGGTGTCTCGCGGCGGGCCCAGGACGAGTGGGCGGTGCTCAGCCAGAACAGGGCGGAAGCGGCCATTGCCCGCGGATTCTTCGAAAAGGACATCACCCCGGTGCGCCTGACCGACGGCACCCTCGTCTCCCGTGACGACGGGCCTCGCGCCGGCGTCACCCTGGAGGGTGTCAGCACCATGCAGCCGGTGTTCCGTCCGCATGGCACGGTCACCGCAGCCAACTGCTGCCCCCTCAACGACGGCGCTGCAGCGCTCGTCATCATGAGCGACACCCGTGCCGCCGAACTCGGTCTCACCCCGCTCGCGCGCATCGTGTCGACCGGAGTCTCAGCGCTGTCGGCCGAGATCATGGGCCTCGGTCCCGTGCAGGCTGTCGAGCGTGCGCTGGCGAACGCCCGCATGTCCATCGGCGACATCGATATCCTCGAGATCAACGAGGCCTTCGCGGCCCAGGTCGTCCCGTCGATCGATGACATCGGCATCGACCCTGAGAAGGTCAATGTCAACGGTGGCGCGATCGCGCTCGGCCACCCGTACGGCATGACCGGTGCCCGCATCACCACCACGGCTATCAACGCACTGCGCGAGCGCGACGAGCAGTTCGCGGTCGAGACGATGTGCACGGCCGGCGGTCAGGGCATGGCGATGGTGCTCGAGCGCCTCAGCTGACGCTCCACGTCGCAGGAGAACGGCGGCGCCTCCTCGGAGGCACCGCCGTTTCTCCTGCTGTCGCGGGTGTCAGGCCTGCGCGCGCAGTTCCGACTTCAGGATCTTGCCCGGCGCATTGCGCGGGAAGTCCGAGACCAGGATGTACTCGCGGGGCACCTTGAAGTTCGCCAGATGCCGACGGCAGAACTCCTCCAGCTCTGCGGCGTCCGGGCGCGGTTCGGCGTTCTGCAGCAGCAGCACGTAGGCGCGGCCGACCGTTCCCAGCCGTGCGTCCTCTACCCCGATCACCGCGGACTCATTGACCGCAGGGTGCTTGCGCAGGACGTTCTCGATCTCGGCCGGGTAGACGTTGAAACCGCCCACGATGTACATGTCCTTCAGGCGATCGGTGACCTTGAGGCAGCCGTGCTCGTCGAGCTGGCCGACGTCGCCGGTGTGGAACCAGCCGTCGGAGTCGATCACGGCATCGGTCGACTCCTGATCCTCGAAGTAACCGAGCATGACGCTGTCGCCGCGCAGCAGGATCTCGCCGTCGGAGTCGATGCCCGCATCCTCGCCATTCTCGTCGACGACGCGGATCTCCATCCCCTCGACAGCGGGGCCGGTGGTCTGCGCCGCGTGCTCGAGCGACTCGCCGTAGCGCGACATCGTCGCCACGACGCACTCGGTGAGGCCGTACGCTTGCGCGACGGTCTTGAATCCGAGGATGTTCACCATGTCGTGGAAGAGGGTCGCGGGCGCCGCCGTCGCGCCGGCGATCGAGAACCGCAGCGAGGAAAGGTCGTATTCCGCCAGCCGGGGGTGGTCCAGCAGCGAAGTGAAGATCGTGGGCACGCCGGGCAGCACGCTGATGCGGGCACGCTGGATGAGCTCCAGCAGCACATCGGCGTCGAAGACGGCGAGAGGGTAGATCGTCGCTCCCGCCATCAGCGCCGAGATCATGCCGGCCTTGTATCCGAAACCGTGGAAGAACGGATTGACGATGGCGTAGCGGTCGTCGGCGACCAGCTCTGCACCCAGCGCCCAGGCGCGCGACACTGCCAGCGTTTGCCGGTGTGCGGTGAGCACGCCCTTGGGAACGCCGGTCGTGCCCGACGTGAACAGCACGTCCATGATGTCATCCGGGCGCACCGCCGCAGCGGCCTCGGTCACCGCCTGCTCGTCGACCTCGGCGCCCACTGCGAGGAAGTCGGCCCATGCGATGAGGTGCGCCTCACTGGAGCCGTCGAGTGTGACGACGGCGCGCAGGTGCGGCAGTCCGGGCATGCTCGCGCCCTCGTCGCCGCGCTCGGCCGCGGCGCTGCGCAGCGCATCGCTGTACGACTTGCCGAGGAATCCGTCGGCGAGCACCAGCCCGGAGGCCCGCGACCGCGCCAGGATCTCGGCGGCCTCGTGCCCCGTGTAGCGGGTGTTCAGCGGCACGACGGCGATGCCGACGTACTGTGCGCCGAGCATGGCGAGGATGAACTCGTAGCGGTTGGGCGCCCATAGCCCGATGCGGTCACCCGGCACGATCCCCTGCGCCAGATATGCGCGGGCCACCGAGCGCACACGGTGATGCAGATCGGCGTAGCCGATCGTCACCTCGCCGTCGACGATCGCCAGGTGGTCGCCGAGCGCGGCCTTGTCTTCGAGAAGCGCGGGCACTGTCTTGGCTGAAGAGATGGCCATAGGGGTCCTTTCCACTATCATGCGTACACTCCGACGCGTCGTTTCGGTAACCGGCGCCGGTCGTGCAAGATTGATCGAGCGCCCGAAGCGGCGCGTCGGTCGACTAAGGAGCAGCAATGGCACCAACCGTCCGCGGCGACCGGAACGAGCACTCCGACAGACGCGACCAGATCCTCACGATCGCCGCGCACCTCATCGCCAAGCAGGGCTACTCCGGCACGACGGTCCGCGACATCGCCGACGAGGCCGGCATCCTGTCTGGCAGTCTGTATCATCATTTCCCCTCCAAGGAGGCGATCCTGCAGGAGATCCTGCGCGGATTCCTTGAGCGACTCCTGGAGCGATTCGAGGGGATCGTCGCCGAGGGGCGCAGCCCGAGGGAGACCGTCGACAGCCTCGTTCAGCATGCCTTCGTCATCATCACGAGCCAGCCCGATGCGGTCGGCCTCTACCAGAACGAGCTGTCGTTCCTCACCGGTCAGGCCGGCTTCGAGTTCCTCGGTGAGAAGCGAGAACTCATCGAGGCGCTCTGGATCGATCAGCTGCGAGAGGGGCAGAAGGTGGGCGACTTCCGCGAGTCCCTCGATGTCGCGGTCGCCTACCGCTTCCTGCGCGACGCCATGTGGTCGACGGTCGGCTGGTATCGGCCGGGGCGCGGGCACTCCGTGGAGAGCCTCACGGCCACGTTCCTCGATCTTCTCCATCACGGCCTTCTCGCGGACTGATCCCGGTCAGTTCGCGACTTCCCGCGTGCGGGTGCCGCGAGGGTCGAGCACGTCTCGAATGAGGCGAAGCTCCTCGGCGTCGGGGGTGCGCGTGGGCGGAGCATCCTGGACGTCGAGGGCGAACCCGGTGGATTCGGCCAGCTCCTGCGGATCCACGCCTGGGTGGATCGAGCGCACCTTGACGGTGCCGTCGGCTGCGTAGTCGAGAACGGCCAGGTTCGTCACGATGACGCCGAGGTGGTGGTACTTCATGCCGGCGGCGCGCGCGCGGTCGTTGCCGACGCCGGATGCCATGTCGACCGACTCGACGAAGATGCGCGCACTGTGGCGCGCGACCCAGTAGTCGACCCGGTGATTGGCGGTGTTGCCCGGCACGCCCCGCACGCCGATCAGCTGCCGGGTCGGGCGCGACCAGTCGCCGATCAGCGAGATGTTCTGGTTGCCATGGCGGTCGATCTGGCTGGCCCCCATCATGCTCTGTCGTCGGCCGGAGGCGAGGATGTCGAACACACGCCGGAAGGGCGTCCATCCCTCGATGGAGGCTTCCTCCCGCTCGGGGTCGCCCGGCATCGGCGGGCCGCTGAGGAAGAAGGCCTCACCGTCGCTGAGCACCAGGTCGGGAGCCGAGGTGAGCTTGGCGAGGCGAGCGCCGAGCGCGGGGATGATTCCGACGGCGTGTGCGAGCACCTCACCGGATTCCAGGTAGGTGTCCGCGCAGGCCGCGATGCAGACCTCGGCGATGGTGGCATCGATGCTCATGACTCTCCTCGGTCGGCGTGGAACTGTGCGACGGCGGCGTGGTAGCCGTCTTCGTCCGTGCGCAGGAACGTCTGCTCGAAGTCCGCCCAGGCCTGCGGATCCTTGGCTGCGGTGGCGTAGTGGCGCTGGAAGGCCTCGTCGCGGTCGTAGTCCGGGACGCACGTGGTGAAGTGGGCGCCGCGCGGCGCCTCGACCACGGCCGAGGCGTACATGCGGCTGAACAGCAGAGTGTGGAAGCTCCCCTCGGAGAGCAGGTCCGAGGTGGGGACGATCTTCTCTGCGGAGACGATCGTGCGCTTGGCGGCCATGGCGAACAGGTCATCGAAGTAGGGATCGGGTCCGAGGTACTGCGCATTGCACTGCTCGTCCGAGCGGTTCATGTGCACCAGGGCGACGTCGATGTCGAACGCGGGCATGGCCACGTACTCCTCGGTGGAGTAGGGGGAGCGAACGGTGCGCAGATGCGGGTTCGCGGCCATGACGTCCGATCCGATGCCAGCACGGATCGGCAGGAAGTCGAGCCGTGCGCATGCCGCGCGCAGGCCTGCGACGAACATGCCCTCGTCGTACTCCTCGACCTCGATGACGCCCTTCTCACGCGCCTGAGTGAAGTTCGGGTCGAGTGGGATGCTGTCCAGCGAGACGAACCCGTAGATGAGGCGTCGCACCCGCCCCGCGGCTGCGAGCAGCCCGACGTCGGGGCCGCCGAAGGCGACCACGGTGAGGTCGGTGAGGTCGTCCCGGCGCAGGATCTCGCGCACCAGCGCCATGGGCTTGCGCCGCGACCCCCACCCGCCGATGCCGATGGTCATGCCGCTTTCCAGCCCGGCCACGGCCTCCTGCAGCGTCGTCCGCTTGTCCGTCATCGTCGCCCCTTCGCGCGAAACGCTAACCTAGCGCTTGTTTGGGAATCACAGTAGCATGTCGGGAAGTGACGACGGCAAGGGAGCTGTGATGGCTGAACAGGTGATGACGGATCATGTGATCGTGACCGGCGGCGCGAGCGGCATCGGCGACGCCGTCGCAGCCAGGCTGCTGGAGCGCGGGCTGCAGGTCACGGTCTTCGATCTCACGCCGAGCACCCGCGACGGCGTGCACTCCATCGCGGTCGACCTGTGCGACGAGCAGGCCGTCGAGGCGGCTGTCGCCGAGGCCTGGCAACGCGGTGCGGTCGGCGGGCTGGTCGCCTGCCACGGCATCCGGGGCGCATTCGTGCCGGCGCTGGAGATGGAGGTGGAGAGTCTGCGTCGCCAGTTCGACGTCCATGTCATCGGAACTTTCGCCGTCTCCCGCGCGCTGGTGCGCCGCATCGAGGGCGCGCCCGCATCGATCGTGCTCATCTCGTCCACCACCGCCTACCGCGGCTGGGCATCGCAGACCGACTACGGCACCGCCAAAGCGGCCGAGCGCCAGCTGATGGAGAACCTGGCCGTCGAATGGGCGCCACTCGGCGTGCGCGTCAACGCCGTCGCGCCCGGGCACACGCTCACTCCGATGGTGGAGAGCCTCGTCGCCGGCGGATACGACCTCTCCGCCGCCGTCGAGCGCACCCCGCGCGGGCAGCTGGCCGCGCCCGACGAGATCGCGGAGGCGGTGGTCTGGATGCTGCGCGACGCGACTCATGTGGTCGGGCAGTGCCTGGCCGTCGACGGCGGCTGGACGGTGGTGGGGAAGTGATCGCCACGCGCGCACTCGGAGACCTGCGCGTCTCGGCCATCGGCCTCGGCGCGATGACCATCACGCAGAGACCCGACGCCGACACCGAGCAGGGTGTGCGCACTGTCCATGCCGCCGTGGATGCTGGCATCACTCTGTTCGACACCGCTGACGCCTACGGACCGTCCAGCGAGATGGGGGTCAACGAGCGCGCACTGATCTCGGCGCTGCGCAGCCACCCCGATGCCCTCGATCGTGTCGTGATCATCACCAAGGGCGGGCACACGCGCGGTCCGGAGAGCACCTGGTGGGTGGATGGGACTCCGGAACATCTCGCCCGTGCGGCGCGCGACTCCGCGCACCGGCTCGGTCTCGACGCCCTGCCGCTGTTCCAGCATCACCGCCCCGATCCGACCGTGCCCTATGCCGAGTCGATGGGCGCCCTGCGTCAGCTGGTCGATGACGGCGTCGCTGCACGCGTCGGGGTGTCCAATGTGAACACGCAGCAGCTGCAGACCGCCATCGACATCCTCGGTGATGACCTGGTCAGCGTGCAGAACGAGTACTCCGTGACGCAGCGCGAGAACGATCCGGTGCTGCGCATGTGCGAGCGGAGCGGACTGGCGTTCTTCGCCTGGGGTCCCCTGGGCGGGCGTGCCGCGGCCAAGGGTGTGGGCGACACGGCGGACGCCGTCGCGCGGGTGGCGCAGCGGCACGATGTGAGTCCCCAGCGCGTCGCGCTGGCGTGGCTGCTGGAGCTCAGCCCGGCGATGATCCCCATCCCCGGCGCCAGCAGGCCCGAGAGCGTGCGCGATTCGGCCCGCGCGCCCGAGATCGTCTTCGACGACCTGGACCGCCGTCTTCTGGCATCCGTCGGCGATCAGCCGGAGGCGACGTCTGCGGTCGTCGTGCCGTGAGGGGCTTCGAGCAGCTCGACTCTGACGTCATCGGGACCGAGCACGTACACGTAGCGGAAGCCCTCCATCGGGCCCGAGGTCGCGGTCATCACCTCGGACAGCGCCCGATGACCGAGGTGTGCGGCCCTCGCCACGCCGGCCTCGATGTCGTCGACCACGATCGCCGGGTGCGCCGCCCCCGCATGACCGGTGTCCGGGTCGATCCGCCGCTCGCCGATGCCGCGGTACTCCGCGAGCTCCAGCATCACGCCGTCCGCGAGTCGGACGAAGCTGAGCAGGATCTCCGCCCCGGCGTGGCCGGTCGCGGCCTCGACCGCAGGGCCGCTCTTCACCAGCGGGCCTGTGACCGCGCCGCCCGTCACCCCCGCGTAGAACGCCAGGGCCCGTTCGGTGTCGCTCACAGTGATGCCGATGTGGTGGAAGGCTGTCATCAGAACTCCAAACAAGCGCTTGTCTAGTAGCCGACTATCCCGGAGGAATCCCATGAACGCAACACCCATCATCGACCTGACCGGAGTGGTCGCCGTCATCACCGGCGCGGCGGGCGGACAGGGCCGCTCGCACGCCGAGCTGTTCCACGCGCTCGGCGCCGACCTCGTGCTCACCGATCTCGACGGCGATGCTGTGGTCGCGTTCGCCGCGGAGTTCGGCGACCGCGCCGTCGGCATCGCACACGACGTGTCGTCCGCCGCGGCCTGGGCCGAAGTCGCCGAGGTCTCCTGCGCGCGCTTCGGTCGGGTCGACGTGCTCGTGAACAACGCCGGCTTCTGCCCCGAGGGGCCGCTGGCCGAGACTTCGGAGCAGGTCATCCGTCTCACGATCGACGTCAACCTCGTCGGGCCGATCCTCGGCGTGCAGGCGATGCAGCCCCTCATGGGAGAGGGAGCGTCGATCATCAACATCGCCTCGACCGCGGGTGTCGCCGGCTACGCCAACCGGGTGCCCTATTCGGCCTCGAAGTGGGGGCTGCGGGGGGTCTCGAAGTCGCTCGCTCGCGAGTTCACCGGCACGGGCATCCGCGTCAACACGATCTGCCCCGGCGCGATCGACACCCCGATGATGTCGGATGAGGCCCGCGCCGGCGTCGGGTTCATCTCGCGCATCCCGATCCCGCGCGCCGGGCGTCCCGAGGAGGTCTCGCGACTGGTCGCGTTCCTCGCGAGCGACGCGAGCAGCTACTGCACCGGCCAGGACTTCGTCATCGACGGCGGCCAGGTGGCATGATGCCCGCGTACGAGTTCGACGGCGTCACGCCGGTGGTCGATCCGACCGCGTTCGTCCACGAGACGGCGAGCCTCATCGGCGACGTGATCATCGGCCCCGGCTGCTACATCGGGCCGTTCGCGAGCCTGCGCGGTGACTTCGGGCGCATCATCGTCGGCGAGGGCTCGAACGTGCAGGACTCCTGCGTGATCCACGCGTTCCCCGGCGCGGACGCCGTGCTCGAGCCGAACAGTCACATCGGACACGCCGTCGTGCTGCACGGATGCCGCATCGGCTCCTACGCGCTGATCGGCATCGGATCGACCATCCTCGACGGTGCCGAGATCGGGGCGGATTCGCTGGTCGGCGCAGGTGCGGTCGTCACGGCCGGCACGGTCGTGCCGCCGGGATCGAAGGTGCTCGGAGCTCCGGCGAAGGTCCTCGGACCGCTCGACGACGAGGCGCTCGCCTGGAAGCGCAACGGCGTTCACCTCTACCAGCAGCTCGCCCAGCGCAGCCGCGAGACGCTGCGGCCGGCGACCCCGCTCACCCAGCCGGAGGAGCACCGTCGCCGCACGAGCTGGCATGAGGGCGCCGCGATCCCGTTGCACCAGCGGCGGGCGGCGGCAGGGCGATGACTTCACCCGATCACGACGACTGGTGGGCGATCACGCGCGTGATCGCCCACTACGCGCGGTTCGCCGACGAGCGGCGATTCGACGAGATGGTCGGGCTGTTCGTGCCGGATGGTCGCATGCTGCTGTTCCGGCCGCGCGCGCAGGATCCCGCCGAGGCCCCGCAGGGACGCGACGAGTTGATCGCCGCCTTCGGCGCGCTCACCGACTTCGAGACCACCGGGCACGTGCTCGCTCCCAGCCTCGTCGAGGTCGACGGTGACGTCGCCCACGCCTACACGCGCTGCATGGCTCACCACATCAGCGAGACGCCTGAGGGGCGGGTGCGCTTCACGCTCGCGGATCGCTACGACGATGACCTCGTCCGCACGGACGACGGCTGGATGTTCCGGGAGCGGCGCAAGTACACGGACTGGACCGAGACCACACCGCTCCGGCGGTGACACGCTCGCTCAGAGCCGCGCGAGCGCCCACTCCTCGGCGCGCTCGCGCTGCTCGCGGGCGGTCCCCAGCAGCTGCCCCAGCGCATGTGCGCGCTTGAAGATCAGGTGCGCGTCGTGCTCCCAGGTGATGGCGATGCCGCCGTGCAGCTGGATGGTCTCCGATGCGATGTGCGCCAGCGATTCGGAGCAGGTCGCCTTCGCGATCGCCGCGAGGCGGAGCCGGTCGTCCGCGCCGGACGCGAGGGCGTCGGATGCTGCGCGTGAGGCGGTGCGGGCGATCTCGGCCTGCACGTGCATGTCGGCCAGACGGTGCTTGATCGCCTGGAACGAGCCGATCTGGCGGCCGAACTGTACGCGCTGCAGCGAGTACTCGACGGTCATCTCGAGGCCACGTGCGGCGGTTCCCGCCTGCACGGCGCTGATCGCCGCGAGCGCCAGGGCGCGCACGGTCTCGATGACCTCAGCATCCGCGGCACCCAGCGGTCGTGCCGCGACGCCGTCGAAGCGCAGCGTGACCAGACGCAGCGTCAGATCCAGCGTCGGCACGTCCTCGCGGACCACCGCATCCGCATCGACGACCTCGAACAGGCGAGGGCCCGCGGCGGTCTCGGCGATCACCAGCAGCAGGTCGGCGGTCGCGCCGTCGAGCACGAAGCCGCTGGCGCCGGTGAGGGTCCAGCCGCCGTCGTCCGCGGCGGTCACGCCGGCGGCGAATCGGCCGTTCTCGTCGGCCCAGGCGAGTGCGGCCGACGACGTGCCCTCGGCGATGCCGGGCAGCAGCCGGGCGCAGGCGTCGTCGTCACCAGAGGCGAGGATCGCCTGCGCGGCGATCGCCACCGAGCCGAGGTAGGGGGAGGGAGCCAGCGCTCGGCCGATCTCCTCGAGCACCAGCTGCTGCTCGCGCACCGTGAACCCGGCTCCGCCGTACTCCTCCGGGATGGCCATGCCGGCGATCCCGACCTCTTCGCACAGCAGGCGCCACAGGTCGACGTCGAAGCGCTCGGCGCTCGCGATCGCGCGGCGCGTGGCCGCGCCGTCGGCACGCTGCTGCAGGATGTCGCGGACGAGCGCCACGAGCTCCTGCTGATCCTCATCGGGTTCGAACGACATCACTGCTCCTTCGACAGCAGATCGGCGGCGATCCGCGCGCGGTGCGCGGCCGGCGTGCCCCACACGCCCGACAGCGCGGGGGCGAGACCGAGCCAGATGCGCAGGGTGTGCTCGGCGGTGTAGCCGATGGCCCCGTGCACCTGCAGCGAGACGCGGGCGGCCAGCACCGCCGCCTCGGAGGCCGAGATCTTGGCGGCGGAGACCGCGCGGTCGGCGTCTGCCTCCGAGGCGCGCAGCGCGGCGTTCCACACCAGCGGGCGAGCGAAGCTCAGCGCCACGCGCACGTCCGCGAGCTGGTGCTTGAGCGCCTGGAACTCGCCGATCGGGCGACCGAACTGCTCGCGGACCTTCGCGTACGAGACGGCCTCCTCCAGCATCCGCTCTCCGGCGCCGACGAGCATCGCGGCGGCGGCGAGGGAAGCTTCGTTGAGTGCCGTTGCGAGCGCGGCGGGGTCGAGCGGCGTGCCGTCGCCCTCGGGCGACAGGCGGGCCGGGCGGCGGGTCGGCGCGACCGATTCGAGCTCCTCCGTGACCGAGCCCTGGTGCAGGGCGCCGTCGCGGACGAGGTAGCACTGCGCGGCGACGCCGGCGTCGAGGGCCGCGGGTGCGACGCCGTCGACGGATGCCGTCGCGATGGCGCCGGCTGCCAGTTCGCCGCGCGTGTCGGCGTCGACGAGTCCGGGCAGCAGCGCGACCGACTCGAGGTAGGGGCCGGGGACGCCGTGGTAACCGAGTCGCTCGAACACGACGACGAGGTCGCTCAGGCTGCCGCCGAATCCGCCCTCGTCCTCGGGGATGCGCAGTCCGAGCAGTCCGAGCTCGGCGAACTGCTCCCAGAGTGCGAGACCCGGTGCGGTGTCGCCGTCGGCCCAGGCGCGTGCGACGTCCGCACCGCCGGCACCCTCGACGATGTCATCGATCGCCTCGGCGAACGCGATCTGTTCTTCTGTGGGCAGGAACCTCATCAGGCGCGCCTTCCGTCTCCGCCGCGGGGGAGCCCGAGGATCCGCTCCGCGATGATGTTTCGCTGTACCTCGTTCGTGCCCGCGTAGATCGGGCCGGCGAGGGAGAACTGGTAGTCGTCCACCCAGCGTCCGCCGTCCACGGCGGACGCGCCGCGCAGCTCGCCTTCAGGACCGAGGATGCGCAAGGCCGCCTCGTGGATGCGCACGTCGAGCTCCGACCAGAACACCTTGTTGATGCTGCCCTCGGCGCCGACGGAGCCGCCCTCGAGCAGGGTGCTGACGGTCTGCCAGGTGAACAGGCGGTACGCCTCGGCGCCGATCCAGGCGTCGACGACCGCGTCGTCCTCGTGGCGCTGCTGCTGCGTGTTCTGCAGGTCGATGAGTCGCTCGGCGGCGGCCATGAACCGTCCCGGCGCGCGCAGCGAGAGGCCGCGCTCGTTGCCCGCGGTGCTCATCGCCACACGCCACCCGTCTCCGGGGGCGCCGAGCACGTCCTCATCGGGCACGAACACGTCGTCGAAGAAGATCTCGGCGAATCCGGTGGTGCCGTCCAGCTGAGCGATCGCGCGGACGGTGATGCCCTCCGCGTCCATCGGGAAGAGGAAGTAGGTGAGACCGCGGTGACGCTGCGCGTCGGGGTCCGAGCGGAACAGCCCGAAGCCGCGATCGGCCCAGACGGCCCGCGAGCTCCAGATCTTCTGCCCGTTGAGCACCCAGCCGCCGCGCTCGTCGTCGCGCCGAGCCGTGCTCCGGATCGCCGCCAGGTCGCTGCCGGCCCCCGGCTCCGACCAGGCCTGCGCCCAGATCAGCGAGCCGTCGGTCATCGGGCTCAGGTAGCGCTCGTGCTGTTCCGGCGTGCCGTGCTCGAACAGGATCGGGGCGAGCAGCGAGATGCCGTTCTGTGCGACGCGCGTGGGGGCGCCGGCGAGGTAGTACTCCTGCTCGAAGAGCACCCACTCGGTGATGCCGACGTCGCGCCCGCCGTACTGCTCGGGCCACGACACGACCGACCAGCGGCCCTCCGCCAGCTTCGCCTCCCACTCGCGGTGGGCTGCGAAGCCCGCCTCGGTGTCCATCGAGGGCAGCGGGGTCTTCGGGGTGTTCTCGGCGAGCCAGGCGCGCGCCTCGGCGGCGAACGCCTCCTGCTCGGGGGTGAGATCGAGATTCATCGTGCGGCTCCGTCCGACGTGTCTGCCTTGATCGACTTCACGTCGACGCCGCCGAGCGAGTCGCCGCCGACCTCGGCGTTGTGGGCGTGGGCGGCGTGGTGCAGCCCGAACACCGAGTCCATGCCGGCACGCATGCCCTGCAGGTCCTCGGCCTGGTTGACGGCCTTCTTGGCGAGTGCGAGGCCCAGCCGCGGCATCCGGGAGATGCGCTCGGCGAGTTCCAGCGTGCGCTGCTCCAGCTCATCGAGCGGGACGACGTGGTTGACCATGCCCAGCTCGTGGGCGCGCGCAGCGGGCATCCGATCGCCGGTGTAGAGCATCTCCTTCGCCGCCCGCGGGTTGGTGACCCACGGGTGTGCGAAGTACTCCACGCCGGGGATGCCCATCGACACCACCGGGTCCTGGAAGAACGCGTCGTCGGCGGCGACGATGAAGTCGCACGACCACGCGAGCATCAGGCCGCCGGCGATGCAGGCGCCCTGCACCATCGCGATGACGGGCTTCGGGATCTCGCGCCACCGTCGGCACATGCCGAGGTAGACCTCAGACTCGCGGGCGAAGCGCGAGTCGACGCCCTGGGCGCCGACGTGGTCCCACCAGATCACGGCCTTGCGCTCGAAGGTCTGGTCGATGTCGCGCTCAGGAGTGCCGATGTCGTGGCCGGCACAGAAGTGCTTGCCGTTGCCGCCCAGCACGATCACCTTCACCGCGTCATCGTCGACGGCGCGCGTGAAGGCGGCGTCGAGCGCGTAGGTGACTTTGGAGTTCTGGGCGTTGCGATACTGGGGGCGGTTCAACCGGATGATCGCGGTCGATCCGCTCACCTCGTAGGTGACCACGGCGTCGTCGGTCTCGACGGTCATGACGTGTTCCTCTCTGAACTGCAGCCAACCAAACAATCGCTTGGTTTAGTTGATACTATACGTGAACGGGATGCCGAAGACCACGACTCGATGAGGAGCACGAATGGAAGCGATGCAGCACGAGGCCGACGAGCGCTTCCGCGCTGAGATCCGCGGCTGGCTGAAGGAGAACCTCGCCGGGCGCTTCGCCGACCTGCGCGGCAGAGGCGGGTCCGGTCGCGAGCACGAGGACTTCGAGGCGCGCCTGGAGTGGAACCGTCACATGGCCGCGGCCGGGTGGAGCTGCGTCGCGTGGCCGGTCGAGTACGGCGGGCGCGGCCTGAGCATCGCCCAGCAGGTCATCTTCCATGAGGAGTACGCCAGAGCCGATGCGCCCGCGCGCGTCAACCACCTGGGTGAGGAGCTCGTCGGGCCGACGCTGATCGCACACGGCACCGACGAGCAGAAGGCGCGCTTCCTGCCGAAGATCGCCGCCGTCGAGGAGCTGTGGTGCCAGGGGTACTCCGAGCCCGGCGCGGGCTCCGACCTCGCCGCGGTCTCCACGCGCGCCGTGCGTGACGGCGATGACTGGGTGATCAACGGCCAGAAGGTGTGGACCTCGCTCGCCCAGGACGCGCAGTGGTGCTTCGTGATCGCCCGCACCGAGGCGGGATCCACCCGCCACAAGGGCCTCTCCTACCTGCTTGTGCCGATGGACCAGCCCGGCGTCGAGGTGCGGCCGATCCTGCAGCTCACCAACACCAGCGAGTTCAACGAGGTGTTCTTCGACGACGCGCGCACCGACGCCTCACTGGTCGTCGGCGGCGAGGGCAACGGCTTCAAGATGGCCATGGCCACGCTTGGGTTCGAGCGCGGCGTGTCGACGCTCGCGCAGCAGATCGCGTTCCGCCGCGAGCTCGACGCCGTCGTCGCGACGGCCGAGCGCACCGGCGCGATCGAGGATGCTGTCATCCGCGATCGACTCGTGAAGGCGCGCATGGACCTCGAGGTCATCCGCCAGCACGCTCTGCGCACGCTCGGCGGCGAGCAGGGCGACGCAGCCTCGGTCGCGAAGCTGCTGTGGTCGAACTGGCACCGATCGCTCGGCGAGCTGGCGATGGACGTCGCCGGCCCCGCCGCCCTGCAGGTCGGCGCGGACTACGCCCTCGACGACCTGCAGACCCTGTTCCTCTTCAGTCGGGCCGACACCATCTACGGCGGCTCCGACGAGATCCAGCGAAATGTCATCGCCGAGCGCGTGCTCGGCCTGCCCAGAGAGGCCCGCCCATGAGCTCCACCACCCCCGAATACGTCGACGGCCACGGCCTGCTGACCGGCAAGCGCATCGTCATCACGGCCGCCGCCGGCGCCGGCATCGGCCAGGCCGCCGCGATCCGCTGCCTCGAGGAGGGTGCCGCCCTCGTGGTGCTCGGCGACACGCACGCCGGGCGCCTCGCCGAGGCCCAGCAGGAGCTCGGCGACCGCTTCGGACAGGAGCGCGTGCGCACCGCCGTGTGCGACGTCACCGACGAGGCGCAGGTGCAGGCCTTCCTCGACCTCGCCGAAGAGCGCGGTCCGATCGACGTCATGATCAACAACGCCGGCCTCGGCGGCTCGGTCTCGATCCTCGAGATGACCGACGAGCAGTGGGGCAAGGTTCTCGACGTGACGCTCACCGGAACCTTCCGGTGCATCCGCGCCGTCGGCCGTCGCATGGTCGCCGCCGGCACCGCGGGCGTCATCGTGAACAACGCCTCCGTCATCGGATGGCGGGCACAGGTGGAGCAGGCCCACTACGCGGCCGCGAAGGCGGGCGTCATGGCCCTCACGCGCAGCGCCGCGATGGACCTCGCCGAGCACGGCATCCGGGTCAATGCGGTCTCGCCGAGCCTGGCGATGCACCCGTTCCTCGAGAAGGTCACCTCGCCGGAGCTGCTCGAACAGCTCAAGGCGCGCGAGGCCTTCGGCCGGGCAGCGCAGCCGTGGGAGGTCGCCAACGTCATGGTGTTCCTCGCCAGCGGCTACTCCTCATACATGACCGGCGAAGTCGTCTCGGTCAGCAGTCAGCACGCGTGAGCACAGTGAGTCGTGAGCACAGAGAGTAAGGAAGAACATGGCTGAGGCATACATCATCGACGCCGTCCGCTCGCCGGTCGGCAGGCGGGGCGGCTCGCTCTCCGGCATCCACCCTGCCGATCTCGGCGCGCACAGCCTGCGCGCCCTCGTCGACCGCGTCGGCATCGACCCCGGCGCGATCGACGACGTCATCATCGGCGCCACCGACACCATCGGCGGACAGGCCGGCAACGTCGGTCGCTCCGCGCTGCTCGTCGCCGGCTACCCGGAGCACGTTCCCGGCGTCACGATCGACCGCCAGTGCGGCTCCAGCCAGCAGGCGGTCCACTTCGCGGCCCAGGCCGTGATGAGCGGCACGAACGACCTCGTCGTCGCAGGCGGCCTGCAGAACATGTCGCAGCTGCCGATCTCGTCGGCCATGTCCGCCGGTGAGGCCTACGGCTTCACCACGCCGTTCGCCGAGTCGCCCGGGTGGCAGGCGCGGTACCCGAACCAGGAGATCTCGCAGTTCGTCGGCGCCGAGATGATCGCCGAGAAGTGGAACCTCAGCCGCGAGGAGATGGAGCAGTTCGCGCTGCAGAGCCATCAGCGCGCCGCGGTCGCGCAGGACGAGGGGCGCTTCGACAACGAGATCGTCCCGCTGAACGGACTCACCCAGGATGAGGGCGTGCGACGGGACACCTCCCTGGAGCGCATGGCCGGTCTGCAGACGCTGAGCCCCGGGGGGCGGCTCACGGCGGCGGTGGCCTCGCAGATCAGCGACGCGTCCAGCGCCATGCTGATCGCAGGCGAGCGCGCTGTTAAGGAGCACGGTCTCACCCCGCGCGCCCGCATCCACCACATCTCGGTGCGCGGCGACAGCCCGGTGATGATGCTCAGCGCCCCGATCCCCGCCACGAAGTACGCGCTCGAGCGGACCGGAATGAGCATCGACGACATCGACCTGTTCGAGGTCAACGAGGCGTTCGCGCCCGTCGTGATGGCGTGGATGAAGGAGACCGGCGCCCCGAGCGAGAAGGTCAACGTGAACGGCGGCGGCATCGCCCTCGGGCATCCGATCGGCGCGACCGGCACACGACTGATGGCGACCCTGCTCAACGAGCTGGAGCGCACCGGCGGCCGCTACGGCCTGCAGACGATGTGCGAGGGCGGCGGACTCGCCAACGTCACGATCATCGAGCGTCTCTGACGCGCGACGCGAACAGCGACGCGGAGAGCGAGAAGGAGGCCTCCCGGCAACGGGAGGCCTCCTTCTCGCTGTTCCATTCGTCGGTCCGACGTCACCCGATCAGCTGGGCGGCCGCGCGACGAAGCTGATCCGCGGCGTCGCGCACGATGCGGTCGACGAGGTCCTCGCAGCTGGGCAGGTCGTCGATCATGCCGACGACCTGGCCCGCGGCCAGCATCCCCGCCTCGGTGTCGCCGTCGACGAGTCCCGCCTTCAGCAGCATCGGGGTGTTGGCGGCGAGGCTCATCTGCGCCCAGGACCGACCGGTGGCCTTCTTCATCGACAGGCCGTCCTTGAGGAAGGCGGGCCAGCTCAGACCCGAGAACTTCTTGAACTCCAGCGAGCGGCGCATCGTCGGCACCAGACGCGACAGCCCGCTGCTGCCCTCGAGCCCCTCGACGAACTCGGTGCGCAGCAGGCGGTGCGGCATGCCGTCGGCCTTCGTGGTGACGACGGTGCCGTCGAGTCCGAAGCCCAGGTAGCGCTGCTTGATCTCCTCGGGCACAGCGCTGTCGCTGGTGAGCAGGAAGCGCGTGCCCATGCCGACACCCGCGGCGCCGTAGGCGAGAGCCGCCGCGAGTCCGCGGCCGTCGTGGAAGCCGCCGGCGGCGATCACCGGGATGTCGACGGCGGAGACGACCGACGGCAGCAGGATCGAGGTCGGTACGGCACCGGTGTGTCCGCCGCCCTCGCCGCCCTGCACCATCACCGCGTCCACGCCCCAAGCCGCGACCTTCTCGGCATGACGGACGGCGCCGATCGAGGGGATCACGACGATGTCGTTCTCCTTCAGGCGGTCGATGAGCTCGCGGCGCGGTGCGAGGGCGAAGCTGGCGACCTTCACGCCGTGGCGGATGAGCAGCTCGACGCGCTCCGCGGCATCCCCGGCGTCGGCGCGCAGGTTGACGCCGAACGGGCGGTCGGTGCGCTCCTTCACCTTGATGATCTGCTGTTCCAGCTCGTCGAAGGTCATCGTGGCGGAGGCGAGGATGCCGAGGGCGCCCGCCTGCGCCGTGGCCGTGACCAGCCGCGAGCCCGCGACCCAGCCCATGCCGGTCTGCACGATCGGGTGCTCGACGCCGGTGAGCTGCGTCAGCGCGGTGGAGATCATCGGGGGAGTGGTCATGGTGTCACCTCTCGTCTCCGGAATCGTACCGCATTTGCCCTAGCGTTTGCTTGGTTGTATGCTGACGAGCGTTTCGTCCGCGCCGTGCGCTGTCTCAAAGGAGAGCCGAACATGTCAGGAATTCTTGAAGGTCGAGTCGCCATCGTCACCGGTGCCGGTCGCGGTCTGGGGCGTGAGCACGCGCTGGAGCTCGCGCGACAGGGGGCGAAGGTCGTCGTCAACGACCTCGGCACGACGCTCGACGGAGCAGGGAACTCGGTGGGCCCCGCGCAGGAGGTCGTCGACCTCATCCGCGCAGCAGGCGGCGAAGCCGT
Source organism: Microbacterium bandirmense (assembly GCF_037204185.1). NCBI lineage: Bacteria > Bacillati > Actinomycetota > Actinomycetes > Micrococcales > Microbacteriaceae > Microbacterium > Microbacterium bandirmense. The sequence goes on along the minus strand of NZ_JBBDGM010000004.1, from coordinate 12,043 downwards.
CGCGAACGGCGCCGACATCGCAGACTTCGCCCAGGCGGGCGAGCTGGTCGCGCAGGCTGTCTCGGAGTTCGGTCGGCTCGACATCCTCGTCAACAACGCCGGCTTCGTGCGCGACCGCATGCTGGTCAACGCCGAGGAGAGCGAATGGGATGCCGTGATCCGCGTGCACCTCAAGGGGCACTTCGCGCCACTGCGGCACGCGAGCGCCTACTGGCGCAACGAGGCGAAGGAGGGCCGCATGCCGGTCGCCCGCGTCATCAACACGTCATCCGGTGCGGGCCTGCAGGGCAGCGTCGGTCAGGCGGCCTACGCCGCGGCCAAGGGCGGCATCGCCTCGCTCACCCTCGTCGCCGCGCAGGAGCTCGGCCGCTACGGCGTCGCGGTCAACGCGATCGCACCGTCAGCGCGCACGCGCATGACCGAGGGGCCGTTCGCCGACGCGATGGCGGCACCCGAAGAGGGCTTCGACCGGATGAACCCGGCCAACGTCTCGCCGATCGTCGCGTGGCTCGCGAGCCCCGACTGCTCGGTCACGGGCCGTGTGCTCGAGATCGAAGGCGGACGCCTCTGCCTCGAGGAGGGGTGGAATCACGGGCCCGTCCGCGAGCTCGACCGCCGCTGGGAGGCCGCCGAGGTCGGCGACGCGGTGCGCGAGATGGAAGCCGAGGGCGCACGCCCCGAGCCGGTGTACGGCGCATGACCCCCGGGGACTGGGCCGGTCGGCTGCTCGGCGAGCGAACGGTCTCGTACACCGAGTCGGATGCGATCCTCTACGCCCTCTCGGTCGGCGCCCGTGCCGACGATCTCGACCTCGTGTTCGAGGACCGCCTGCGCGTCCTCCCGTCGTTCGGGCTGACGCTGTGCCAGTGGGCTCCGGACATCCTCGCGAACGCCGGGGCGTTCGACAACCGCGCGGTGCAGGGCGCTCAGACCCTCGAGGTGCACCGTCCTCTGCCGCGATCGGGCGAGCTGACGCTGTCGGCCCGCGTCGGCAACGTGTGGGACAAGGGCTCGGCGGCGATCTTCGAGGTCATCGTCGAGTGCGACGAGTTCACGGGGCTGTGGTCGCTGTTCGCGCCCGGTTTCGGCGGTTTCGGCGGGGAGCGCGGTCCGGGACGCGCCGTCGACGAGCAGCGTCCCGCCGGGACGCCGGCCACCGTGTCCACCTTCCCCACGCAGGCCGCGCTGTACCGGCTCACCGGTGACCGGCATCACATCCACATCGACCCCGAGGCGTCGGCCCGCATCGGACAGCCGGTGCCGATCCTGCAGGGCCTGTGCACTCTCGCCGCCACCACGCTCGTGCTGGCGGAGCAGCAGGGCGCGTCGGCCGCCGACCTCACGCGGCTGCAGGGTCGCTTCAGCGGCTACGTCGTACCGGGCGATGACCTCGAGCTCGAGTCCTGGCCGGACGGCGCGTTCGAGCTGCGACGCGACGGCGCGCCGGTGATCTCCGACGGCATCGCGGTGTTCGCATGAGCCGCGTCCTCGTCGTCGGCGCCACCGGCATGATCGGCAGCCACCTGACCGCCGACCTCGTCGCGCGCGGCGACGAAGTGACCGTGATGTCGCGTCGCGGTCCGTCGGATCGCGACCCGGCGGCCGTCGCCGACCTGCCTCGGCTGATCGCCGACTACACGGATGCGGAGGCGTCGCCTCGTGAGCTCGAGGGCTTCGACGCCGTGGTGTTCGCGGCGGGCAACGACATCCGTCATGTCTCGGCGGGAGAAGAGGATGCCGAGTTCTGGGAGCGCACGCAGAGCGGGGGAGTGCCGCGCTTCGCGGCGCGCGCCAAGGCCGCGGGCGTCGCCCGCTTCGTGCAGCTGGGCAGCTACTATCATCAGCTGAATCCGGAGTGGGCCGAGCGGATCCCCTACGTCGGGGCCCGCCGCGACGCGGACGACCGGACGCGCGCGCTGAGTGACGACGGATTCGCCGCGATGACCTTGAACCCGCCGTCGATCGTCGGTGCGGACGGGCGGGGACTGCGTCGCTTCGCCCACATGATCGCGTGGACGCGAGGCGAGCTCGACGAGCCCGACCTGTTCGCCCCACCCGGCGGCACCAACTACATGTCGGTCCGCTCGCTGTCGCAGGCCGTGCTCGGCGCGCTGGACCGGGGTGAGGGCGGGCGGGCCTACCTGGTCGGCGACCAGAACCTCACGTACACCGAGTACTTCCAGATGCTCGCCGATGCCGCGGGCAGCGGCGCCGTGATCGAGGAGCGCGACGAGGAGCACCCGTTCCAGCCGGATCGGTTCATCGTGCAGGGTCGTGGCGCGGTCATCTCGTTCGAACCGGACGCCGAGGAACAGGCCCGGCTCGGATATCAGCGCGGCGACGTGGCCCGGGCCCTGGCCGAGATCGTGGCCGCGGTCGACGGGGCGCGCTGACATGATCCCGCCGAATCCCGTCTGCGTCAGCGGCATGGCCACGCTGAGCTGGGCGCTGCCCGACGAGATCGCGATGCACGCGCGCATCGGCACCGACCTCGTGGGACTGCCGATCCACAAGGTCGTGGCGTTCGGCACCCCCGCGCTGCAGGATCTGCTCGCCCTGCACGGCATGCGCGTCGGCTATCTCGTGCAGGCGTTCACGGCCCAGCCCGATGACGACGCCGAGTGGGAACGCCAGATGGCGTCGCTGATCGAGGGCGTGCGCGCGGCGCACCGGCTCGGTGCGGCCGTCGTCTACCTGACCTGCGGTCCTTCCGGGCACCTGAGGTGGCAGGAGGCTGCTGATCGCTTCGCGGCCCGGATGACCCCGGCCGTCGAGGAGGCGCGCAGCCTCGGCGTCCGTCTCGCCGTCGAGAACACGCTCCCCGTACGTGCGGACCTCAGTTTCACGCACAGCGCATCCGACGCGTTCGCGCTCGCGGAGCAGGTCGGCGTCGGTGTGTGCCTCGATCTCTACTGCTGCTGGCAGGAGCGCGGGCTGGAGCAGCTGATCGCCGACCAGCTCGAGCGGATCGAGATCCTGCAGGTCTCGGACCTCGTCGTCGGCACCTCCGTCTTCCCGAACCGCTGGGTGCCCGGCGATGCCGACCTGCCGCTGGAGCGGCTGCTCGCATCGGCGCTGGATGCCGGGTATCGGGGCATCATCGACGTCGAGCTCATCGGCCCGGCGATCGAGCTCGAAGGGGCGGAGTCCGCACTGACGCGGTCCGTCTCGTGGCTGCGGGACCGTCTCGCAGCATCCGTCGTACAAGAAGAAGGGTGAGGTCGTAACCATGGCTCTGGAGATCTCGATGCAGGACAAGGGCGTTCGCGTCGTCACGATGAACTACCCGCCGGTCAATGCGCTGCCGGTTCAGGGCTGGTTCGACGTGGCGACGGCGATGCGTGAGGCGGGCGCCGACCCCGAGACGCGGGTGGTCGTGCTGCGCGCGGAAGGCCGCGGGTTCAACGCCGGGGTCGACATCAAGGAGATGCAGCGCATCGAGGGATTCAGCGGGCTCCTCGGCGCGAACCGCGGATGCTACGAGGCCTTCAAGGCGATCTACGAGTGCCCCGTGCCAGTGATCTCCGTCGTGAACGGCTTCTGCCTGGGCGGCGGGGTCGGCCTCGTCGGCAACTCCGACGCGATCATCGCCTCCGACGACGCCTACTTCGGGGTGCCCGAGGTCGACCGCGGCGCCCTGGGCGCCGCGACGCACCTCGCCCGGCTGGTGCCCCCGCACATGCTGCGGGCCATGTACTTCTCGGCGCGCACGGTCACGGCGCAGCGCCTGCACGAGTTCGGCTCGGTCGACCAGGTCGTCCCGCGCGATCGCCTCGACGAGACGGCGTTCGAGTTCGCCGCCCAGATCGCCGCGAAGGACCCGCGGGTCATCCGTGCCGCGAAGGAGGCGCTGAACGGCATCGACCCGATCGACGTCAATCGCAGCTACCGCTTCGAGCAGGGCTTCACGTTCGAGCTGAACCTGGCGGGAGTCGCCGATGAGCATCGCGACGAGTTCGTCGCGACCGGACGCACCCTCGACACCTGATGGCGCGCCAGATGAGTCGCGGAGAGCTCGGGGGACTCTTCCGCGACGGGATGACTGTCGGGATCGGCGGCTGGGGCTCGCGGCGCAAGCCGATGGCGCTGGTCCGCGAGCTCGTGCGCTCGGGCGTGCGTGACCTCACCGTGGTCAGCTTCGGCGGGCCCGACGTCGGCATCCTGTGCGCGACCGGGCAGGCCGCGCACGTCGTGCACGGCTTCGTGTCGCTCGACTCGATCCCGATCGATCCGCACTTCGCCGCCGCCCGCCGCGCGGGCGCGGTCACGACGACCGAGCTCGACGAGGCGATGCTCGTCGCCGGTCTCCGCGCGGCGTCGCGACGCCTGCCGTTCGAAGTGCTGCGCAACGGCATCGGCTCCGACGCCGTGACCTTCAACCCCGGCATCCACACCATCGTCTCCCCGTACGACGACGGCGAGACGCTGGTCGCTATGCCCTCGATCCCGTTGGATCTCGCGCTGCTGCACGTCGAGCGGGCGGATGCCGGGGGCAACGCGCAATGCCTCGGACCGGATCCGTTCTTCGATGAGCTGATGGCTCGCGCGGCGACGACGACCGTCGTCTCGGCCGAGCGGATCGTGAGCACGGAAGAGCTCGCGCAGCAGCATCCGTCGACTCTGATCCTGAACCGCTCCGAGACCGATCACGTCGTCGAGGCGCCCGGAGGCGCCGGCTTCACCGCATTCGTGCCCGAGTACCCGCGTGACGACGTGGCGCAGCGCGCCTATGCCGACGCGGCCAGGTCGCCGGAGGCCTGGGAGACGTTCCTCGCCGGCTTCCTCGGAGAGGAGACACCCGCATGATCACCCGTGCCGAGGTCGCAGCGACCGCCTGCAGCGATCTGTTCCGAGGGTCCGGAGCCGTGCTGGCCAGCTCCTTCGGCGTCATCCCGACGATCGGGGCGCGTCTGGCGCGGCTCACGCACTCGCCCGACCTGCTCCTCAGCGACGGTGATGCGACGCTGTTCGCCGACACTCCTGCGGTCGACCGGCCGTTCACTCAGCCCGAGGGCCACCTCCCGTACGCAAAACTGTTCGAGCTGATCGCGACGGGGCGACGCCACGTCATCATGGGTGCGCCGCAGCTCGATCGGTTCGGCAACCAGAACCTGTCGGCGATCGGAGACCGCGACCGGCCCACCCACCAGCTGGTCGGACCTCGCGGTGCGGCGACGAACACGAGCAACCACGCGACGAGCTACTTCGTCCCACGGCACGCGCCCCGTGTGTTCGTACCTGCGGTCGACATCGTCACCGGAGTCGGCACGGACAACGCGGCACGGGAGGGCATGCGCTTCCACGACATCCGAGCCGTCGTGACGAACCTCGCCGTGCTCGATCTCTCCGGGCCGGGCGGCACGATGGCCCTGGTCAGCGTGCATCCCGGTGTCGACGTGGCGCAGGTCGCCGAGGCGACCGGCTTCGCCCTGCACGTCCCGGATGATGTTCCGTTCACTCGCGAGCCTGACGCCGTCGAGCTGCAGCTGATCCGGGGCACCCTCGACCCGCGCAATCTTCGGGATGGCGAGCTTCCGCCGGCCTGACGCGACGGGAGTCAGGAGTTTCCGTCCGTTGACGGAAAGGCGGCGCGTGTATATACTTTCGTCAACCAAGCATTTGTTTGGCAACACACCCGAACGATCCAACGAAGAAACCAATGGAGGTTTCCGTGAAGTCACAGCGACTGCTCGCCCTCTTCGGGGCGGCCACACTTGCCATCACGCTCGCTGGCTGCTCCGCAGCTGATGAAGCACCCGACGCAGGTTCGGGCGGAGATCCCGCCGGTGAGATCGTCTTCGGCCTCGATGAGGACAGCACCGGCCCCGGTGCTTCCTACGCCGTCATCGCGGGCAAGACGATCCGCATGGCGGTCGACGAGATCAACGCCGCCGGAGGCATCGACGGCAAGAAGATCCGCATCGTCGTCGGCAACGACGAATCCGACCCGACCAAGACCCCGACCGTCGTCCGCAAGCTTGTCGACGAAGGCGCACAGGTGCTGCTGCTCGACACCGGCAGTGGTGCGGTCCTGCAGGGCAAGTCCGTCGTGAAGCAGGCAGGCATCCCGGCGATCGCCCCGACTGCCGTCACCACGTCGGTCGCGCTGCCGCCCGACAACGAGTTCACCTACATGCTCGCGAACGGCGTCGACCAGTTCGCCGAGGCGTACTGCGGCGCGATCGAGAAGAAGGGCTTCGAGTCGATTGCGATCCTGTCCGACGCCTCGCCCGCGATCGACAACATCAACAAGCTGATCGTGCCGATCCTCGAGGACTGCGCGGACGTCGTCGCTGAGGAGACCGCGCCGGTCGATGCCGCTGACCTGACCGCACAGGTTGCGCGCATCAAGCAGCAGGAGCCCGACGTCATCCTCGTCTCGAGCCTCGGCGGCAACTTCGAGGTGCTCGCGCACAACACGCTCTTCCAGCAGCTTCCCGGTGTCCTGCGCTTCTCGCTGGCCTCCATCGGCAACCAGCCGGACTCCTGGAAGCGCACCACGCCTGGTGCCCTTGCCGACGTCGTCTACATGGGCGCGCTGAACATGGATAACCCGAAGACGGTGGAGCTCGAGAAGAAGCTCAAGGAGATCAACGGCGACGACTACCGCCTGACGGCATACGACGCGCAGGCGTACGACTCCGTCTACCTGCTGAAGACGGCCATCGAGGCGGCCGGCGGCGCTGACGACCCCAAGGCCGTCCGCGACGAGCTCGACAAGATCAGCGGCTTCCCGGCGTCGTTCGGACAGGCCGGCTTCACGCTGTCGTTCACTCCGGAGAAGCACATGGGTGCCGACGGCCTCTGCGGTCTGGTGCTCTCGGGCTTCGATGAGAACAACGAGCCGACCGGCGCTTGGGAAGACTTCCAGGTTCCGTGCGAGCTGAAGTGAAATGACTGATCCTCAGCTGTGGCTCTCCGTCCTGGAGATCGGGAGCTTCTTCGGACTCATCGCGCTCGCCTATCAGCTCACGCTGATCGGCGCGGGATTCTTCAACTTCGCCATCGGGCCGTACGCCATGGTGGCCGCGCTCGGAGCCTCGTGGCTCGCGATCGAGATGCAGATCCCCGTGTTCATCAGCCTGGTGCTGGGCGTCCTGATCGCCGTGGTGGTCAGCGGGCTCACCGAGCTGCTCGTCGTCCGCCAGGTGCAGAAGCGTTCCGGCTCGGGTGAGCTGCCCGCGCTGGTCGCGGTCACAGCTGTGCTGTTCATCGTCCAGCAGGGCGCGGGTACCCTCTTCGGGCGCCCCGCCCTGCCTGGGCAGGTGCTCTTCACGTTCGGACCCTGGCAGTTCGGTGACGTGTACGTGTCGGGCACCACCGTGGTGCTCGTGGCATCGACGGCGATCATCTTCATCGCGGTGTCGCTCTGGATGAGCCTCAGTCGGACGGGGCGCCTGCTGCGTGCCGTCGGTGACAACCGATCGGCGGCGGCACTCCTCGGTCTGCCCGTCGGGCGCATCCGCCTCATCGCGTTCCTGCTCTCCGGCCTGATCGCCGGTCTGGCCGGCCTCCTGTACGCGCCGAAGACCGGAGTCGCCTTCACCAGCGGCCTGGCCTGGACCCTCGTGGGATTCCTCGCTCTGGTCATCGGCGGCACGGGGCGGACCTGGGCGCCGCTGATCGGCGGCCTCGTGCTCGGGGCGATCCAGGTGTTCGCGCCGTTCTACTTCGGCAGCATGGGCCCGACCACCATGGTCCTGCTCATCGCCCTGCTGTTCTTCGCCTTCCGCCCACAGGGCCTGTTCTCGACACGGGTGCGGATATGACGACGAGAGAGAGCATCGTGACGACGACGTCTGACATGACTCCCACGTTCCAGGTCGCGCGCCAGCCGCGCTGGCGACAGCTGATCGTTCCCGCGGTCGCCGTCGGAATCGGCGCGCTCGCGCTGGTCTGGGCGGGCGGCAGCGGGTTCCGTCAGGACCTGCTGGTGATGGTCGCGGTCTACGCGCTGATCGCGCTGGGCATGTACATCCCGTTCGTCATGGCGGGGTCCATGTCGATGGCCTACGCGGCCTATGCGGCCATCGGAGCGTACAGCGTCGCCATCGTGACGACGGAGACCAGCCTTCCGCCCCTTCTCGGCTGGTTGATCGGTCCGCTGATCTCCGCCACGGTGGCGGTGATCCTCGGACTTCTGACGCGCAGGCTCAGCGGCTTCTACCTGGCCGCCGTGACGCTGCTGTTCAGCATGGCCTTCGAGCCGTGGGTGATCGCCCTCGAGCCGATCACCGGAGGATCCGCCGGCATCGGCGGCATCCCCATCCCCACCCTCTTCGGCTGGGAGGCGCCGCGCCTCGTGATGATCGCGATCGCGCTCATGCTGGTCATCGTCGTCGCAGCACTCGTCGACCGGATCCGTACCGGCGCCTGGGGCGTCACCGTGCGGACGATGCGCGACGTGCCGTCTGCGGTCGAGGCGATGGGCACGCGCACGACCACCCTGACCACGGTCACGCTCGCCGTCGGCGCCGCGGTGGCGTCGCTCGCGGGGGCGCTGTTCGTGTCGTTCATGCTGAGCATCACACCCGAGACGTTCACCCTCTCCATCGTGTTCATGGCGCTCTTCGTGCCGCTCATCGGTGGTCAGGCCAGCGCGTGGGGCTGCGTGATCGGCGCGATCGTCGTCATCCAGCTCACCGCGAACATGCCCGCGAGCTTCGAGGGTTCGGGGCAGCTCGTGCTCGCGATCGGCGTGCTGCTCATCCTTCTCGTGGCACCCGCGGGACTGATCGGCTACGCGCAGGCACTCATCGCCTGGGTGCGGCGTCGCTTCGGAAAGGAGCGTCCATGACCAATCAGGACATCGGAGATGTCGTCCTGCGCGGCGAGAACCTCCGCAAGGCCTACGGCGGACTCGTCGCGGTCGACGACGTCTCGTTCCACGTCGCCCGCGGTGAGATCCTCGGTCTGGTGGGACCGAACGGTGCCGGCAAGACGACGCTCGTCGACCTCATCACGGGCATCCAGCGCTCCGACTCCGGCGAACTCACGCTGAACGGCGAGAAGCTGGCCGGGCCCACCGCCGCGCGTGCGCGGCGCGGGCTCTCCCGCACATTCCAGCATCCTCATCTCGCTCTGGAGCTGACCGTTCGCGAGAACCTCCTCGTCGGCGCATCCGCGAGCCGCTTCCCGTCGTGGTGGCGCATGACCGCCGGCGTCATCACCGACGGAATCCGCCACCGCCCGCAAGAGCAGGAGCGCGTCGTCCGCATCGCCGAGGAGCTCGGCGTCCCGCGCCTCGACGAACCGTGCACGAACCTCTCGCTGGGTGAACAGCGCCTGGTCGAGGTCGCGCGCGCGCTGACGCAGGACCCGCTGGTCATGCTGCTCGACGAACCGTTCGCCGGCGCGGACGCCGACTCGGTCGCCGGCATCATCGATGCGATCCGGCAGGTGCAGGCACGTGGGCACGCGGTCATCCTCGTCGATCACAACGTCGACCTGCTGACATCGCTCGCAGATCGAGTGATGCTGCTGTCGCAGGGGCGGATGGTCTTCGAAGGCGCTCCGCAGGACTGCCTGGCGAGCCCCGAGATGCAGCGCGTCTACTTCGGAACGAGCGAGGAGGAAGCGGCATGAGCGCCGATCTCACCCTGGCGGACCTCACGGTGCGCTACGGCACAGCCACAGCCGTCGAGAAGGCGTCGCTCACCGCTCCCGCGGGGCAGATCACTGCCGTCGTCGGACCGAACGGCGCCGGCAAGTCGAGCCTCGCGCTGGGCGTCTACGGAGCGGTCGCCGCGACCGGGAAGGTCCGACTGGGCGACACCGACCTGTCGTCGATGCCATCCATCGAACGAGCCAGGTCCGGACTCGCTATCGTCCCGCAGGGGCGTCAGCTCTTTCCCAAGCTCACCGTTCGCGACAACCTCCAGGTGATGGCGGAGCTGCTCAAGCTCAAGCGCAGTGCCGTGGAGCACGCGCTGGATCGCTTTCCGGTGCTGCGCGAGCGGGAGGGACGCCTGGCGGGTGTGCTGTCCGGCGGTGAGCAGCAGATGCTCGTCGTCAGCCGCGCGCTGATGGGGGAGCCGCATTGCCTGGTGCTCGACGAGATGATGACGGGACTCGCTCCGAAGATCGTGAACGGCCTCGCCGACGCGATTCGCGAGATCGCTGACAGCGGAGCCTCCGTGCTGATCGTCGACCCGGCGATCGGACCCCTCCGACGCGTCATCGATCGGGGCTATGTGCTGCTGCGCGCCCAGCTGAGCGACGCGCACGAAGACGTCGACTCGCTCGATGACGGATATCAGAAGGTCATGGGGATCATCCACCATGAGATGGGAGCAGAATGAACGTCCCCGCACTCGATCCGGCCACTGCGGCTGACTACGTCGCACAGGGCTGGTGGGGCGAACTCACGATCGCGGACTACGTGGCGCGGAACGCCGAGACCATTCCCGAGCGAATCGCGTACGTCGCCGACGGCGCACGCCTGACGTGGCGGGAGTACGACCGGCAGGTCGACGTCCTCGCCTGCGCACTCGCTGCGCTGCTGCCGCGCGGCGCGCGGTTCGGGATGCTGCTGCCCGACTCCGGCGAGTTCCACGTGGCCCTGTGTGCGGCGGAGCGCAGCGGAACGGTCGCCGTCGGAATGGGTGCTCGATCGGGACGCGATGAGATCCGGCACCTGATGTCGCAATCCGGCGCCGAGGTGCTCGTGATGCGCGAATCCCACCGTGACCGCCCCGCACTCGACTACGTCGCCGATCTCCGGGCCGACGGATGGCTGGTGTCGGAACTCGTGATCGTCGATCCACGTGGACCGGTGCGCATGCATCGCTTCGCGGACGGCGTCGTGTCCACGCACGACGTGCCCAGCGTGCCGATCGAGGAGACGCGCTCGCGGGCTGCCGGCCCGAACGAACTGAGCATGCTGAACTCGACGTCCGGAACGACGGGGCGCCCGAAGCTCGTGACCCAGTTCGCCAACCGGCTGATCGCCTTCTCGAAGATGGCGTTCGAGGCGGCCGACTTCACTCCCGACGACGTGATGATGGGAGCTGTGCCCGGTCCGTTCGGCTTCGGGCTGTGGACGGCGCACTACGCCACCGCGATGCTGGGCATGAAGACCGTGCTCATGGAGCGATTCGACGTCGACGAGATGATCCGCCTGATCGGCGAGGAAGAGGCGACGATCCTGGCCTGCGTGAGCACGCAGTTCAAGATGATGCTGGACACTCCGAGTCTGGAGGGGGCGTCCCTCGACACGCTGCGCGCGATGTTCACCGGCGGTGAGGCGGTTCCCTACGAACGGGCGCTGCAGTTCGAGGAGCGCGTGGGGGCGAAGGTGCTGCAGTTCTACGGCTCGAACGAGTCGGGCGCCATCAGCAACACGAGCCTGCGAGACACCGCCGAGCAGCGGCTGCGTACGGCCGGCCGCGTCATCGATGTGATGAACATGCGCCTGTACGACGCCGAGGGGAACGACATCACCGAGACAGGCGGGCCCGGTCGGCCCGGTGTGTCCGGCCCGACGATCTGCATGGGCTACTACGGTGACCCGGCCGCGAATGAGGAGCTGTTCCACGACGGGCGTCTGATGATGCCCGACCTGGTCACGGTGGACGCCGACGGCTATCTGCGCGTCGTCGGCCGCACCAGTGACCTCATCATCCGCGGCGGCAAGAACATCTCCGCGATCGAGGTCGAGGAGCTCGTCGAAGCGCATCCCGGTGTCGTCATGGCATCGGCGGTGCCCGTACCCGACGAGCTGTTCGGCGAGCGGATCGGTGTCGCCGTCACCGTGCACGACGCGCCCGTGACGGTCGCCGAACTGACGGCGTATCTTGCTGATCGAGGAATCTCGAAGCACCTGTATCCCGAGCGGGTGGTCGTCGTGGACGAGCTGCCGCGCGCCGCGGGCGGCAAGGTGGCCAAGGGGGCTGTACGGGCTCTCGTGGCCGCTCAGGCACAGGAGGATGTCGACCTGCGCGAGTCCGTCTCGGCCTGATCCGCACGCAGAGAGGGGGGGGGGGGGGGGATGGGGGTGGGGGCCCCCCCCCCGGCGGGGGGGGGGGGCGGGGGCGGGCCGCCC
>NZ_JBBDGM010000039.1:0-1060 GCF_037204185.1 Microbacterium bandirmense | reverse complement strand
TGTACTGACCCGGATCGTTGTTGACGTAGGAGAAGCCTCCGGTGTCGAGTTGGAGCTGTCTAGTTCTTCAGCTTGAACACACGGAGGCTTCTCGTGTCCCACGGTAATGCCCGGCTGACTCCGGCCGGCAGGTTGATCATGGTCCAGCGCATCCAGTCGGGGCGTGCGGTCGCGCACGTCGCCACGGAGATGGGCATCTCACGCACGACCGCGTGGCGGTGGTGGCGACGATTCCGGGAACACGGCCCGGCGGGTCTGCAGGATCGTTCCAGCGTCGCCCGCTCCCACCCGCATCGGACAGCGTCATGCGTGGAGACGCGGGTGCGGATCATGCGTCATCTGACCCGTCGCGGTCCGGTGTTCATCGCGGACAAGCTCGGTATGCACGCCTCGACGGTGGGGCGTGTGCTGCGCCGCCACGCGGTGCCGTTGCTGCGTGAGTTGGATCCGGTCACCGGGACGGTGATCCGCGCGACCCGCCGGTCCGCGAAGCGTTACGAGCACGACCATCCCGGCTCGTTGATCCACGTCGATGTAAAGAAACTGGGCCGCATCCCCGACGGCGGCGGGTGGCGCGCTCACGGTCGCAGTGAGAAGGTCCGCGGCCGCGGGATCGGCTACGACTACGTCCACACTGTCATTGACGACTACTCCCGCGTTGCTTACGCGGAGATCCACGACGACGAGAAGGGCGTCACCGCCGCCGGTGTTCTCGAGCGAGCGATCGCGTTCTACGCCACCCTCGGCATCACGGTCGAACGTGTCATCAGCGACAACGCGTTTGCCTATCGAAAGTCGGCGGCGTTCCGCCGCGTGATCGACGCACACCACATCAAGCAGAAGTTCATCAAGCCGCACTGTCCCTGGACGAACGGGAAAGTCGAGCGCCTGAATCGCACCCTCGCGACCGAGTGGGCCTACGCCCGGCCCTTCATCTCGAACGCCGAACGTCGCGCTGCCTTGCCGAGCTGGCTCAACTACTACAACCTAGACAGAGCCCACCTCGGCATCGGAGGCAAGACACCCATCGACCGAATCAACAACGGTCGGGGTCAGTACA
>NZ_JBBDGM010000038.1:0-1209 GCF_037204185.1 Microbacterium bandirmense | reverse complement strand
ATCGAGACAGTTCGCTTTGCGGGACATTGACTGGACACAGCCGGTGTCGGTCAGCAGTCGCCGCCAGGACAGGTGCTGATACTGGAAGCCTTGATCGGAGTGCACGATCGGCGTATCGCCCTGCCGCAGTGTTGTCAGCGCCTGTCGCAGGGACGTGTTGGTGAGGTCGAGGTTCGGGGACAATCCGGTGGCGTAGCCGATGATCTGCCGGTCGAACAGATCCATCACCGGAGATAGGTAGACCTTCCGGTCCCCGATTGTGAACTCGGTCACGTCGGTGACCCACTTCTGATTCGGCGCCGTGGCCGTGAAGTCGCGTTCGAGCAGGTTCGGGGCGACCGTGCCGACCTCGCCCTTGAACGAGTTGTAACGCTTCTTCCGGCGGATCGTGCACCGTAACCCGAGCTGCCGCATCAGCTTCAGGACGGTCTTCTTCGACACCACCCAGCCCGCCGAGCGAAGCTCGTCGCGGATCTTGCGGTGCCCGTAACGGCCGTTATGCCGGTCGAACAGGCGACGGATCTCGGCCTTCAGATCCGCGTGCCCGTCCGGGGTGTCGAGGCGGGCCTGATGGTAAAAGAAGGTCGACCGGGCAAGCCCGGCAGCGGTGAGCAGGTCGATGAGAGAGTGCTCGGCCTTGAGGGCAACGACGGCGTTCACCTTGTCCGTCGTTTCTGATCCATCAAGGCCCGCAATTTTCCCAAGTACGCGTTCTGTGCCCGCAGATACTCGTTCTCGCGCCGCAACCGCTCCAGCTCCGACTCCTCACCCGGCGGCGACGCGCTCGATCCTCGCGGGCGGCCTTTGGGCTTGGGACGCAGAGCATCCTCACCCTCGTTGCGATACCTCCGCACCCAGGTCTTCAACAGAACCGGCGAGGACAGCCCTGCCTCCTCGGCCAACACCGCCGCCGGCTCGCCCGCGAGAACCCGCTCCACGAGCCCGAGCTTGAACTCGAACGAGTACGAAGCTTTGCTCCGTTTCTGCACGAGAGCTCCTCTGCCTCTGATCCGCCACCGCTGATACAACGCCCGCACGGGCCATCTCGACACGCCCAACTGCGTCGCGACAGCCGAGTCGCTCAAGCCCTGCTCGAACGACGCTACCGCCGCCTCACGCTGAACGACAGACAATGAACTACGCGCATACACGAAACTGCTCCCCGAAGTCAGAACTGAATTCTCAGTCCAACTCACGGGGAGCAGTTCA
>NZ_JBBDGM010000037.1:0-1227 GCF_037204185.1 Microbacterium bandirmense | reverse complement strand
GGCTCTTCGGACATTCGGTGGGGGTCATGGGGTGAGGCCGCCGGCGGCGAGGAGCATGCGGAGCCTGTAGTTGTCGCGGTTGCGGAACCCTCTGGCGAGGCGGCGGTGGAGTTCGATGATGCCGTTGATGGCCTCTGTGCCGCCGTTCGATGACCTCCCGGTGGTGAAGTAGGCCAGGAACGCGTCGCGCCAGCGCCGCAGGGTGCGGCCCAGACGGGCGATCTCGGGGATCGGGCAGGTGTGGAATGTGTCGACGACCTTCTCTGCGATCCGCCGCCCCTCGGTGAGGTCCTTCTGGTGGTAGGCGGAACGCAATTGCTGGGCGCACTGCCACGCCACGAACACCTCGTCGTGCGCTTCATCGGCCTCGATCGCGGTGACCAGGCGGGCGCGCTGCTTGTCGGTGAGGTTCTCGGCGCCGGCGCGGAGGATGGTCTGGATCCCGTAGAGGGGGTCGCCCTTCCGTCCGCGATGCCCGAGGGTGTCCTGCTGGACACGGCGGCGGACCTCGTCCACGGCGGCGGTGCCGAGCTTGACGACATGGAACGCGTCCAGCACGGCCGTGGCGTCTTCGAGCCTGTCGTCGATCGCGGTCTTGTAGCCGGCGAACGGGTCAAGAGCTGCGACTTTCACGTTCTTGCGGAAGGTGTCGCCACGGTCGGCGAGCCAGGACGCGTAGGCCTTCCCCGATCTGCCGGGCACGAGGTCGAGCAGCCTGGCCCGCGTCTTTCCGGTGCTGTCGCGGCTGAGATCGACCATCCCAGTCAGCTCCTTCGGACCGCGCTTGCGGGGATCGACATGATGCCAGATGTGCTCATCGACACCGAGCGTGGTCACGTTCTCGAACCGGGACTCGTCCTCAGCCAGCTTGACCAGCTCGGGCTCGACAGCGCGCCACACCGTCTTCCACGACGTGCCGAGCTGACGGGCGATGCCGTGCACGGTGGCGTGCTCACGGCGCAGCTGCACGATCGCCCAGCCAACGGCACGCGTGGTGATGGACCCGCGCCGGGCGACCAGACCCGGGAGCTGCTCCACGAACGTCCGCCGCGCGCATCCCACCTCGTCGCACCGCCAGACCCGCTGCCGCCACACGATCCGCACCCGCGTCGTCGCGGGCACATCATGAAGCACCCGTCGGCGGCGTCCGCGGCCGGTCGCGACAACCCCACACGAAGGGCAGCCGGTCGGCGCCGCGGGCGTCGAGACCGACACCACCAGCAGCCC
>NZ_JBBDGM010000036.1:0-1357 GCF_037204185.1 Microbacterium bandirmense | reverse complement strand
CGACTTGACTCACGTAAAAGGTCCGGGAACGTCGGCGCGTGCCTCACTTGAGGATGTCCGCGTAGTTCCCTGGCACTTATGGACGAGGAGCTGTCGATGGCGTCGCGCCGTGAGATCACGAAGAAGTTCGCCCGCGAGTACTCGAAAGCGGGCAAGGTCGAGAAGGGCCGGCTGCTGGACGAGCTGGTGCACGCGACCGGGTGGACTCGCGATCATGCCCGCCGGGCGATCCGGGCCGCGAACGCACGGAAAGGCGCGGCACGGGACCAGCAGCGCAAGCCGCGACCGCGGAAGTACTCCTACGACGCGCTCGTGGTGCTGCAGGAGGTCTGGCGGCTGTCGGGGCAACCGTCGGGGAAGTACCTCGCGGTGGTCATGGACGACACCCTGGAACGGCTGGTCCGGTTCGAGGAGCTCGGCAAGGTGCTGCCTCGAGTGAGCGACGCGGTGCTCGATGAGCTGCGCTCGATGAGCGCGGCGACGATCGACCGGTATCTGAAGCCGCACAAGGACGCCGCCTACCCGGTCGCGGTCTCGGGCACGAAGCCGGCGCACATCCTGCGCTCGTCGATCCCGACCCGCACCAGCATGGACGCACCGATCACCGTCCCGGGGTTCCTGGAGCTGGACACCGTCGCGCACTGCGGGCACTCCCTCAAGGGCGAGTTTCTGCGCACCCTGACGGCAACGGACCCGGTCGCCGGGTGGACGATGCTGCGCACCATCCGCAACAACGCCTACGTGCACGTGCATGGCGCCCTGGAATGGATGCTCAAGCAGGCGCCGGTGCCCGTGGCCGGGATGGACTTCGACAACGGATCCGAGTTCATGAACTGGGGCGTGATCGCCTGGTGCGACAAACGCGAGATCCCCGTCACAAGGGGCCGTCCTTACAAGCACAACGACAACGCGCACGTCGAGCAGCGCAACGGCGACTGGGTCCGCAAACACGCGTTCCGCTACCGCTACAAGACCGAAGCGGAGATGGCGTTGCTGAACGAGCTCTGGGACCTCGTGATGGCCCGCAAGAACCACCTGCTGCCCTGCGTGAAAGCCGTCGACTGGACCCACACCGCCTCAGGTCGCAAGAAGCGCGTCTACGACAAGCCCCGCACGCCCTACCAGCGACTCCTCGACGCCGGCGTCCTGAACGCGAAGACCGCCACCCACCTGGCCCGCGAACACGAGAGGCTGAACCCGGCGAGGATCACCCGGAGAATCAACCAGATCCAGCAGCAACTCATCGACCTCGCCGCCGCACGCACCCAAGGCACCCGCCCCGCAGCATGACCTACGCGGACATTTCACGTGAGGCACGCGCGAACATCATCCGGACATCTTGACGTGAGGCAAGACG
>NZ_JBBDGM010000035.1:0-1415 GCF_037204185.1 Microbacterium bandirmense | reverse complement strand
CGGAGTGCCTCATGTAAAGGTGCCCGCGAAAGTTGCTCGATGCCTCACGTAGGAATGCCCGCGAAACGGGGTTAACCGGCGCGGCGGAGCTTGACGCCGCGGGTGGTGTCGGGTGGGGGTGTGGCGAGGCTGGCCTCGAGGTCCAGCGTGGCGCGCTTCGCGATCGCGGTGAGCCTGTCCTGGAGCGATTGGATACGGCGGGCGAGTTCGGCGGGGTTGAGGCTGTCGCGATGTTCGAGCAGCTCGCGTTGTTGGACTGGTGAGAGCACGCCCGCGTCGAGGAGCCGCTGGAACGGTGTCTTCGGCTCGTCGTAGACGCGTGTGCGGCGGCCCACGCTATCGGTCTTCCAACCGATGGGCTTCTTGGTCGGAGTGAAGTAGTTCATCCGGTCGTTCACCACGGGCCAGAGCCGGTTCAGGACCATGAGCGCGTCGGGGTTGTCGTATCGCCAGTAGAAGCCGTAGCGGCGGACCAGGTGGTTGTTCTTCGACTCGATCGTGGCTTGGTCGTTCTTCTTGTAGGGCCGCGACCGGGTGAAGAAGATCTTCCGGTCCGCAGCCCAGTCGATCACGTCGTAGTTGATGAACTCCGACCCGTTGTCGAAGTCCAGCCCAGTGATCTCGTACGGGATCGTCTCGGCGGCCAGAGTGAGCCCGGCGAGGATGTGGACGTGCGCGTTGTTGCGGATCGACCGGGTGAACGTCCACCCGGTGTTCATGTCGGTCAGGTTCAACGTGCGACAGAACTCGCCCTTGAGGGTCGGTCCGCAGTGAGCGACGGTATCGCCCTCGAAGAACCCCGGCACGTTCTCGACCTCGTCGCCGGCTTTGCGGACCGTGATCGAGGACCGCAGCAGCGGTGACGGTCGGGTCGCGGCGATGCCCCGCAACGGGTCCGTCTCCTTCGCTGGGGCGAGGTAACGATCGATCGTCGCCGGCGACATCGCCAACAACTCCGCCCGCACCACCGGTGAGTAGCGATCCTTTCCCGGCACGAGCTCACCGTGACGTTCCAACGCGTCCAGAAGGTCAGCCATCGCGACGGCGAGATACTTCCCGCACTGGGCCCCACTGAACGCCCACACCCGCTGCAGCACCTTCGTCGCGTCGTACGAGAACTTCCGGGGCCGCGGCTTCCGCGGCTTCGCGACCGGCCGCGGGCCCGGCCTGGCCGCGGCCGCCAGACGACGACGCGCGTTATCCCGCGACCAGCCCGTGACCGCGACAACCTCGTCGAGCAGCCGCCCCCGCGCCTTCTTCGAGGCCCGCGCGTACTCGCGAGCGTACTTCTTCGTGATCTCGACACGCGCACCCATCGACAACTCACTTCCCATGCCCCGAGCGTCACCATTACGCGGGCAATCTCATTTGAGGCACCGAAGGCGTTTCGCGGGCACCTTACGTGAGTCTCGTCG
>NZ_JBBDGM010000034.1:0-1447 GCF_037204185.1 Microbacterium bandirmense | reverse complement strand
TGTCAGTCTGTTCCTGCCGCATCCCGCGAGGATGAGGAAGTCCTGGCCGGAGTGTTCTGACCCTTGCTTACGATTGGCCCGCAGGGTGCCTTTGCGTTGATCTGTCGATCCTCCGGCCGGGCGCGCAGTAACCGCTGCCGCCGGATCGGGCGTGACCTGATAGGAGCCTGGAGCATACTTTCGACAGCGTCCCCGTGACAGTCCTGTCCACCCGCCGGCGACAGCGTGAGTCCCACGCTCGTTCGTCAAAGGAGACAGCACACCATGGAACAGATCGAGCCCGCCCGTTCCGGACACGTCGTCATCGGCGTCGACACTCACAAGCACATCCACGTCGCCGCCGTGATGGACTCCATCGGCGGCGTCCTGGCGACACTCACGATCGCGACCGACACCGCAGGCTTCCGGCAGTTGTTGGAGTGGGCCGATGGGTTCGGGAAGATCATCGCGTTCGGCATCGAAGGCACAGGGTCATATGGCGCCGGACTCACCTCATTCATGCGCCGCAACGGACACAAGGTCGTCGAGGTCTCCCGCCCCGACCGGCGACTGCGCCGGTTGAATGGCAAGTCCGACACCCTCGACGTGGAGAATGCCGCCAGGGCCGTCCTGGCGGGCTTCGCGACGGCGGTCCCGAAGAGCGCCGACGGCGCAGTCGAGATGATCCGACAGTTGAAAGTCGCGCACGATACCGCGGTGAAAGATCGCACCGGCGCGATGGTCACGCTCAAAGCGATGCTCGTCCACGCCACCGAAGACCTGCGCCGGGAGACAGCACGCAAGACGCAGAAGATGATCGCCCGCTATTGCGCCGCACTCCGCCCCCGCGGGTTAGAGACACCGGAAGATGCGAATCGGCACGCGCTAAGATCCATCGCCAGACGCTGGGTCGCCCTGAACGAGGAGATCAAGGAGCTCGAGGCACAAATCGAGCACCTCGTCCTCCAGCGCGCCCCGCATCTGCTGGATGAGTTCGGTATCGGTGTCGACACCGCAGCGGAGATCCTCATCGTCGCCGGAGACAACCCCGAACGCATCAAGAGCGAAGCCGCCTTCGCGAAACTCGCCGGCATCAGCCCCGTCCCGACCGGCTCGGGAATGACCAGTGGGAAGCACCGCATCAATCACGGAGGGCACCGCCAACTCAACGCCGCGATCTATCGGACCGTGATCGTCCGGATGAGGTTCCACGAGCCCACGCTTGCTTACGTCGCGCGCAGGACCGCCGAGGGCAAGAGCAAACGCGACATCATCCGCTGCCTCAAACGCTACGTCATTCGCGAGGTCTACCACCTCGTCAAAACCGACCCGAGAACCGGCGAAATCACGAGTTGACAACTATAGGAGCATCAACGCGGTGATCGAGAGCTTCTTCGGACACCTAAAGGATGAGCTCTACTGCAACACCACGTTCCTCACCACCGACGCCCTGATCGACGCGATCGAT
>NZ_JBBDGM010000033.1:0-1548 GCF_037204185.1 Microbacterium bandirmense | reverse complement strand
GATCGGCCTCTGCACACTCGAGGCTATTCCTCGATGCCTCACGGTCCAATGGGGAGCGCTACCCATCCCGGGTCGGCGTCCGTACCGTGTCGCGCTTCTCAGCGCTCAGCTATCGCGCTCGAAGACGGGCGCGATCTCGGCGGCGATGGCCGCACCGAGCTGGGTATCGCCCGGCAGAATGTCCAGGCCGACTCCCGAAGGCAGGGTTTCGCCCAACGCCGCGGCGAAGGCGCTGACTGAAGCGGCGTCGCCCATCGGGACGGCAGTCAGCAGCGATCGCCCGCCCGAGACCACCTGAGCCAGCGACACCTGAGCGATCCCGGCACTGACGCTCGCCGTCCGGACCGCCGTCAGCACGCGCGGATCGATCTGACTCGGGCGGCCGAAGCTCACAGCGCCCGCAGGGATCGTGTGCTCGTTCGTGAGCACGAGTCGCTCGTTGAGCGGATTGATCACGATGTCGAGCCCAGGAGCCAGCTGGCCCGCGCTTCCCGCAGGGACCAGCGCTGCGCTCACTCCCGCGTCGACCGCGTTGCTCGCCCATTCGTCGAACAGCTCGCGCGAGGAGAACGCCGGGAGCGTCCTGCTCCCGTCGACCTCGATGGTGAGCAGCCGAGTACCGTCTTGAGAGTTCACTGCGGGCACGAGAAGACCGTAGTTCCCGAGCAGCGGCGCCCCCGTCTTCATCGTCCGCACGCCCGCTTCCTGCATCTGGCGCACGGTCACCCGCGGAAGGAGCGTCGGTTCGCCCTGAGCGCTGCCCTCTGCGGCGAGCATGCCGTCCAACGCCTTCGAGAAGCCGTCGTCGACATGACCGGAATCGAACATCTGGTGGCTCAGGGCGGTCGCGAGTGATCGAGGCTGCAGGCGTCCGTCTCGGACGGCCCGAAGCTCCTCCTCCAGCTGTCTGCGCAGCGAAGAGCTCAGCGCCGCGGGGAACACGCCGTTCGCCGAAGCCGACTCGAGCGCCTGCAGAGCCGTGAGGACGGTGTGCTCATATGTCGTCGTCATGGAATCCTCCCCTGGAAACCTACCGGCAGCCGGTCGACATTCTGAACCCAGGAACTGGGCCAGTCACGGGGCAGGAGGATCTGATCGGCACCGCCCGGCAAGACGGCGCCGGACATGGTCGTCTGCGGAGCCACCGCGCCGATGTTGAGAATCTGGCCCGCAGGCACCTCGATCGTGGCCTCGAACTCGCGCGAGTTCTTCCACTCAGGAAGAAGCGCGCTCTCCATGGTCGCGTTGATCCTGTTACCCGAGGTCGACGTCGTCGCGAAAGCGCCACCTTGCTCCGCGGAGTGTCCGTAGACGCGATACAGCGTCACGGCCTCGGTCGTCTCCACAGTGCGGTACTCGCCGTCAGTGAATGTCGCGGCAAGACTCGGCGGAAGCTCCTGTCGCGGCGCGGGCGTCACGCTGCCATCGATCGCCGTCGGGCGCGTCCGCGTGGTGTCCACGTCGATGTGGTCCTTGTCACGCACCTGGCGGATGACGTCGTCGAGGTGGCCGTCGAGGTTGTCGGCAAGCTGATGCAGCTTGTCCTTC
>NZ_JBBDGM010000032.1:0-2045 GCF_037204185.1 Microbacterium bandirmense | reverse complement strand
GCATAGACCGCCGTAATTTCTGGCCGATTCTTCTGCAGATACCAGTACATGTACTCGCCGCAATCAGACGCCGAGTACATCTTGTCGTGCAGAAGCCAGATGTTCTTCCGATCCCACCGAGACTTCGTCAGCCAATAAAGCGATCTGACAACCACGGCTTTCAGGTGGCGCCTGGGCGTTTTTCGATTAAGCACACGAGCAACCACCGCGAGATTCACCAGTACTTCGTTCTTCACCCGTTGGCTAATACGGATTCTGGTGACCGCGATCGCCCTATTGTCGGCGCGGAAGGCGAAATTGCCGCGCACCCAGCGCAAGCCGCGAACTTTAGCAAGGTGGCTGGCGCCGCGATACCCGAACAGCATGGACGCCGTGGCCACAACCCCATCGACCCGCAGTTCTGCGCGCAGCGTAATGGTTGTCTTAGGGTATTCTGGCGGAACATCTGTGCGAAGCCTCAAGTAGCGCCCCTTGGCAAAAACATGCCCAAAAAGATGATATCCCGCATACTCACCTGTGTCTACGGCTGGAGTCACCGTCTGCCAAGCAACCCAGTGCATCGAAAGTTCGTCGTCATTGAACAGGAAGGGGGGCGCCACCTGCGCTTCAACCGTCAGAACGTCATCGGCGAAATGCGTGCGGTAGATGTTCGCGCCCAACTGAGCCAATGAGGCGACAACCACGTCGTCCGCCATCACGTCAAAGGATCCTCTCGCGCCCCTCACGTGACGGAGGTGGAAGCGATAGTTGTCGCCATACCGCGCCCGGAGTGCTAAGGAAATGCACCAGTGCGAAAGCGGAACGGGCAACTTCGCCTTGCGCGAAAGCCGCACTAGGACGTCTAGTGGGACTCGGGTAATAATGTCGGTGATAGCAACGGCAGCGGTGTCCATCTCGTCACTCGCGATGGCCTCTTGAGGCGTCGGACCGTAGCACCGCCGAAGATAGACGAGCATGTCATAGACGCGGCCCGCCGCTTCCTCTGGCTCTGATTTCGAGGGCCAGTCGGCTCCTAGAGTTGCCAAGGTCTCAAGGGCCACACTCATTCATCACTCCCATGCGATGGCTAACATCCCATCCCACGGGACGGCCGTAGTATGGATTCTGATGTCAACATCGTATCTCAGCCCGTCTCGCCGCACCCTGGGCCCACAGCCCGCGCGGACGGTAGCCGTGATCCTCGCCGGAGGGATCGGCGTCCGCGTCGGCCTCGGCATCCCGAAGCAGCTCATCAAGATCGCCGGCAAGGCGATCGTCGAACACACCCTCGAAGTGACGAACGCGAGCCCGGTGATCGACGAGATCATGATCGTCATGAACGCCGGCGCGATCGAGCAGCTGGACTCGCTGAAGGACCCGGAGCGCTTCCCGAAACTGACACGCATCATCCCCGGCGGTGAGACGCGCAATGACTCCACCCAAGCCGCACTCGACGCGCTCGGAGACGACCCCGACACGAAGGTGCTGTTCCACGACGCTGTGCGGCCGTTCGTGAACGATCGGATCCTCGAAGACTGCGTCGAAGCCCTCGAAGATTACGATGCAGTCGACACCGCGATTCCGTCTGCCGACACGATCATTCAGGTCGATTCAGCCTCGCACATCACCGGTATGCCGAATCGCTCGACACTGCGCAGGGGACAGACCCCGCAGGCGTTCCGGCTCGGGACGATCCGCAAGGCTTACGAACTCGCGAACGAAGACAAGACCTTCCACGCGACCGACGACTGCGGCGTCGTGTTCACCTACCTGCCCGACACGCCGATCTATGTCGTCGAGGGCACCGCGCAGAACATGAAGGTCACCGAGCCAATCGACGTGCATATCGCCGACAAGCTCTTCCAGCTTCAGTCGGCCAGCCTCACCGCCGACGATTCCTTGCCCGACCTGTCGGGCAAGGTCATCGTGGTGTTCGGTGGCAGCTACGGCATCGGTCAGAGCATCGTCGAGCTTGCCGAGCAAGCCGGCGCAGCCGTGCATCAGTTCAGCCGCTCGTCGACCGACACCGATGTCCGTTCGCGTGCGCAGGTGAAGAAGGCGCTAAA
>NZ_JBBDGM010000031.1:0-2449 GCF_037204185.1 Microbacterium bandirmense | reverse complement strand
GCTCGTGGGCGCGTTCGCGTCGTTGAGCGCCACCGAGTATTCGGGTTCGGCGCCACCTTCCTAGGCTCCTTCTGCCGCGTGGCTGATCACGCGGCAGAAGGAGTAGTTCGGATGGTACGCAGGATCAAGGCGAAGCTGGTGTTGAGGCTTCGCGCGGAGGGGCTCACGGGTCGGCAGATCGCGGCGCAGGGCATGTCTCGGCACTCGGTGTCGGCGGTGCTCGACGCCGCCGACCGGGAGGGCGTCGGCTGGGACGACGTCGCGGAGCTCGACGAGGCGGACGTGTATGCGCGGCTGTTCCCCGTGCGTGGTGAGCACGAGAGTGTTCACGCGCAGCCGGACTGGGACAAGGTGCATCGGGAGCTCGCGAGGGTCGGGGTGACGTTGAAGCTGCTGCATGGCGAGTACGTCGATGCCTGCCGGGCCAAGGGCGAGACGGCGATGGGCTACGACCGGTTCTGCAAGACCTACCAGCGTCACGTGCTGGTGATCGGGGCGGCATCGCGGGTCGGTCACAAGGCCGGGCAGACGGTCGAGGTCGACTGGTCGGGCAAGACTATGCAGCTCAGCGACCCGGTCACCGGGCAGGCGACGAGGGTCTACTTGTTCGTCGCGACGCTGCCGTTCTCCCGCTACTCGTTCGTCGAGCCGACGCTGGATATGCAGCAGGACACCTGGCTGCGCGCGAACACGGCGATGTTCGACTGGTTCGGCGGGTCCGTCCCGCGGATCGTTCCGGACAACCTGAAGGCGGGTGTGATCAAGCACCCTGCCGAGGGCGAGGTGGTGCTGAACGACGCGTATCGGGAGCTCGCGGCGCACTATTCGGCGGCGGTGCTGCCGGGACGGGTGCGCAAGCCGAAGGACAAGCCGAGTGTCGAGGGCACGGTCGGGAACGTTGCGACGGTGGTGATCGCGGCTCTCCGCGACCGCACCTTCGCGACGCTGCCGGAGTTGCGGGCCGCGGTCTACGAACGCGTCGCCGCTTACAACGCGAAGCCGTTTCAGAAACGCGCCGGGTCGAGGCTTTCGGTGTTCGAGGGTGAGGAGAAGCCGCTGCTGCGGCCGCTCCCGCAGGTTCCGTTCGAGATCTCGCAGTGGCTCTACGGCCGCAAGGTCCAGAAGAACGGACATGTGGTGTTCGAGAGGAACTTCTACTCGGTCCCTTACGAGAACATCGGTCGGTCCGTCGACCTGCGCATCACCGACACCACCCTCGAGGTGTTCGCCGGCGATCAGCGGCTCACCAGCCATCTCCTCGCCCCAGCCGGGGTGGTCAACGAGTACCGGACGCACGACTCGGATCTGCCCGACGGGCCCCGCTACCAGCAGATGGACCCGCAACGGGCACGGGAGTGGGCCGCTCGGATCGGGGAGAACACCACCACGATCGTGAACCGGATCTTCGAGTCCGTCCCCGTCGACGAGCAGGGGCTCGGCGCCGCGCTGGCAGTGCTCAGGTTGACCCGCCGCTACTCCGCCACCCGGGTCGAAGCCGCCGCCGGCATCGCACTCGATTCCCGAGTCCGATCACCCAGGTATGCGCACCTGCGGCCGATCCTCGACTCGAATCAGGACCAACGCGGCAGAGGCCCATGGTTCGAACCCGCCGACGAGGAAGCCGTCGGCTACGTCCGCGGCGCCGACTACTACGCAGGAGGCACCCGATGAGCCGGCTCGACTCCGAGACGAAGCGGAAGCTGCGAGAGATGGGCGTCCCCGCCCTCGTCGACGCGCTCGACATCCAAGACGAGGGCCTCACGATGGGGCTGGTGTTCGAGGAGCGGATCAAGCTCGCTGTCGACGACGCCCACGCCGCGTTCACCCACTCCAAAGTCGAAGGCCTTATCCGCCGCGCCGGGCTCCGCTACCCGAACGCGGACCTCCGCCGCGTCGACATGCTCGAACAACGCGGGCTCGACAGAGGCGTGATCGCGCAGCTCGGGACCTGCCAGTTCATCCAGAGGCACATGAACGTCGTGTTCCAAGGCTTCACCGGGTCCGGGAAGAGCTATCTCGGGTCCGCGCTGGCGAAGCAGGCGTGTCAGCACCGCTACCGGGCGCACTACATCCGCATGCCCGACCTCGAAGAGACCTGGACCGCGGCGAAAGACAAGCCCGCCGGTCGGGAGAAGTGGTTGCGGAAGTACTCCACGTTCACGCTCCTCGTGATCGACGAATGGCTGCTCGACCCGCCCACCGACGACGTCCGGTCCATGCTGCTCGAGCTCCTCGAACGCCGTTACGACGCGACCTCGACGGTGTTCTGCACCCAGTACGCGAAGAAGGACTGGCACCAGCGCCTCGGCGGAGGGGTCCACGCCGACGCGATCATGGACCGCATCGTCCACAACACCCACTGGATCGAAACCGGCGACGTCAACATGCGGGAGCACACCACCGCCGCGGCCGACTGAACCCGGGCCGGTGAGCGTCGCGCCGACCGGGG
>NZ_JBBDGM010000030.1:0-2966 GCF_037204185.1 Microbacterium bandirmense | reverse complement strand
GGGTCTGTCAGGTTAACGGTGGATCTGGCCTGGCGCATTTTTAGTTGATTCGGCCTTCGAAGGTGATCGCGAAGGCGTTGAGTGCGGGTTTCCACCTGGTCACCCAGCGTGCCCGACCTCGCCCTGTGGGGTCAAGCGACCGCGTCACGAGATACAGGCACTTCAGCGCAGCAGCATCGTTGGGGAAGTGGCCCCGAGCCCGCACTGCCCGCCGGTAGCGGGCGTTGAGGGACTCGATCGCGTTCGTCGAGCAGATGATGCGGCGGATCTCGACATCGTAGTCCAGGAACGGGATGAACTCGCTCCACGCGTTCTCCCAGAGCCTGCGGATCGCCGGATACATGGTGCACCACTTCTCCGCGAACTCCTCGAACCTCGCCCTGGCAGCTGCCTCGGTCGGCGCGGTATAGACGGGCCGCAGGTCGCGAGCGATCTGGTCCCAGTACTTCCGCGACGCGAACTTGAACGTGTTGCGGATCAGGTGAATGATGCAGACTCCCGCTGTCAACCTCGAGGTTGGGAGGCGTGGATGCGGCGGGCAGGCGGGATCGGCAGGCGGCCCGTTTTGCGGGGTCGTCTGCGACTGGAGCGCGGGCGTCAGCTGGTGGTCTGTGTGGCTGCGGTGGGGATCGCCTGGAGCCGGTTGGTGTGGAGGTCGGGGTTGTAGTCGGCGTGGTCCTGCCAGCAGCGCCAGAGGATCCGTGTCCAGCGGGCGCTGACTCCGCGCAGCGCTCGGTAGTGGCCTTGGCCGGCGGCGCGGGCCGCGGTGTAGAGCACGCCTGACCAGTGCGGGTCCTCGCGGACCAGGACGAATGCCCACCAGTCGATCGCGTGCCGCATGCGCTTGTTCGCGGCGTACCGGAATCTGACTTGCCGGGTGCGACCGGACGCGCGGGTGACCGGGGCGAGGCCTGTCTCGGCCAGCAGTGCGGGCGCCGACGGGAATCGTGCCCGATCCTCTCCCATGCCTGCCAGGAGGGTGGCGGCGATGACCGGTCCGATGCCGGGGAAGCTGGTGAAGATCCTGGTGTCGGGGTGGAGTGCGAGGAGCCGATCGATCTCGGTGTCGTAGTCGCGGAGGTGGCGGTTCAGCAGGTCGAGCTGGTCGGCGAATCGGACCGCGGTGAACGCCTTCCCCTGGTTCGTGCCCGCGCTGGCCGAGAGGAGATGTGGTTGCAGACGCGCGACGAGCGTCTCGGCGGGAACACGGCCGGTGTAGTGCTCGCGGCTGATGAACGCTCCCATCCGTGCGACGCCGACACGTGCCGCCTGTGCGGGTAGGGGGTAGCGGCGGATGAACTCCAGCGAGATATCGCGGTCCAGGCTGGAGAACAGGTGCAACACCGCCGGGTTGTAGGCCTCCATCGTCGCGCGAAGCTGGTTCTCGAGGTCGCGTTGGTTCCAGACCACGCGTTCTCGGTCACGGATCGTTGCGCGTAGCTGCATCAGAGTGTCCGACGCGGGACGCAGGGGTCGCCAGAATCCATGCTCGTGGCGGAGCGTGTCGGCGAGGACGAACGCGTCGAACTCGTCGGTCTTCGTCGCGGCGAGCCGATATCGCTCCCGAGCACGCGAGGAGATCTTCGGCGACACGCAGAACACCTCGACGCTTTCGAGGGTGAGGAGCCGCTCGACGAGCAGTCCCTCGGCACGTTCGATTGCGACCCTGGTCAGACCATGACTGTCAGTCAGGAGCCGGCAGAGTTCTGTGATGCCGGCAACCGTGTGGGGAACGCGGCGTTGCCGCAGCACCTGGCCGTCCGCGTCGACCAGACACAGTTGGTGGTGGGTGCCACCCCAGTCGACGCCGGCGAACACATCAGATGGGTCAGGTTGGTGATGAAGACGAGCCATTTCGGGCTCTCCCTTCCGCTATCGAAGGAATCCACCCGGTCACCGATGATGCGTGGCAGCCTCGCGTCAGAACCTTATCTCGGCGATCACCTGGCAGGTGTCGCTGCTCCCGCTGGCTGATTCACGATTCTGCCCCGCGGCGGCCGAACGGGTCTGCATGTGGACCTCGAAGGTGACTCGTTTGCATAGGTTCTGACCGCCACGGCGCAGGTGGCCGTCCGGAAGCCCCGGACCCCACCATTGTGAAGAGATAACGTCTGCACCACGGCGAACTCCCACGTCGTGGTGATCGACTCCGGCAGCCCCTTGAGGCCGTCGCAGACCACGATGCACACGTCTTCGACGCCACGGTTCTTCAGCTCGGTGAGCACCCCGAGCCAAAACTTCGCCCCCTCGCCACCGTCGCCGGCCCAGATGCCCAGAATGTCCCGCTCCCCGCCGGTGGTAACACCGATGGCGACATAGAACGGCTTGTTGCGGACCTGCCCATCACGGACCTTCACCACGATCGCGTCAATGAACACCACCGGGTAGACCCGATCCAGCGGCCGGTTCTGCCACTCGGTCATCTCCTCGATGACCTTGTCGGTGATCTTCGAGATCGTCTCCTTCGACACCGACGCACCATAGACGTCATCGAAGTGCGCCGCGACCTCACCCGTGGTCAACCCCCGCGCGGTGAGCGAGAGGACAATCTCGTCGATACCGTCCAACCGGCGCTGCCGCTTACGGACGATCTTCGGCTCGAACGATCCATCCCGATCCCGCGGGACCTCGATCTGCACCGGGCCGACCTCGGTGAGCACCGTCTTCGAACGAGTGCCGTTGCGCGCGTTCTCACTGTCAGTGACCTGATGCTTCTCGTATCCGAGGTGCTCGGTCATCTCCGCCTCTAGCGCGGTCTCCAGCACGGTCTTGGTCAACCCGCCCAGCAGGCCTCCCGGCCCGACGAGGCTGACGCCTTGCTCCTTCGCTTGCGTGAGCAGCTGCTCCGCGATCTGTTTCTCATCAATGATCTCTCCTGTCACAGGATCGATCATCTCGATGGTCTGGGTCATTACCTTTCCTTTCGGTCAGGCCAGTCCCAGATCCACCGTTTTTCTGACAGTCCC